>CAIRMX010000173.1 GCA_903879805.1 uncultured Alphaproteobacteria bacterium | reverse complement strand
GAATTCAAATAGCTGTGAAGCTCTGTGAATAGTGGGCTCAACTCGCTTTATCGCAAGAGATTATTTGGATCTTTTTGAAAATTCTTAAAAGAAATTTAGTGATTTTTAGAGATGGGTGGTAGGTTTTTCAGAGTGTCCTACAGAATGATCTGGAAGTTTATCCCCGTGCGGCAAATCAAACTCGCCTTTTAAGTATTTCTTCCAAAGCCCCGGTACCTTCTTAGCTGTCACAATTTGACGATCTCTCTTGGTCATAAAAACACTTTTGCTCACTGAAAAGCCCCAAATTTATTCTACTCCCACTCAATCGTTCCTGGTGGTTTCGAGGTGAAGTCATAAACCACGCGGTTGATGCCGCGGACTTCGTTGATGATTCGGCTCGCCACCGCGCATAAGAATTTGGAATCGAAATGGTAAACATCCGCAGTCATGCCATCGATGGAAGTTACAGCGCGTAGTGCTAAAACATTTTCGTAGGTTCTTGCATCACCCATTACGCCCACAGTTTTGATTGGAGTCAAAACTGAGAAGGCTTGCCAGATCTTGTCGTAAAGGCCGGCTTTGCGGATTTCGTCGATGTAGATTGCGTCCGCCTCTTGCAGAATTTTAATTTTTTCTGGAGTGATTTCGCTGATAATTCTAATCGCAAGACCCGGTCCTGGGAAAGGATGGCGGCCGACTACAACGTCAGGCAAACCTAATTCTTTTCCAAGCAACCTCACCTCATCTTTGAACAGCATTCTAACTGGTTCGAGCAGTTTCAATTTCATCTTTTTTGGCAAGCCACCGACATTGTGGTGCGACTTGATGGTTTGGCTAGCACCCTTATTTGGGTGTGACGATTCGATCACGTCTGGGTACAAAGTTCCTTGTGCCAAGAAGTTAGCATCTTTGATTTTTAGCGACTCTTTGTCGAAAACTTCGATAAAAGTTTTGCCGATAATTTTGCGTTTTTTCTCAGGATCAGAAACGCCTTTAAGCTTTGAAAGAAAAAGCTCGGCAGCATCAACGTAAATCAAATTAATTTTGAAATTTTTGGCGAACATTTCTTTTACTTGCTTGCCTTCATCTTTGCGTAACAAGCCGTGATCGACGAAAATGCAGGTTAATTGTTTGCCGATTGCTTCGTTAATTAGCGCCGCAACAACTGATGAATCCACGCCACCGCTGAGTCCGCAGATCACACGATCTTTTCCGACAAGTTTTTTAACGCGGGCGATTTCTTCTTTCTTAAAATTTTTCATCGTCCAGTCCGACTTGCAGCCAGCGATTTTTACCACGAAATTTTCGATGATTTTTTTGCCTTCAATTGAGTGAACAACTTCTGGGTGAAACTGCACGCCGTAGATTTTATTTTTCTCGTCAGCAATTGCAGCAAAAGGCGCTTTTGGTGTGTTGGCAATTACAGCGAAACCCGCAGGAATTTTGCTAATATGATCACCGTGACTCATCCAAACTTGTTTGTTTTTGAGTGATTTTAAAAGTTTCGAATCAGAAACAATTTTGATTTCAGCTTTGCCGAATTCGCGCTCGAAAGATTTTCCAACTTTGCCGCCAAGCAAGTGACAGATTAGCTGCTCGCCATAGCAAATGCCTAGAATTGGAATTTTTAAATCGAAGATTTTTTTATCAATTGTTGGCGCATCTTTTTCGTAAACTGAAGCAGGACCGCCAGAAAAAATAATGGCTTTTGGCGCCATTTTTTTGATTTCTTCGAGTTTGAAATCTGGGTTTTTTACTTCGCAGAAAATGCCGAGTTCACGGATTCTGCGCGCGATTAGTTGAGTGACTTGACTGCCGAAATCGATGATTAAAACGCTGTTGGTCATGTTTGATTTTTTTAGGATTTTTTACTTAAGAATTGCTGTAACGATTTTTTCTTCGATCTGCTTAGGAGAATATTTCTGCGTCAAAATTTCGTTTATTTTTTCGCACAAGTCTAGTTTCAATTTCAGTTTTTTAGCAATTGCCGCAACCGCTGCGGCCGAGGATGCGCCTTCGAATGTTTTGCCGGTTTCTTTGGCGATTTCTTGGTAATTTTTTCCTTTAGCAAGCATCACTCCCAAAGAATTATTGCGCGATTTTGCCGAAGAGCATGTCAGAAAAATATCACCAAAACCCGCGGCGTTGGCGATGTCGTTTGATGCTTTTAATTTTTTGCACAGCAGTTGAATTTCACTAACACCTTTCAAAACCACAGCCGATTTGGCGTTAACTCCAAGATCAAGCCCTTCAATAATTCCGCAACCAATGGCAATAATATTTTTTACAATGCCGCAAATTTCGGCGGTGCGTGGATCTTTAAAATATTGCGCGTGAAAGTTTTTATTGTTCAAAACTGCGATTACTTCACCGGCTAATTTTTTATTTCTGGCAGCAATTGTGGTAATTGTCGCAACGTCTTGTGCCACTTCGATTGCGAAGTTCGGACCAGACAAAACTGCGTAGTTTTTTGACTTGGTAATTTTCTCAAAAGCGTCGCTTAAAAGTAGCAAAGATTTTTGCTCAACGCCTTTCGAGCAAATTACAAATTTGCAGGTTTTTTTGATTTTGGCTTTGGCAATTTTTTTAAAAATTTCCGCCGCGGCAACGCTTGGCGCCACGATAAAAACCAGATCAGCAATTTTTAACTCTTCTGAGAAATCGCCAATCGCTTTGATTTTTTTGCTTAATTTTACCTCTGGCAAAAACTTCTGATTGGTATTTTTGCGATTAATTTCGTCAGCAATTTCGGCGCGATTTGCACTTAAAAAAACTTCGTGAGAATTTTTAGCCAACAAATTAGCAAGCGCCGTTCCCCAAGCTCCAGCTCCAATTACGATAATTTTTTTCATGAAATTTTTTCGATTACAACAAAGGCACTAGCCAGTGAACTTTCGTCAGTTAATGACAGGTGAATTGCGAGTTCTTTGCAGGCGAAGCGCTCTTTTAAAAAAGCGTCTTTGCCGTTAAGAATTTTAATATTTGGTTTTCCGAATTGGTCATTTTCCACTTCAATATCTTTAAAGTCGATCCCTCTACCAATGCCCAGACCAATTGCTTTGGCAAAGGCTTCTTTGGCGGCAAATCTCTTAGCAAAAAA
The DNA here is from genome assembly GCA_903879805.1 of uncultured Alphaproteobacteria bacterium. Taxonomy (GTDB): domain Bacteria; phylum Pseudomonadota; class Alphaproteobacteria; order Rickettsiales; family UBA1997; genus UBA2645. The sequence continues at coordinate 3,611 of CAIRMX010000173.1, read as the reverse complement.
TAAAGCACGTGGCAGAGAATTTTTTAATTTATCAGCGTGAGCAACTTCGTTTTTGGTGAAAATTTTTTCGGCAAATCTCTGCTGAAATTGAGTAATTAATCTTTCAATTCTGGCGACCGAAATTAGGTCAGTTCCAACTCCTAGGATCATTTTTTTGATGAATATTTGCATGTTAAAATAATGGTTCGTAAAAAACCTTTATTCATAAAAATTTCTAAGTTTTAACTATCTCAAACTCAAATGTTTTCTAAGAAAAATATTGTCGTCACAATAGGGAATTACGGCTCAGTTGTAGCGTTGCATGATGGTAGCAAAATCAAGAATAAAATTTTTCTAGATGAATTAAACGACAAATCGAAAGAAGAACTAAAAGGCATTTTTTTATCGCACAAAGACGCATCAGTTTACATCCTAATCGACACGGTTGACCAGAGTTACAAGAAAAAAGTTTATCCTCTGGTACGCAAATCAGATCTTACCCGCCTTGTAAAACGCGACATGGCAAGTGATGGCGACAAGGAAAGTTTCAAAAACTACATCATTCTCAATCAAGCAAAATCCAAAGTTAAAGTTCCGCAAAGTAGCAAGAGATGGGAATGTCTTTTTGTCTCTTCAACAAACTCTGACATTGTCAGCAAATGGATTGAGTTTTTGCTAGAAATGCCAAACCGACTTGTCGGCATTTACATGTTGCCGGTTGAAGCTTTTAACTTGCTCAACCTGCTTAAAAAAGACATCAAGAGTCGTTCAAAAATCAAAAATAAAAGAAACGATCTCTACTGCCTGATCATGCAAAATAAAGTCAGCGGCATTAGACAGGTGGTGTTTTCAAATAGCGGCATCGTTTTCACTCGGGTTGTAAATTATGATTTTAATCAGCCCGACTTCTTAGAAAAATATGAACAAGATATTTACAGTACTTTTGAATATCTAAAACGTCTATTTCCCGACGTATCGATGTCAGAACTTGATATCGTCAACATTCTTCCTACCGAAGCTTTGGAGTCGATTAAAAAGCTTAATAGTACTGAGATGAATTTCATCAGTTACACTCCAGCTCAAGCCGCAGCGCAAATTGGTGATTCTAAACTTCTGCCTATTAACAGCGCTTCTTGTGACTTACTGCTTTCGCGAGTTTTCTCCAAAAGCAATAAAATATTAAAATTCTCCACCTCCAAAATTGCCGCCATTGACAAGTTTTTCGTCGGCTTGAAGGTTTCTTACTACATGAACATCATGTTCATTTTTGCTACAGTTGTCGCCATTTTATACAGTGCTTTCTCTCGTGAAGGTTTGCGTCGAATGATTAATAGTGCGGAAGCTCAAAAAACAGCGGCTGCGGAAGATTTTTCTAAAATTCAAAAAATGGCACTTGAAGGTGCTAAAACTAACGAAGATGGCGAAGCGGTAGATATCGAAAAAGTAACCGATTTTGGTAAAATTGAACAAGCACTTGGATCAGTCGGAACTAGCGTTAGCGACTTTTACATTAAGCTAAAATTCCTCAAAAACTTTAACGTAAAATTAAGCAGCTTCACTTACGCAATTGTAGGATTTAACCAAAAGTCACCTTCCCCATCTCAAAATTATAAAATCACTTTAAACGGACAAATCTTGAACAAGAGTGGTGACATTGAAGATCTCTTCAACGAGTTCGATAGCTTGGTGGTTAAGGTAAAAGACAATCTAAATAAAAATCAGGTAAGTTACACTGACCTACCTCGTAATATCGACTTTAACCAAAAATATTACAGCTTCCCCATTGATTTCAGCATATCAAAATAATGAAGATTTTAGAACTTAGAAAGAAAATTGTTATTAACTCGCTCACTTCGCTAGGCTCATTGCTAATTTTTTGCGGCTGTTTGTTTTACAACATACATCAAAACGCTCAAATGCAGGAAAAGGCTGATAAAATTAATAGCGAAGCCGAACAAATCCAAAGTCAGGCAACTGAGCTACAAGGCAAAACGTTGGATATTAAAAAATACATGGCGATCTGGCGTAATCTTGATGAAAGCAAAAAGAATACTTCCGGTATCAAGATGGATGACATCAACTCTCTACTCGCCTCAATGGCCGTGAAATACAATATCTCCGATCCGCTAATTAAAGTAAACCTGCCAGAAACCCTTACGGACGGGGTGTTTAACTGCTCTACAATCAGCGTATTATTCACTACTGTTTCCTTAACCTTCAAATCTCTAGATGATAGCAAGGCCTTGTTATTCGTGACCGATTTCACCAACTCACTTCCGGGATATGTCGTAATCAGCAGCTTAGAAGTTAAAAAAGATAAAAGTTACACTACTGACGATTTAATCGCGATTAGTGCCGGCAAAGGTTCTGGCATAGTAAATGGCAGTCTTAACTTTTTCTGGTATGCCTTTAAAAACAAAGCTAATGTAGCGCCCGCCGCCGCACCTGCTAAAACCAATTAAACTAGTTTAAGACCGATGAGATTGAATAAAATTCATAAAATTTTCTTACTATCTTTTACCCTTCTTTTGAATGACGCCATCGCACAAGATAAATCAACCTTTGTGGAAAATAACTTATCTGACAAAAACAAAGAAACAGTTACTGCGGTAAATGAAGCCAATAGAGATAAGGCGCCAGCGACTGCTCCAGCAGAAGATCCATCAGCAACGGGCCCAAAAACTCCTGCCGCACCAGCAGAAGCTCTTTCTTCAAACTCTGGAGCAAATTCATTGTTAATCGACCAAGCCAAAGATGGTTTGGCTAATATTTTACTGGGCAATGGCAAGCCAGCTTCTTTGATGTTTGACGATCAAGAATCCGGAAATTTGGATCGCGCCATCGACTCCTTTAAGAATAACCAAGCTTACTCTCCGGAAGATGCTGAAAGCGATGGAACCGTTAATGCCTCAGCAAATGAAGATGATAAAAAGAAACTAGAAGAAGCGGAAAGACTACGAAAAGCTGAAGAGTTAAAAAACCAAGAAAACGAAAAGTCTTACATCTATCTCGCCTCAGTTATTTATTTTAACCCGAAAGATTGGATTGTTTGGATTAACGAAAAAAAGATCACTTCAAAAACCAATGATCCAAAAAAAGAGCTTTTTGTTGAATCGATCAGAAAAGACAGCGCCAAAATTCTTTGGAAACTAAGCTTGAGTAAATGGAAAATTATTTCGGGTCGTAAAGAAGAATTTGCACCAAAAATCAATTCCGAAAACCAGATTGAAATTAGCTTCGAACTTAGACCAAACCAAACTTTCGTACTTAGTTCAAATAAAGTTGTGGAAGGAAAAGCCTTGGTGGCCTTGTTGAAGAAGAAAGAAGATGAAAACAAAAAAGCTGACGCACCCGCAGCAAAAGCAGCAAAAGCAGCAATACCTTCGAAGCAATAATTTTCAACATTCTACACACGCACTTATGTGTCACCCCGTCTTCACCACGGGGTCCAGTCTCCAAACTTAAAATTAAAGTTTGTACCGCGCTCTTACTTAGTCCATCCTGAAATACCTCCCCACCCCATATTCCACTTGCTTCCACAGAACTTTTTAACTATCTTTTTTTACCAGAAATCGAGGGGTCACCCTTCGTTTTCTGGCAAATAAATTCAGTAAAAATTGATAGAAATCCAT
>CAIRMX010000172.1 GCA_903879805.1 uncultured Alphaproteobacteria bacterium | reverse complement strand
TGAAAAGGAGGGGCTTTACCATCGAGCTCGGGCATGAGTAACTCCCCTCCTTTTCAAGGAGGGGTTGGGGGTGGTTATTCACAAGCTCGAAGCAAAGGTTTTAAACCTTAATCACCTCATCCCCCTTCTTCCAATTACAAGGGCAAAGCTCATCCGTCTGCAACGCATCCAAAACCCTAAGCACCTCACTCGGATTTCTTCCCACATTCAAATCCGTCACATAAACAAAGCGAATAACGCCTTGCGGATCAACAATGAAAGTCGCTCTTTGCGCTACACCTTCATCCTTATCCAAAATTCCAAGCGCCCCAGACAAATCACGCTTCACATCGGCAAACATCGGAAAAGGCAAATTTTTCAATTCATCTTTTTGACTGCGCCAAGCTAAGTGAACAAACTCCGAATCAGTGCTGGCACCAATTAGCTGGGCATCGCGATCTTTAAATTGTTCGTTCAATTTGCCGAATTCAGCAATTTCTGTCGGGCAAACAAAGGTGAAATCTTTGGGCCAAAAAAACATCACCAGCCATTTTCCTTTGTAGGTTTCGTTACTGATGTCGATGAAAGCGTCGTGCACGTCATTAGTTACAACCGCTTTGCCATTGAATTGCGGGAAGGTGTCTTTGATTCCTAACATTTTTTCTCCTGATTTAATTTTGATTTTGGCAACTCCACCAAAATCTTGGTTGCGAAATGTAGGAATGGTTCTTAATAAGAAAAATTGATTGATTTGATTAACCTAATAGCTTTTACCTATGAATTTACGCGACTTAAAATATTTAGTTTCGGTGGCCAAAGAGCAGCATTTTGCGCGGGCCGCGGAGAAATCTTTTGTCAGCCAACCGACTCTCAGCATGCAGATTAAAAAGTTGGAAGATGAGCTTGGTGTGCAAATTTTTGAACGTTCGCAGAAGAATTTTTTGGTGACGAAAGTGGGCAAAGAAATTGTCGCAAAAGCCGAAATTATTTTGCGCGAGGCGGAAGAATTAAGAAACATTGCCAAAAATTCCAAAGATCCATTTAGCGGCGAGCTCAGGATTGGCGCCTTTCCAACCTTGGCGTCTTATTTTTTTCCGAAAGTGGTGGGCAAAATTTCTAAAAAATTTCCCCAGTTAAAATTGCTTTTGGTTGAAGAAAAAACCGAGGTGCTTTTGCAAAAATTGCACAGTGGCGAAATTGACGCTGCCTTTTTGGCGCTGCCAATTACCAGTGAAGTTTTGGAAGTTGTGAAAATTTTTGAAGAGCCCTTTCTACTTGCTCTTTCTAAGGGGCACGCGCTGGCTAAATCAAAAAAAATTCACGCCAAAGATTTAAAAGGCCAAAAGCTAATGCTCTTGGAAGACGGCCACTGCTTGCGCAATCAGGCTTTGGAATTTTGCTCAATGCTTGGTGCTTTTGAGCAGCACGATTTTAAGGCGAGCAGTTTGGAAACCTTGAGGCAAATGGTGGAAATAGGCGCGGGCATTACGTTAATGCCGAAAATCGCGGCGCAAAAAGACGGTAAAATTATTTACGCAGAAATTGTAAATGCTCCCAAACGCACAATTGGCTTGGTTTGGCGTAAAAGTTCGGGGCGGAGTGAATTGCTAAAAGAGATTGGAAAAATCAGCAAAAATGTCTAAAATTTGAAAAGTGCACAGCTGTGCAAAAGTGGCTTTTGACCAGCAAAATCAAGGGTCCAATTTTTAGAAAAGGCCAAAAAAGGCGTAAAAACCAAAGCCGAAAATCATTAGGCCAGAAATTAATTTTAGGCGGGCGGTCCATTTTTGTGAAATCTTGTGACGCATTTTGGCAATGGCGGCGGAGAAAATTGTCGACCAGAAAAGTGAACCGCAAAAAACTCCCAAAACTGTGACTGCAGCACTGGCGCTAGTTAGAGTGGTGCCGCCGATTGTGGCGAAAACCCCGACGAAAAAAATAATTGTCATTGGGCTGGTCAAAGAAAGGGCGCAGGAAAAGGCAGCGGTTTTTACGAAGCTGCGTCTTTTCATTTTGATTTCTTTGTTTTCCGATTTGTGAAAGTTACGAAGTTCTGCTAAGCCAATCAACATAAGGGCCGAGCTACCAATTAATTTTATTTCAAAAAGATATTGGCTGGCAAATTGCGAAACAAAAACAAGGCCGCCAGCTGCGACAAATCCGTAAAAACCTTCAGAAAGAGCGGCGCCAAGACCAATGGCAAAGCCAAATTTCCAACCGCGATCGAGAGAATTTTTAATGCAGAGAGTTGCGATGGGGCCAATGGGCATCGCGATTGACAGGCCGATGACGAAGCTTTGAAGGAAGATGAAAAGCATGTTAGCCTAAAACGCTGATTATTCCGTAAAGGCCGAAACTGCCAATAATTGCGCCGGAAATTATTTTGACGCGCGCCATCCAAGTTTGTGAAAGCTTGTGGCGAATGGTGGCAACGGTGCCGCACATTACGAAGGCCCAGATTACGGAGCCTAAGAAAATTCCTAAAACGGTGATTCCCATTTCCTCAGCAGTGAGAACGGTGCCCGTCATTGTCGCAAAAACTCCAATGAAAAGCGCAATGGTCATTGGGCTGCCGAGAGTTAGGAAGGAGGTGAAAAATACGGTGTGCCAAAAGCCGCGGGCTTTGGTTTTGATTTCGGTGGTGCTGATTTTATTGGCGGTTCTGATTTCGTAGTAAGCTAGCAAAAGCAAGGCTACACCGCTGATGATTTTTACTTCGGAAACGTAGGTTGTGAGAAATTTGGAAATAAAAATTAATCCGCCGGTTGCGACAAAGCCGTAAAAGCCTTCGGTGATCGAGGCGCCAAAGCTGGTGGCAAAGCCGATTTTAAAGCCGCGAGTGAGGCAGTTTTTAATTGCGAGGGTTGAGATAGGTCCGATCGGCATTGCAACCGACAGGCCGATTAGAATTGATTTGAAGAAGAGGAGGAGCATTTGGGTGAATAAAAAAGAGATGTCATGCTGAGAGCCTGTCGAAGCATGATTCAGGCCTGTGCCCAGAATCATGCTTCGACAGGCTCAGCATGACAAAGAGAGAGATTAAACCTTTGTCACCGCTGAATTGCTATTCGCACTAGAAACCTGATTAGCAATAATTACTGAATTAGAAATCTGCTGCAAAATATCGCCAACCGCACTTGGAGAGTGCGGGATCATGATTGTATTGTTGTGCGAAGAAGCGCCTAAATCTTTGATCGTGTCGAAATATTGGGTCATTAAAATCAGGTTCAAAACATCTTGTTCGGTGGTGTTTGGAAGTGACTCTTTGAAATCAGAAACCGATTCTTTCAAACCTTGAATGATTGCTTTGCGTTGATCAGCCATCCCTTTGCCTTGTAGGGCTTTGCTTTGCGCTTCGGCTTCTGCTGATTTTACTTTTAAGATTCTTTCAGCTTCACCTTTTTCGCTGGCAACTACGCGCATTCTTTGTGCGGCGTTGATTTCATTCATGGCGATTTTCACTTTGGCGTCAGGATCAATGTCGGTTACCAAAGTTTTAACAATGCCGTAGCCGAAGTCTGACATTACTTGCTCAAGCTCTTCTTTTACTGCAACGGCGATGTCGTCTTTTTTCTCAAAAACATCGTCGAGTTTGATTTTTGGAACTTTGGCGCGCACCACGTCAAAAACGAAAGAAGTGATTTGGCGAGAGGGATCTTCAAGTTTGTAGAAGGCTTCGTAAACCTTGTTTGGATCAACGAAAAACTGCACCGAAACTAAAACGTGAAGGAAAACGTTATCTTCGGTTTTGGTTTCTACTTTAACGTCAAGCTGGTTGACTCTAAGACTAAGGCTTCCGGCGACTTGTTCAATAAGAGGGATTTTAAAGTTTAAACCAGGTCCCGCGATTCGGGCGAACTTGCCGAGCCTCTGAACAATTTTAACGCTTTGCTGTTCAACTGTGAAAGGGCACAAAAAGGCTAAAACTACGACTGCGACAAGTAAGTATAGCATGGGGATCCTGATTTAAATTTTAAAAAATTATAGGTCTAACACTAGGCGGCGCGGGTCTTCAAGAAGCTCTTTAACTCTCACGAGGAAAGTCACCGCTTCTTTTCCGTCGATAATTCTGTGGTCGTAAGAAAGCGCCAAATACATCATTGGGCGGATTTTCATTTCACCACCAACAACCATTACGCGCTCTTGGATTTTATGCATGCCAAGAATTGCTGATTGCGGTGGGTTGATGATTGGAGTAGACATTAATGAACCGTAAACCCCGCCATTTGAAATGGTGAAAGTGGCTCCAGCCAAGTCTGGCAAAGTTAATTTACCGTCGCGAGCTTTAACGCCAAGTTCAGAAATTCCTTTTTCAACTTGAGCAAGATTCAACAAATTAGCGTCACGTAAAACTGGAACTACCAAGCCTTGTGGGGAGCCAACCGCAACACCGATGTCGTAGAAGTTTTTGTAAACAATGTCAGTGCCGTCAATTTCAGCGTTAACTGCTGGAAGCTCTTTTAGCGCAGTTACACAAGCTTTTACGAAGAAAGACATGAAGCCAAGTTTGACGCCGTGTTTTTTCTCGAAAGCATCTTTATATTCGCCGCGAAGCGCCATTACAGAAGTCATGTCCACTTCGTTGAAAGTGGTTAGAATTGCTGCGGTGTTTTGTGATTCTTTCAAACGCTCAGCAATTTTTTGACGAAGTTTCGACATTCTAACGCGCTCAGTTGGTTTGGCGCCCGCTACTGCTGGAGACGCTGCAACTGGTGTAGAAGAAATTGCATCAAGCACGTCACCTTTAGTTACGCGACCGTCTTTGCCAGATCCCGCAAGTTTTGAAGTGTCGACATTATTTTCTGCAGCCAATTTTTTTGGAGCTGGAGAAAGAGGGAAAGAAGCATTTGCAGTTTGTGTTGAAGCTGCTGCTTGAGCATTTTGCACTGGAGCAACTTTAACAGCCGCGCCACCTGCAGACATCATCGCGATCAAATCGCCAACTTTAACATTGTCGCCTTCTTTAACTTTCAAATCAGAAATCACGCCGTCTGACGGGGCATTAACTTCTAGAGTTACTTTGTCGGTTTCGAGCTCAACAATTAATTCGTCGGCTTTTACTGAATCGCCAACTTTTTTGTGTAGCTTGGCAATTGCGGCTTCTGATACTGATTCGCCAAGAGCGGGAACTTTAATTTCGATGGTCATAAAATTTTTTGTTAAAGTTGGTAAAGTGGAATTTTCTTTAATAGGTCCCCGAGCAAAGGACGAAGTCCGTCGTCGAGGGGCCTGAAAACGGATCGGTCTTCGGGCCCCTCGACGACGCGCTAAAGCGCTTTGCTCGGGGACCTAGGACTTTTTTTATTTCAAAGCTTCTTCAATTAACGCCTTTTGTTCGCGAGCGTGGTACGAGCCGTAACCTGTTGCCGGTGAAGCGGAGGCGATTCTTCCGGCATATTTTGGACGGCTAGATTTGTGTTTAGTTTCGATCAAAGACTCTTCAATCAAATCATCGACAAATTTCCACGCGCCCATGTTTTTTGGCTCTTCTTGGCACCAAACGATTTCGGCGTTTTTGTATTTTTTAAGTTCAGCTTTCAACTCTTCTTTTGGAAAAGGGTAAAGTTGTTCTAAACGAACTAGAGCCACGTCGTTGATTTGTTTGGCTTCGCGAGCTTCCAACAATTCGTAATAAATTTTTCCGCTGCACAGAACAACTTTGCGAACCTTGTCGTCAGCCGCGATTTTAGCGGTTTCAGAAATTAAAGGGCGGAAAGTTAAATCAGAAAAATCACTCAAAGTTGAAACCGCCAATTTGTGACGAAGCAGCGATTTTGGCGACATTACCACCAAAGGCTTACGGTCTTTCGAAAGAGTTTGACGGCGCAAAGCGTGGAAGAAATTTGCTGGAGTTGTAATATTGCAAACGCGCAAATTTTCATCGGCGCAGGCTTGCAAGCAACGTTCCAAACGAGCTGAAGAGTGCTCTGGGCCTTGGCCTTCATAGCCGTGTGGCAGTAGCATTACGAGGTTTGATTTTCTCAACCATTTCACTTCGGATGAAGCGATAAATTGGTCGAAAATAATTTGGGCGCCGTTAGCGAAATCGCCGAATTGCGCTTCCCAAATTGTCAGACCATTCGGCATTGAAAGTGAGTAGCCATATTCAAAACCAAGCACGCCGTATTCAGAAAGAACTGAATCGTAAACTTCGTATTTTGCAGTTGGCGCAAAAGTTGAAAAGATATTGTAGCGCTTGCCAGTTGAAGCGTCGTGCAACATTGAGTGACGGTGCGAGAAAGTACCGCGTCCTGAATCTTGTCCGCTTAGACGAATTGGAGTTCCGTCAGCAAGAAGTGAAGCAAAAGCCAAAGCTTCGCCACATCCCCAATCAATATCTTTACCCGCTTCAACCGCTTGTTTTCTAGCTTCAAGCTGGCGGGTGATTTTTGGATTAGCATTAAAATCAGCCGGAATAACGGTGGTTTTTGCGATTAATTCTTTGAGATTTTTTTGCGTTACTGCAGTTTTTGCAACTGAAGTGTCGCCGTCTTTGATCTTGCTCCAGTCAGCTTTCAACCAATCAGCATCTTTTGGTTTGTAATCAGCAGCTTTGTCGAATTCGGCAGAAAGCATTGCGTCAAAATCAGCGGATAATTTTTGGTAATCAGCTTCTGACAAAACATTTTCTGCGATCAATTTTTTCGCATAAATTGTTTCTAGAGTTGGATGATCTTTGATTTTGGTGTACATTACCGGTTGAGTGTAAAGCGGCTCGTCACCTTCATTGTGACCATATTTGCGGTAGCAGATTAAATCGATCACCACGTCTTTTTTGAAAGCTTGGCGGTAACGCATGGCAATGTCAGAAACTTTTACAACTGCTTCAACATCGTCGCCATTAACGTGGAAAATCGGAGCATCAATTGCTTTGGCCAAGTCAGAAGCGTAAGTGGTGCAACGTGAATCTGACGGGTTGGCGGTGAAGCCAATTTGGTTGTTAATAATCAAATGCATCACGCCGCCAGTGTTGTAGCCTGACACGCCGTTCATCATTAAACTTTCTGCAACTGAACCTTGACCCGCGAAAGCCGCGTCACCGTGAATTAAAAGCGCCATTGCTTTTTCACCAGAAGCATCGCCGTAAAGCGCTTGTTTAGCGCGGATTCTTCCGGCCGCAATTACGTTTACCGCTTCCAAATGCGATGGGTTGAAAGCCAAAGAAAGATCAATTTTATTGCCGGCAATTTCACGAGTTGAAGCGTAACCCATGTGATATTTTACGTCTCCTGATTTGGTGACGCCTTCAGGCATTCCGGGAGTGCCTTTAAATTCAGAAATCATCTGGTGGTAAGGCTTGCCCATGATGCCGGTTAAAGTGTTCAAGCGTCCACGATGCGCCATGCCGATGACGATTTTTTTAACACCGGCTTTAGCGGCAACATCAATAATTTTTTCAACTGACGGCATTGCTGCAGCGCCACCTTCAACTGAGAATCTTTTGGCACCCGGAAAGCGTTTGTGTAAAAATTCTTCGAAGCCTTCAGTTCTGATTACTTCTTTTAGAATTTTGATTTTTTCATCTTTGGCAATGTCGCAAAGTAGCGTGTTTTCTGTTTCGTGAGCCAACCATGCTTTTTGGGCGCTGTCGCGAATATATTCAAATTCAGAGCCGACTTTGTTGGTGTAAACGTAGGTTAAATATTCCAACACCTGAGAAATTTTGGCTTTTTTCAGTCCTAAAATTCCGTGTAGATCAACTTCTTTTTCTAGGTCGGCAGTGGTAATTCCGTGAGATTTAGGATCGATTTCAGGAACCGCTCTAACTGCTAAAAGGCCAAGAGGATCAAGGTTTACTGCCAAGTGGCCAAATCTTTTGAAAGCCAAAATTAAGTTGGCAACGTGGATGCTTAAATCTTTGTCTCCAGCAACAGTTGGAAGTGCTTTTACATCTTTTTTGGCGACTTCTTTTTTAGTGTTAGAAGAAATGTCAAACTCTTCGGCATTTACAATCTTAACGTTGCGAGAAGCCCAGCTTGGCCCTTTGTAATCGCCGACAATTGATTTGATTTCATCGCCATTAGCGGCAAAAAATTCAGCCCAAGAAGCGTCAACTGAGGCGGGATCTTGTAAAAATTTTTGATAAAGTTCGTTGATAAAAACTACGTTCGCGCTGAAAAAAGGCGAAGTTTGTAAGAGTTCTTTTGACATGACTTATGAGATTTTTATGAGTTCAATAATTAGTCGCGGGACGGGCAGGCTAAAAGTGGGGCAAGTTAATTGCAAGCGCCTCATCTTCACACTAATTAAAAATCACCAATGAAAATTCTGATCATCATTAATGAGCCTTTTTCTGGTATGGCTCTAGGGCGCAGCACCAGCCTCGCTTACATTCTTTCTTGTGTGGCTTTGGGGCATGAAGTTTACATTTACAATCTAGAAAATTCTTTGACCCCAAATGAATTTTTAACATTTCACCTAACTGGCGATAAAGCGCTTTGCGAGGCTTTGATTAAAAATTATCAAAGCTGCAATGAAGAAATAATGTGCATCGTTGCTGAAAAAAATCCGCAAAAACTACGCAACTTAAAGGTGAAAAAAGTTGCAGAATTTTTGCCGGAAAAAATTGAATTAGAATCTCTAAAATTAAGTGAAGTTGAATTTGTAGTTCAGCGGTTAGAGCCAATGAAATCCCCATTTCCGCCAGTTGGCAAAGCAGATGTAAATGAGTTTTTAAGTCAGTTAAAAAAACTTTTCCCAAAACATATTTTTAATTGCCCGATTCATCTTGGTGACAAAGAAGTGCCGCAAGAAATTAATCGCATTTTGGGTGAAAAAATCGCTACCCCAACGGCAGAATTTGAGCTGGCAAAAACAGGTCTTTTTTCGGCACTAAAATTAATGTCGCAAGAATATCAAAATCTCTACAGCGGCAATGATGTGAAGCTGGTATTTAAGCCAAAAAACTCGGCACAATCTTTAGGAGTTTTTGCTGTTGAGTTGGTAGAAAATGGTTTTGATTTGGCGGCGATTAAATCGCAAAAAATTTCGCAGTTACGCGCCGAGCAAAATCACAGAATCAAAAATAATTTAGACGAAAAAGAGCTGCAAAAGATCATTGAAATTTTGTGTTACGCCCAAAACGCCAAAACCGATCAAGCCGCGCAGGAATTGAGCGAAATTGAAATTTTTACAACTGCCCAAGCGCTCTACAATGACAAGATTTTGGTGCAGCCTTTTTTGGAAGGAATTGAGTCGGGTGACATTCGCGTAAATATTTTAAAAAATTCTCGCGGTGATTTTTACGTCGCCGGACAAACCTTCCGCAAAAGTTTGCGCCTCGAAGATAAAAATTTCACCACTGCTTATTCGGGAGGTGGTGCCACGGCCCAACCCGTAACGATTTTGCAAGAAGCGGAAATTGAGAATTTATTTTTTAAAACGGCGCAAGTTTTGAAAATTTTAAATGGCGAGTTGCGTGAGAAATATCGCGAAGTGCTTGAGCTTGGTGCAGATTTTATTTTGGTTGGGGATAGCAAAAATATTTTTTTAGGTGAGATTAATCATCACTGTCAGGCGTTGATTCCGTTGAGTGAAGCGATGGCGAGAGTGGTTGATGAGAATGCGTTTTATGGGGGTGGACTTGGGTTGACTAGCGTTGCGGTGAGGGATTGGATTTTGGGGCAGGGGGGTTTGGAGGTTGGTTAGACCAGCCCTACTTCGCCCTGCGGGCTACGAAGGGCAGCCTTCGCTCTAACAATCTCCGTCTGTCAGTCATCCTGCGGATGGCCTGCCAGCCGAAGCTCGTAAGAGCGAAGGCTGGTAGCGGGAGAGGGATTTGAACCCCCGACCTGCGGATTATGATCCCGTTGCTCTACCGACTGAGCTACCCCGCCACATGATTTATACCAAATAAATTGGAGCGCGGCAGTCTTTTGATCTGATTTAATTTTTCAAACTTTTTTAAATTTATCTTGGGACTTTATTGTTTTTGGCACGGCGCCCAAAGAATTATTGACATCCCCTTCCCCCAAAATCTAAAAAGTTTTTTAAAATTTAAGCGGGTTGCAAAGCTGGTTTAAAATTTAGATAAATTTCAATAACATCTAAACTTATTTTTCAGAAAATGAGGGCGTTGTTGCATGAATCAAAATCAAGTCACACTCGCCCCCTTATCAACAACATTTACTAAATCCGAACCGAATCTGGCATACCCAACTTAACCATCTTGTTCAGAATATGAATACCAATAGCTAT
>CAIRMX010000171.1 GCA_903879805.1 uncultured Alphaproteobacteria bacterium | reverse complement strand
CTTTTTGATTTTTACAAAAAATAAACACCATGAGCGCGCAGGATAAAATCATAAACCCAAAATTTAGATCTGGTTACGTTCACCATATCTGTTTTTTGGTAACGTTTCTTTTCATCTATTCTTTTTTGGCCACTAACTCTCAAGCCCAATCCCCCCTCGATCAGCAAGACTGGATCACGCGTAATCAGCAAAATATTCTTGAAGAAGAAAAAAGGGCTGCCGAGTTTCGAGCAATTAAAAAAGACCGCGAGCGTAAGAAAAAGGAAGAAAGTGAAGAAGAAATTCAGCGGCAAAATCTTAAAATTTCTGGCAAGCCAGCCGCATGTTTTTTGGTTAACGAGGTTCGCCTAATTGACGCTAATTTAATTTCTGCGCGCGCTCAAAAAAAACTAACCGCACCATTTTTAGGTAAATGTTTTGAAGCCACTGTTTTGTCGGAAGTGGTTGCCGCAGTTAATCGCTATTACCAAGATCGCGGCTACGTCACCACTCAAGTTGCGGTGCCAAAGCAAAATATGCAAAGTGGTGTTTTAGAGCTAAAAATTATCGAAGGCAAAATTGAGAAAATCTCTCTCAACCAAGATCGCCTCATTGAAAAAATGCAAGAGTTCACCGCTTTTGGAAATATCGAAGGCGGCAACTTAAATGTGCACGACATCAATCAGGGCCTTTACCAAATCAATCGCCTCTCTTCTAACTCAGCAGTGATGAAAATTTCACCTGGAAGCGCCGATGGCGAAAGTTTGGTGACAATTGAAAATAACAAAAAATTTCCGGCGCACCTCACAATTGCTGAAGATAATTTAGGAAATGAATTTACTGGGATCAGAAGAAACAGCTTCTCGGGCAGCTTTGACAATCTGCTTTTTTTAAACGACAGCATAAATTTGAACTACACCACAAACCTCAAAGACGACAGCAGTCTTAAGGACATCAAATCATTTTCTAGCGGCATTTCCATTCCCTTTGGCTACAACACCTTTTCTTTCGATTACTCAAAAAGTGAATATTTGGGAACGGTGGTTGGAAATTCGGTAAAAAAATCAACCGGCTTTTCCGATCAGAAAAAATTTGGCATTGATCGGGTTTTAAACAATAGCACCAACTTTCGTCTTTCTGCAAATTCATCACTCACAATCAAAGAAACCGCTAGCTACCAAGATAAAGTCAAGATCGAGGTTTCTGAAAGAAAACTCGTAATTGGCAATTTTGGTTTTGCGATTTCGTCTTATTTAAATGACACAACTAACATTTATCTTAAGCCGTCTTACTCGCGCGGCTTAAAAATTCTCAACGCCAAACAAGATCTAAAAAATGTTTCTGCCTCAACGCCCAAAGCGCAATTTGAGGTTTTTAAACTTTACGCCTCAGCTTCAAAACGACTGACAATTCCAAAGCTAAGTGCACCAGTCACCTTTACAACCGAGATGGATAGCCAGTTTGGCAAAAGCAATTTATTTGGCTCAGAGCAATTTTCAGTTGGAGGATATTATTCAGTACGCGGATTTCGCGAAAATTACATCACGGGCGACAGCGGCTACAGTTTTAGAAATAAATTTAACGTGAACTTAGGCTCAATTTTGGCGCCACTTTTTGCAAAAAAATCTGAAGAAAAACCAACGGAAAATTTTCTAACCAAAAACCTCAGCCACCTAAATAAATTCAGTCTAGAGCCCTTCTACGACTACGGTCACGCCAGACTAAAATACAACGGCGACTCAGGCAGAATGGCCGGCGCTGGAGTTAAAACTATTTTTAACAGCAAATATTTTAACGCCTCCCTCACCTACTCTCAGGCGCTGCAAAAATCGAAACTTAGCACCTCGCTGGTGAAAGAAAATAAGCTGATTTATTTTGAAGTTAGTGCGAGTTGCTGTTAGAAGATGTTTTTGTAGATGGTCTTTGTAGGTCCTTGATAATGCTGATCAAAATTCAGTGAACGTGAAACAGAGATTTGGAGAAATGAAATTTTCTTCACGCAGATTGCTTCATTTTTTTAACCGCCCTGATAAAAATTTATTTTTCGATTTGAAAAGTTATTTTTTTGATCGTTTTTTGCTAATTTCTTTTATAAAGTTCTGAACTAAGAGGGTTTAACAAAAAATATAATCAATTAATTGCTGCATAATTTCATGACTCAAGAAATAAGAGAAATAGATGTAAAAGATTTAGTCTTGTGGACTGAAAATCCGAGAGATCCAATAAATTCAAATGCATCAGATCAGGATGTTGCAAACAAAGCTTTTGAAGATCGTCAAACAAAATGGAGTTTGTCAAAACTAGCTGATGATATGGGAAAACATTATGATTTAAGTGAGTTACCGACAGTTGTATATAAAGATGGCAAGCCTGTGGTCTATGATGGAAATAGAAGAGTTATTTTAGCAAAGCTTAAGCACGGATCTGTAATTTTTCCCAAAAGAAAATCTAAGTTTTTACTACCAGAAATTCCAATTAAACTACCCTGCAATGTTTGTTCAGAAGAAGTTGGACTAGAAAATGTGTATAGAAAACACTCTTCAAACAATGGTTGGAAGTGGTTAGAAAGAGATATTTTTGTCAGCAAATACATGAATCATAAAAAAAGCCCTTTTTTGATTTTAGAAGAAAATACTAGCCTCATAACCAAATATCACTTTCTCAATCAAGGCTTTGTCAGAGATGAAATTTTTAATGAAGCAAATTTAAACAAATTAGGATTTTTTATTGAAAATGGAAAACTAACCAGCATTCACAGCAATGAAGAAGGTATGCAAATACTAGAAGATTTAGCTGATAAAATTAATAAGAAGATTATTACCACCAGAGAAAACAGAGGTTTGGTAATGGAGGTTTTAAGCGATGGATCAAAATCATTAATAAATAAAAATCTGAGCGAGAAGAAAAAAGTAAATTTTACAATTACACCTAATACTCAAGAAGATGAAAATTCTTTTGATGAATCAGGTGATTTATTTGATGAAGAAAATTCAGGTGATTTAGAGGAAGAAAAACCTAACCGAATAAAAAAACGCTCTAGAGAAAATGATTTAAAAATCTTTGGAGGAGCATTATCTTTAGAAGTAGGTGATGTTAATAACCTATACAGAGATATTGAGCATTTGTATGAGTACTACCTTAAATACAAAGATGTTCTTTCTTCCAGATTCGCCTCGTTAATTAGAATGTCACTTCGACTCTTATGTGAAACTGCTGGAGGAGATCAATGGACAATTTATCTGAAGACAAACTTTAAGGATGCAAAATCAACTTTAACACAGGATCAAAAAACTACATTATCTTCGCACAGCATAAAAGAAGATAAAATAGCAGAGCTACTTCAAACAGGAGCTCATAATTACGCTGCATCTCACAACATAAATCAAACGATCGCATTATCCATCATAATTGGCTCTATTTTAACTAACACACATGGGAAAAAAGAGGGCTAATATGGTTTATCACTACTCTCCATTAAGATACCCTGGTGGAAAAAATTGTATATTTGGCTTCGTGTCTAAATTGATTAAAGAAAATAATTTAGAAGGTGGCGGTTATGCAGAACCATATGCTGGAGGCGCTGGTTTAGCACTTAGGTTGTTGTTAGAGGGATTTGTTAATCATATATACATTAATGATTTTGACAGATCGATTTACGCTTTCTGGAAAACCATAGTAAGTGATTCTGAAAAGTTTTGCAGTTGGATTGAGTCGGTTGAAGTTTCAACTAAGAGTTGGGATTACTTTAAAAAAATTCAGGAAAATCAAAAAAACTCAGACCTCTTTGAATTAGCACAATCTACCTTCTTTCTGAATAGAACAAATGTTTCAGGTGTGATAAAAGGAGGCATAATCGGCGGCAAAGATCAATCCGGAAAGTATAAGATAGATGCCAGATTTAATAAGAAGGAATTAATAGAAAGAATTCAAAGAATTTCTAAGTTTAAGAATAAGATATCAGTATCAAATCTTGATGGGCTAAAATTTGTCGATCGTATTGATAGAAAAAATAAGGAAATTTTTATTTATTTAGATCCTCCGTACTACCAGAAAGGTGCAAATCTTTATATGAATTTTTATTCAAAGGAAGATCACCAAAAACTTTCAGAATATGTTAAGGGTATGGATAAGAGATGGATGGTGTCTTATGATAATCATGAGTTTATTTTAAATCTTTATCACGAACGAAGAAAAGTTGTTCACAAACTATCTCAATCAACATCTAATAGAGTTGGGGATGAAATCTTGGTTTTTTCGGACGGACTTAAATTTGATAAATCCATTGAGTCCCTCAAAGAACCGATGTTGCTGGGTTTATAGATCTATTTTTTATTTTATAAAAACTTCGCAATCAACATCAGCTGCACCACCAGAACGCCGTAGTGAAACAATTCTCCACTTGAATTGCCGGCGTTCTATACCATCCTCCAAGCCCTGTATTTGCGGACGTCCTGCACATTTTTTTCCAATTCAGCTAAACTTTTTCCTCTCTAAAAATTTCAAATTTTGCCGAATTTTGTGGTATTTTCTTTCCAATTCTCCATTTGCGCTTAACAGTTTTGCAAAAGATATGACTTCTGAAATAGGTGCTCTGCAAGTTTTTCGTTGAACTTTTTTGACTGCTTCTCATCTGATTTTTCCAGCATTTATTTCGAACTCGTCACCTTTTTCTTAAAATTTTTTTCCAAAAAATTTTTGCATTTCTCAACAAATTTCTCCTTGCCAAAAACATTTTTTCTAAAATCATTCGCCCTGTCGGGGGTGCACCAGAATACAAAACCTTTTACAGGGAATATGAGTGCACACGCCGGGTTTGCGTGGTGGTGGTCCCCGACACCTTCCAGTGAGATAAAAACAAAAAAAGCTCCTTCAGATTTTGAGGGAGCTTTTTTGTTTTTATACTGATTAAACCTTGTGGATAGCGTGGCGTGACTATCCACAAGGTCGATGTCAACACGCCTTAAAGCGAGTTTGACGCGGTGGTGGACTTGTTTACATCAAATAAGGAAATTTTAATTTTATCTCAGTTCCTTGACCAACTTGCGATTTTACTTCTAACTTTCCGCTTTGCAGCTCGACAAGTTGTTTTGTAATTGGCAGTCCCAAACCAAAGGAGTCAACGCTTCCTGAGTTTGGATTTTGAATTGTTTGGTACTTTTGAAAAGCAGTTTGAATTTGCGAATTCGTCATGCCAAAACCCTGATCAATTACGCAAATTTCCAAAAATTCTTGGTTATTTTCGAACGAGTTTCTGGCTGTGATTTTTATCTCACTTTGCTTCGGACTGTATTTTACAGCGTTAGAAATCAGATTGGTTAAAATCTGTTTCATCCTCTTCGAGTCGAGCTTGATTGATCTTAGATTAATCGCGATTTCTGTTTTAAGGCTAACATTTCTCTTGAGAGAGTAGTCATGATTAAGCTTCACCGATCTTTTTATTACATTGCCAAGATCAATTTCTTTACTCAAATCAACCGAAAAATTTCCGGAAAGAGATGCGGCTTCAACATCCAAAATATCATGAACAAGCTCATCCATTTCGGTAGCAGCGGTATTAATTTCTTTAGCATAATCTGCGCACTCTTCAGCTGACCTTGGATTTTTGAGATTATCTTTCAAAAATTCAGAAAAGCTGATTATGGCGCTAAGTGGAGTTTTTAATTCGTGAACTATGGCCGTAAGAAATTCCGTTGGCAAAATTCTTTTTCTTTCGCATGAGGATAAAGATCTCATAAAGTTGTTTGGTTTTTGTTAATTTTAAGTAGGTGTTAATACCATCGCTTTCTCCCGAGTAATTTTTTAATCAGCGACTTTGTTTCATTGTTTTAGAAAACAGAATTTAGTTTTTCTATAAACGAAACAAATAATTGGGACATAGCCACCATTACTGTTTCATTATGGGACAAAATACTTTGCAAAACCAATGCTTTACAGAGTTTTGTGAGCAATTACCATTGTTCATATTTTGAAATATTCTGTTTCAGTTTTAAGAAAAACTGATCAATTCTAAATTAAGATTACCCTTATCACCATTGATCAAATCCAACAATTCATGAAAACATAAAGATAAATCAGGGAAACATGCGCAATATAGTTCAAATTCTAAGATCCGCTAAAGGAGGTCAAAACCCTATTGATCGTCTACGTGGCAAAAATGACCTACCCAGCATTGGTGAATTTTTAGCAGCTCATGGCAATGAGCTTGCTAGAGGAAGAGATATGAAGGGTAAATTTACTTCCGATCAACATACCATAGATATAACAAGAGAAGTATTTCGTTCTGGCAACAAAGCTAAAAGTTTAGCTTTTTTTGAAGATAAAATTTTTTTTCAGCCCCCTTATTCAACCGAAGAGACTGGATCAATTAAGGTAAAAATTTCAGATATCCGCGACTTTCCAAAATATACTCGGGATTACGAAGCGGAAAAAGGAAGGGAGGCCATGATATGCGTTGGCGGCCCAGCGGCAGAAGATCAGGTAGTTATGTCAAAAATAATTGCCGGCGTAAAAAGTAGGCTGGAAGATGTGATTTACATCACCAGAGATTACAAGGAATCAAATGTTAATCACTCAGCAAAGCAATCGCATGCTAGACACGGCAACGCCCTAAATGCTGATGAAGCTTTGACTGGTCACGCCTTGCTACCAACCTTGTTGCTAAGAAAATTCTTAGGCACTGATCCGGAAGAGGTTTTGGATTCTGATTATAGAAAAATTGACGTAAAATTTACCATCGATCCAAGAAAGCTCCGTATTTATTTTGGCAATGAGCTGAACTGGCTGAAGCAAGAATATAAGAGAAGAAACGGCGAATTAACTGAGCATGATATTAATCGCATGGAAGCGGTCTTATCACAAGAGATAATGCAAGTTGTTGAGAAGGAGGCCGGACTTGACATTAGTGGTGGCGTTGAAAGATCAATCCAAAGTTCCGCATCTGTTCATGTTACATTTACGGAGCGTAATAGCGAAGAAGTTGAACATGAAAATGAATCTTTCAAAAGGGTCGGGATCCATCCTGAAAAATTGACTAGAGAAGAGATAAATTTCTTTTTTGAGAGCGATGAAATACAGAGCGCTTGGAAATACCCTGGGGATACTCACATACAATTCGATGATCACGAAACCAATCGCGAGTTTGCTGAATCTCAAGGTGCGCGATGGGTAGAGGGGCAAGAAGTAGATAGAATAATGCTAGCCAAAAATGAATCTGGTAGCGCCAGAATTGCCGGAGTAATGACAAAAGATGGTAAATATTTTTATGCTGACAAACTTCACTTTACCGGCGGATATAAAGTTGATTACGAGTTTGACAGAGAAGCCCCAACAAGATTTTTAAGTGGCTCAAAACTAAGAAACTTTGTTAACCAAGTTGAAGATACATTTGGCTTACAGAAACCTTTAACCAACGAGGTAACCACGGCGACCGGAGTTTCAATAAATGCCGTTTTCAAAAAAACCGACCGCATCAAAAGAATCATAGAGAAATATGGTTCAACCGGCGAGATCGCGATCACCAATAGCCATTGGACAATGGTCGCTCAGAATGATGATCACGTTGTGGTCAGGATTACAGGAGGTGGCAACACTGGATCTGAAGAATACAATCCAACGTACTTTTTGAATACTATCGCCAATACCAGAAGAATTTTTGGCGATGACTTGGTGGGAATTTTATCAACCTATGGCTGCCCACGAGCGGTGAATGCAAGGAACTCTACAGAGTTTGCCAAAATTGCTGAAGGCGGAATAATTAGCTATGGCAAAGGCGGCACTGGCAACACTAAAAGGCATGCCGAGGCAGCAATGGGACTTATGATGCTCGGATTTGAAGATGAGGTAGTCGATTATTTTAACAAATTTCAAGGTCGCAAAGGCCGGCCTTTGGGAGATGATCTAAAAGAGATTTATCAACACTCTAAGGATGTAGAATTTCTACACGACAATATAAGAAGGACCAACAGACGCATGGGCTATGATCAATCATTTTCGTCCGAAGAAATGTTTGTAATGGGCATGGTTATGGCTGCAGCTTCCTATGCTTTGTACAAAAGTTTGAAAAAGAGTGGCGGAGAAAAAGAAGAAAAAGACAATCCAGTCAAAACTTCTGGCAGCGTCATTGCAGCATCAAGTTCGGTCAATTTAGCAAGAGGACTCACCAGCAGTGAAGAAAAAGCGAGAGAAGCTGCAATCCGATAATAAATTAAATTTTTTATGAAATACGAACTTAGAGACATCATCACCTTTACCACCATCGCAAGATTAAAGAGTTTTACTAAGGCATCAGAATCTTTAAACATCTCAAGAGGCGTTGCAACAACAAGAATTAATGATTTGGAGAAATCTTTAGGAATGACTCTTTTGGCGCGCACAACGAGAGAAGTAAATCTGACTGCAGATGGTCAAAACTTCTTTAACCACTGCATTTCAATTCTAAAGGACGTGGCCAATTTGGATGATTTTCTTGATAGCTACAAAGGAGTTAAGGGTACGCTGAAAATAGTTATTCCGCCTTACTTTAGCAGATATCACATCGTCCCTTACCTAGAAGAATTTTTACAAAAATATCCGGATCTAAAACTCAACATCACCCTAACAGAAAATCCAGTTAACATCATTGAAGAAAGCTATGATTTGCAGGTCAGAATTCAAATTCCCGAAGAAGAAAATTTGCAAGTAGCTCGATTAATGACCAATCGTAAAATTGTTTGTGCCTCTCCAGATTACCTTGAGAAGCATGGTTCACCAAAAACTCCAAAAGAGTTGCTAAATCACAATTGCATTGTCTTTGGAGAAAACTCGGTTTGGAAATTCAAGCACAAAACCTCGGAAAAACTAGTCGATTTACGAGAAGTAAATGGAAGCGTGAAATGCGATAATGGTGAAATTATCAAGGAACTAGCTTTGGCAGGTGTTGGCATCACTCTAAAATCAGCCTCTGATGTTGAAAACGAGATCAAAGAAAAAAAACTGATTGTGCTTTTAAAAGATTACGAAGTGATCAATAGCACCGAGTTTTATGCGGTCTATCCAGCTGGCAAAAATATTTCTCCAAGAATTAAGGCTTTTATCGAGTTCTTTCAAAAAAAACTACTCTCTAAAAAAATATAGAAATTAGGCTGACTTTCAACTTGATAGACACTTCTTTTTGAGCAAAATCAATACATTGTAAAGCCTTGATAATAGAGGCTCTGCATATGTTTTGATTATTAACTTTTTAAGAAATTTTTATGTCTATTGACGCCAAAGTTGAATTTTATTTTTTAAGAAATTCAGCAGAAAGATTTTCATCGGATTTAAATCATTTTACCAAGGATGCTCAGAATTTTTCTGATGAGCAGCTTTATGCCATAGATTCATTTTGCGATCATATTCGCGATAACATGACAAACATTAAGAAAGAGCTCGGAAGAAGGCTTAATCATGAATAGACATTTCATGAGTATAACGTGTACCACAGTGTACGAAATCGCACTTTCTGATCACTACGATAGACATTAACTTCCTCACTTCTTTTGAAGCATCGAAGGCAATTACAAAGGCGGTTCGAGAAAAGCGATTGTCGCTGAACTTAAGCCAACAAACATTTTTAGTTGCGATTAATCCGCTTACCAATCAAGCGAATATTATCTGCGGACACACCATATTCCTTAGCCAAAATCTCCCAATTTGCCAGCGCCGTTTGTGTTTGATCGATAATTTCAGCAATGCGTGTTTTGGCTATTTTAGCTTTTTGTCCTAACTTAACTAGATGATCGACACTGGGATTTCGTCCCTCACCCACAACCATGGTGCTTTGTTCGCCGCGTGGACCAGATGAGAAAGTTAAGTCATAAGCTGGTGACAATTTCCATTCGCCTTTTTGATTCATTAGAAAGCTGAAATTTTTGGAATGATCATCGCGGTTATGGGCAAGAACATTAAACACGGCCAGTTGATATAATTTTTCAATCTCTCGGGCATCTTTTGTAAGTGCGCTGGTCAGTGAAATTAAATCTTCGTAATCAAGCGATGGCACTCTGAAATCGGAATGCAAGAGCCCACAGGCCGTGTGCATATGAAAACGCTCTTTACCATTTCGATCAAAGCGCTTAACCGCAAAATAACCCGCACCTTTCTTGGCCTCAAACAAATGAACCTCAGGCATTGAAATGCCGGCCTTTCTAGCCATCAAAGCGTAAACATATTCAATTGCGCCAGCGTCATTGCCATCTTGCGCGCTGCTAAATTTTACAATCCAAGGCGTATATTCTTCGGGCAAATCGTGAGCGCCGTGAATAATATTTTTTCGATCATTATTCAAACCGATCAAAGCTTTTGGGCGCGCGCCAGCTGACGAGCCATTTAAGGCTAGAAGATCTTGCAAAACCTCATCTGATGCGCCATCTAAAACTTCCTGCGTTTGTTTGGCTAGTGTGTCCAAATTAATATTGTCGCTGTTTTCATTGGTGCTGTGATCTGGTTCATAAACAAGAGCGCCAAGGCCACTTAATCCAATATGCGTCAAGCGATCTAGTGGCGTGATGTCGGAAGGTAAAATCCCAGAAGATCTGGCGAAACGATCAAAAAGCAACCTGCCCCATCCATCCGGAAGGCTGTCATTAAAAACTCCGCCCAGCCCTTCAAATAAATTGTAATCAAAGCTGAATACTCCTGATTTCAGTGGCAGGTGAAATGGTGAAATATTGAAGTTTTTCTCAATAAATGAGTCGTGATACTGAAAATAAATCTGACGATTATTTATCGCCAAACGCCCAACTGGAATGATTTTATCGCCAAAATTTAGACCAACTTTTACTTCTTTTACTGAATTTTTCATCTGCGGTTTCCTCTTTTGCGCTTTGGTTTTTTATTAGCTTCAAGAACTTCATCAATTGAAGAAAACTCAGACTGATTTGGCTGAATTGATTTAATGACATTTTCAAGCCCGCCAAGAACCATTTGTAGCTTCAAAAAAGATTCCAAAGAGATCAGGCCCTTTTGTTCAAACTTACGTAAAGTCGGCAAAGCAACACCTGAGCGCTCGGCTAAACCTTGTTGAGTTAGCCCAATTGCAAGCCGCTGCATACGGGCATTTTCAGCAATTTTTTCTTGAGCTTTTGCAACTGTAGTAAGTGATAACATTGTATTAGATATAGGCTAAAAGTAAAGATAAGAAATATTATAATGTTAATATTTACTTGAAATTATGTCACTTTCAATCTTTATCACTAAGAATTTTTGATAATTTTTTTATAAAATCCAGACGAGTTCCTTCTAAAATAAATGATTTGTTATCTTTGCAAATTTCATGACAGATCAAACGCTTTCTGCCCTCTATCACAAACGGCTCTTTATCAGGATTATTATGACTCGAACATTCTTCTGCATATTTAAGAATTTGCTTATTAATATTGGCTGGTTTGTTTCTGCCGCTTATTTGAGTTTTATTTATAGCCTTATACCCTTCCTTCTTGAGAATTTTATTTATAGCTCCAAAAACCATATTATAAGGAACAAAATCTTCTATTTCCCAATCTGCATCTGACTTAGCACTACCATCGTATGTTTTTCCATCAAAGCGTGGAATAAAATCAAATTTAAGAATCGCCCAGCTACTCTTCCTCTCTGAACTTTTTATAAAATTAAATTGTTTTCTACCTTCATCGTCGTTGTCAAATAAGCATATAAACTTTGGTTTATATGCCAAATCTTTGGCTAAATCCTTATAAAATTGAAGATAACCACCTATTTTTGTAGCTCCTCCAGCGTTTATAATGTTTGGAATTTCTAAATCGCTATTTGTGAAAAATAATTCTAAGTATTTTTGATCTTCTTCTCCTTCAACAATAATATTGGTTGGCATCAGTGCCCAACCATCATTTCTATCAATTCCTAAATGTTTTTTTATTAAAGATGATTTTTCTTGATCGGAGTTCGAGTTAATTTTGTTGCAAGAAATTTCCCAAAAAATCTGATTAGGCTTTCTATCGTATTTTCTTTCTTCCGTTTTTCCCCCAAAAAGATAAGTGTGATCAAGGTTGTTGATTCTAACAAAATACTGGGAATGTGTAGTTAAAATTATTGGTTGGTTATTTGATGATATTTTAAGGAATGCATCAAAGATTTTTTTCTGGAATTTTGGATGCAGAAATGCTTCAGGTTCATCAATTCCCCATATAATATTTTCTTTGTAGTTTTTTGATATGAACTGCATTAGAGATAGAAAAACTGCTCTTTGTGCACCGCTTCCTTTAGATGCAATTCCATGATTGTTCCCATCATGCAAAGTAATACTAGTCATTGTTTTCACAACATCTCTTAACTTATCAAACTCGACAAAATTTATTTTTATTTTTCTGTCTCTTAAAACCCCTTCAAAGTCAGTCAAACTTTCAAAACATTTATTTATTTCTTTCTCTATGTCCAGAATAGCAGTTTGGGATAATTTTATGAATTTCTCTAAGGCTTCTAAAGCTTCTGATTGCTTAGATCTTTTTTTGTCTAATGTTGTTAAGCCATCATTTTCTAGTGCTATCGATATTAGTTCAGGTAAATTCACATTATGAGATTCTACGAATAAGAATTTAAACTCAGATAATAATTTGTTTGCCTCATCTTCTTCTATCTCTCTTTTTCCTTCATGGTAGGTCACCTTGTTATCACGATCAAAAGTTACTTTTAAACTTCTTTCATTTTCTCCTTTTTTGAATCGACCAATTAACTCTGTTTTAGTTCCTCCACCTTGAGAACCAAAATATATATGATGAGGAATATCCCTTTTGGCATCGAACTTATTTTCTTCTTTGATATGATTAAAAAACAAATCCATAGCTCTAAGTAAATTTGTTTTTCCTATATTATTCTCACCACATATTATCGTTGGCTCTTTATCTCCAATCTTAATTTTAACATCCAGTAATGAACGATAACGTTTTACTGAAAACTCAACAAATTCCATTTTCATTGTTTGCTTTATTTTTATGGGTCTAACGAATGATATACTCTAAAGAGTTTTAACTAAACTTGTATGAAGCTTCATTCTGTTGGATTTTAAAAAAATTGCTAGAACAACTTTATTGAAGCCGTTTAGGCATTTTAAAGCGCCATTTAAAAGCTCTTTTTTTTCTATGTACAAACCCATGCACAAAGCCGATTACAAAAAAGATTAATCCGCCAAAATCAAAGCTTCTCAGCACTTGTTCAAATCCAGCCCCCGCAACCACTTCCACTTTCAAAGAAATCCAATAAAGTCCAACAAGCCTACACACAAGCGGCTTTCCTCCAATTCTCCCGTCCAAAGAAATCCAGCAAAATCCGCCTGAAGCCAAAAATTTTTCATGTACAAAACCATGTACAAAAAATGTACATAAAAAGAAATTCCAGTTCCCTTCTAAGCTTCCCAAGCTATGATTTTAGATGTTCCAAGACATCTTTAAATGAAAATCTAATCCAACAAAATCCAGCAAGATTTATTAAGATCCAATTTTTTCATGTATAAATGATGTGTAAAATGCCTAAAAATCAAATTACGCAAAAAAATGCCAAAAATTTATCGCAAACTTTCTGATCGAGAAATCAGGGAAGCAAAACCAAAAGATAAAAATTACTTTTTGTTTGATGATGGAAATTTAAGACTGTTGGTAAGACCAAGCGGCACAAAAGTTTGGCAATATCCTTATAAGCTTAACGAAAAAAATAATACTGTTACGCTAGGAAAATATGGCGATAGAACAGGATTTGTATCATTGGCTGATGCTCGAAAAATGAGAGATGAAATTAGAGACCTACTTTCTCGTGGACTCGATCCAAACAAAAATAAAAAAACCCAAAAACAAGAGGCGCTGCTAAGAGCTGAAAATAAATTTGAAACTATCGCTGAGGAATGGCGGCAAAAACAATCTTGGACCGAGAAGCATTCTAAAAATATTCAGAGCCGATTACAAAAAGATGTTTATCCGATAATTGGTTGGAAAGGCATCAAAGAAGTTACGATCCAAGATATTTTGCAAATTTTACGAAACATTGAGCAGCGCGATGCAGTTTCGGTGGCGCAAAGAATTAACGGCTATTGCACCGAAATATTTGATTACGCTTTGGTGATGGGAATTTGCGATTCTAACCCTGCCCTTGGCAGATCGAAATTTCTAAAAGCTCAAACGATACAAAATCGCGCTCATCTTTCAGACAAAGAATTACCTGATTTTATCAGAAAACTTTATTCATCCGATGACACGAACACAACTTTACTCGCAATCAAACTATTGGTTCTAACCATACAGCGCCCTGGTGAAATCAGATTTGCTGAGTGGAAGGAGTTTGATGAGAAAAAAGCAATCTGGCATATTCCGGCTGGACGAATGAAGAAAAAGCGTGAACATCTTGTACCACTGCCAAAACAAGTTTTATTAATTCTAAAAAATATTCGTAATCTGAGCGGAAATTCCCCTTACCTATTTCCTGGAAAAGTTGGAATGATGAAAAAGCCAATTTCTGATGTGGCGCTGATTAAAGCGATGAAAAAACTCAGTGAAAATAAGATGACTCCGCACGGCATCCGCCACACCGGTTCGACAATATTAAACGAGAGCAACTTCAATTCCGATTGGATTGAAAGACAACTATCTCACGTTGAAGAAAATAAAGTTCGAGGCACTTACAACAAAGCTGAATATCTTGAGCAGCGCAAGGAGATGATGCAATGGTGGGCTGATTATTTGGACAAGTTAAACAAATAACCTACTTAAGATTTTTTCTGATCATAACTTTTGATTAAGGATTTTATATCCTCGACTCTCCAAGCTACTGCTCTCTCAGCTATTTTTATAGGTTTTGGATATTTTCCATCTTTCACACCTTGCCACCAAGTTGACCTTCCTACGGGGAAAATATTTAAAATTATTGGAAGACGAACAAAGCCAATGTCTGGCAATGAATAATTAGAGTTTTCTGTTGTCATTTCTGTACCCACACGTTTTTAAAATTGTGAGCGAAACCTAAAAAGTGGGGGGTATGGAAATCGGTATGGTAGCGGTATTAAAATCGGTATGATTTTGATTATACCGCAAGGAAGAGATGAGTTTTAAATGATAGCTGGTTCGTAATTTCTGATAACTCTGGTAACAACGCCCCAGATTCTATCAAGCGAGCCTTCATCAATTTCAATGTCGGGACAATTGTCGTTGCT
>CAIRMX010000170.1 GCA_903879805.1 uncultured Alphaproteobacteria bacterium | reverse complement strand
GGCTGGAATCAATGCTCGCAATATTCTTGATTATCAAGAGAAGATGAAACAGCTAGGCGCTGGTGCAACCGCCGAGGCGATTAAGAAAAGCGGCGGTGGCGGCGGATTTTTTGATAATCCGGAAAAAGCTATCAGCGGTTGGTTTGGTCAAAAAAAATAAAGTTAAGAAAAAAAGGAGGTAAATAATGGATCCGATTACACTTGCAATGATTGGCGGCGGTCTTGGTGTTGGTAAATACTTCATGGACAAAGAAAAAGAAGACAAGCAAAGAGTGCTTGCTGCTGAAACGGCTCGTTGGTCTCCTTGGACTGGTATGCAAGCACAAATGCCGCAGCAAGCTGATTTAGCTGGATCTGTCATGCAAGGCGCAGTGACTGGTGCCATGATGGGGCAATATATGGGCGGAGGAGAGGCTGCTGCTGCTGCTGGTACGGCTGGCGCTGCGCCACAAGGCCCTATGACTCCCGCGAACGGATCTAGTGACGACTTTTTGACGTGGGCTGCGATGCGGCAAGGAAATTACGGGAGATAATGTCATGGCAAATCAGCAAATACAGCCTTGGGTGTTGATGGATCAACCGCAATTTAGTCCTCAAGACTTAATTGTAAATCCACAATATGGAAACCAGGTCAATCAAATGGCAAATCCACCAATGTCAGAATTAAAAAATAAAACGCAAGAATATGGTGGTTTGCCCGCATATCCCGAAACTATAAAACAGCCATCTATTCAAGATCAATTATCATTGGCTTATAGTCAACAACAAGAAATGCAAAATGAAGCGATTAAACAAGCAGAAGAACAACTTGCTGCGGCTAGATCAAAACCACAAGAAATGGATCTAAGTCCATTAATCGCTTTGTCCGATGCTTGGTCACAAAGACCTAGTGGTCTTCTTCAAGCTTATAAAAGACCAACCGATCAAAGCAAGAACGTCCAGGCTCTTCAAGAGGCTGTTCTTAAAGCCAGGGGAGGCGCTTCGGAACTTGCTCGTATGAGGGCAAAAGATGTTGCCCAATTAAGTCAGCAAGACGAACAGATGAGAATTAACCAAGAGATTAAACGTGCTCAAATTTCTGCTCTTGGTCAGCAAAGAGAGGGCAAGCAAGACCTCTCGGCTCAAAAATTTCAAAGAGAATCAGAAAAAGAGTACACAAAAACCTATGGAGAGCCTTTAAGAAACCTCTCTATTTTTGGTGGTAAAGTAACGGCTCTTGAGAAGAAATTGACAGAAAAGGGAGATCCATTCTGGGGAATAGATTCTTCTGAAATAGACGCGCTATCTTCGTCTATAAACACCGATTACAACAGAGACATAGCTCAACTTGGCGCATTGGCTGGAGCAGATTTAGAGCTTATCAAATCGGCTACTGGCCAGGGACTTGGTGTTAAAGAATATGTAATGAGACAATTAAAGGGCGGGCCACAATCAAGGGTAAGCCTTTTGAGAATGCTAAAATCAGATGTAGAGAAAAGAGCTACGGCATATAAAAATGAAGTAACAAGCAATTCAGATTATCAGTTTGTATCAAAACGTCTTGATAATGATCTAAGAAGTATTGATAAAGCAATGGGAACAAATATATCTGGAGCTGGTAATCAACAAGCTGCGCCAACTCAATTCAGTCCTAATCAACTTAATAAAATGAGTACAGAAGAATTAAGGGCCGCTGCCAGGGCAAAAGCTGCTGCTGAAGGTGGGAAATGAAGCCAATAGAACAAATGACAGACGACGAGCTTAAATCATATCTGTCTGGTGGGCAGTCTCAAAAGAGCGTCGATGATATGAATGATGATGAGCTTCGTTCTTATTTATCGGGCGGCTCTCAACAAAAACAAGAAGAACTACCAACAGTATTAAATGAAATGTCTGATATTTCTTGGCTAGATAGAGCAGCGGTCAAGAATTTCGGCGGCTCTGTTCAAGAACAGGTTGATTATCTACAAGAAAAAAATCCTAATTTAGAAGTAAGTTCTTTTGACGGTGAAATAGTCGCTAGAAAAAAAAGCGAAAAAGATTGGAAAAAACTAGATCCTACTGGATTTACTAACCCATTAGAGTTTGCAAGAGATGCGCTTGATATTGGTTACGATGTCACGGCTGGCGCCGGAACATCAGCATTAACTGCCGCAGCGACATTACCGGCAGCAGTAGCAAGCGGCGGCCTTGGTGCGATACCAACAGCTATGGCTGCGGCTGGAGCAACGGGTGCCGGAGCAGAATATTTAAGACAAAAAATAGGTCAGGGATTAGGAACAGCCAAAGAAACCGACATTGGACAAATTGGTTTAACGGGAGTTTTGTCTGGTCTGACCGGCGGCGCATTTGGCGGAGGTGCTTCTAGTAAACAGATAGCAAAAGCGGCCTCCACTCCAGATATAGTCGCAAGAATCTTGGACAGGACTAAACTTGGATATTTGGCTAAAGGAAGTGCTCCGACAGATATTCAGCAAACACTGGTCAAAGACTATTTAACTGAGTCCCAAAAGGGTGTTTTTCAAAAAGCTGGATCTAAAGCTTTAAGCGTATTAAGCGGCGCGGCTCCAAAGGAAACGCTTGAAAATGCTGTAAAAGACATCGATCAAAATATTGTAGGTGATTTGATTGAAAGCGGATTAGAAATTAATCCAAACAAAGCGCATACAAACCAAGAAATAGCTGTTGCTCTAAAAAAACAGGGCGGTCTTGAAGGATTTGGCGGTGTCGCCGCTGACACGATTTTTTCTGCTATCCAAAATAAACAAGACAAATTGGGCGAAGTTTATAAAAATGTATTAGATAATTCAGGTTCAGTGTTTGAGTTAACTGAATTAAAACCTGCTCTTGAAGAATTGATAGAAAAAACTAAAAACTCTGAAATACCTGCTGTTAATCAGCAAGCCGACGCAGCGAGAGCTATCTTGGCTAAATATTTCACTCCTAAAGTAGAAATCTCTGGGCCAGCATTTAACGATGCTGGTGAAGAAATATCAAAGGAGTATCTAAAAAATTATAAAGGCCCGTTGTTTGATGAATTTGGAAAAATGATTGAGCGTCGTGATTTGAGGGCAGGACAAAAAACTTATGTCACCGGCTCTGAGGCTATGGATATAAATAATTCTTTAGCAGCATTTATGGATTACACCAAAAGCCCAATCGCCATTTCAAATAAGTCTGCCGAAGATAAGATGCTTAGAAAGCTTGTCGGTAAATCAAAAGAAAAGTTACAAACTCAAATTTACGATTACATTGATGACACTATTGGAAAATCTGGTGATGAAACTTTAAAAGAGGCTTACGCCAAAAATAGAAACTTCATGAGAAATGTTGCAAAATATTTTGTAACTCCAGAAAAAACCATAAAAACATTAGAGTCTATAAACAATCAATCAATGAGAGTATTTAAAGAGCGTTTAAAAGAATTTGATGATTATAATGAAACAAATGTTTTGAAGCTTGCTGAGCTTGCCGATGTTGCAAAATACTTTGGAGATCCAAGCTTAGAGGCTATTTCAAGCGGCGGAGCAACATCAACAGGAAAAATTCTTAGGGCAAGCGAGCTTCTAGGCTCTGCGGCTTACGCGGGCGGATTATTAACCGGTGTCGCGGGTGTTGCACCAGCGGCCCTTCAAGCAGGCAAGGGTATTGGCGCAATATTGGCATCGCCTGCTGCGGTATCTATTTATTTATCTGGAAAGACTTCTGCTAGAAGGGCTGGAGAATCTGCCGCTAAAAAAATTGCCGAGATTACTCCTGTTCCCACGCAACAATTTATTAACAAAATGTCTCAACAAGCTCAAAATGTTCCTGATTTTTTACAGCCAGCATTATCTCCAGTTAGAACTGGTGCATATTCCGCATGGCAACTAATGGGAGGTCGATAATGAAAATGGACATGAGTGCAAAACCTGAAATGGTGGATGACGAACTGCCAAAATCAAATGAAGGCACTTACGATCAAGACGAATTAGAGACTATGCTTCGTCATTTTGTCGAAGGTAAAAAAATTGAAGCAGATTCAAAAGTTTTGGCAATGGTAAGAAACTACGCTTTGAGCAAAAACAAGATGATCGAAGGTTTATTTAAGCCATCAGAAAACAAAGCGCCCGTTAATTCTTTGAAAGATTTGAAGACAAAATATAACGACAAGATGATGTCTGAAATGGAATCTGGTGACGGTGAGTCGGAGGATTAATGGAAGCAAAGCTTGCCAGAAACGATGAAATAAGACTCATCAAAATAGACGAGCCAGCGGCTAATATTCGCTACATCGGTCGCAGTGACTCTATGCGTGCTTCTGACGACGAGGCGGTCTGGCAGATTTTAAGGCAACACAGACAAGGTGATTTGATCGTTAGTAATTACGCTTTGATGGGTGTTTTCAAGGCAAAATGGTCTGATCGCGCCTCTTATTTTTTGCCTGCAATTCCAGACAACACAAAGCCACTGGAAGGCGGCGTTACTATCAACGGCAGTGTTGCTCAAGCGGGTTTAAACATCGGCGGAAGGGTTACAGAGGTTATTTTAAATGACACCTCATGGACAGCACTTCCACCTGTTCCACTGGCGAACAGGAACTCGATTCAAGTTCAAAATTTCAGCGGTGTTGACATAAAGATAAATTATACGGCGCTGAGTGGTTCAGACTTCGGTGTGTTCTTACGAGACTCGTCCGAGCGCATTTATATGATTAAAGACAGCATTGTTTTGTACGCCAGATCATCTCTCGGTAACGCTAGTGTCATTGTCGAGGAAATCGCTTAATGCCTATTGTAACGCCAATTATCAGCAGTAGTGATTGGCATTCTGGTTGGTCCATTATCCCCGCAAATCAGGTTGTTAAGATT
>CAIRMX010000169.1 GCA_903879805.1 uncultured Alphaproteobacteria bacterium | reverse complement strand
CGTTGGAATCGATTGAATGACCAATTCAGTAATTTTCTCATGATAAATGTTTTGAATCCATAGCTCCGTTGGAGTGAGAACTGTAAAGCATTCAGTTGAGTCTTATGATTGTTGAAATCTCTTTCCCAAAGTTGATCTCCAACAATTTTAGCAGTTCCTACTTTTTTGGTTAACAATAAACAACAAGCTGATTCTAGGTAAAGTCCATTTGAGAATAAGCGGTCGTTTTTTAGCGTCTGAAAAAAAAGTATGAAAAATACTAAGGGCACCCTGATTAACTTAGGCAGATTTCTTTTAATTTTGATAACTTTGTATCCCTCTAACGAATTGCTAGAGTTTTTACCGCCTAATGTTAAAACAGTTGGTCTATGCCCAGAATTTACTAAGTGCTTCGCCAACTTAGGAATAAAATTTGCAGGTCCACCTACGTCAGGCGGATAGATTCCACTAACAAGCAAGACCTTCATTTCAAGTTATCCTTTAAAATGCTCGTATATACATCACTTATACCCTTGGCCATTAGATCTACTCCAAAATTCTGCTGAACTCTAATTTTTCCACGTTGAACCCTTTTAAGTGCCTCGCCTGGATTATTGATTAGTTGTTGCATCGCTAGTTCCAAATCAGGTATAGATGAAGTTTCAAACATCAGTGCAACATCTTTATTTACAATTTCTTTTATCGCAGAGTTATGAGCAGCGATTATGGGAACTTCACTTGCCAGGGCCTCTAAAAGTACTAGTCCTAGTCCTTCAAACTTACTTGTTAAAGTAAACGCATCTATACCACGTAAGAATTCGGGAATATCTCTTCGTTTTCCTAAAAACCGTACCTTTCCATCTAGCTTGAGAGATTTAACTAAATCATCTAACTCTTTCTTTAGATTTCCTTCTCCAATTATCATCAACTTAACTCTGGCTTTGCTAGATATCTTTGAAAACGCCTGGATTAAAGTTTTAAGATCTTTTTGGGGAACTAGTCTGGCAATTGTTCCAAAAACAAAATCGTCAGAATTACAATTCAATACCTCATCTCTCCATTTGGTCCGATCAAAATTTTCTAGATTAAAATTCTGATCATTTATGCCGTAATACACAATCGCAATAGGCGTGTTAGAGGCTATCAACTTGTTTTCTTTTGCATAACTTTCTACAGCAGCGGAAATTGCAATAACCGTGTTTTGATAGGTACAAACTCTTGATATAAATGAGGACAAAAACCTTGGGACTTTTGGAACAAATGGCTCAGTGTTATGACGCGAGATTACGTGTTTTGGAATACCCAAACAAACTATTTCTGCTTGGGGCAAGTGCGCATGAATTATTGGATATAAACCGGAGCGTGCAAGTTTATGAACCTTCATGAATTGGAGAAAGACATTTTTTCCACCATAGAATATTTCAATTCCGGCTGCTAGGAATTTTGGTTTTAGATCTTCGTTACCTTTTAGATACAAAACGCTGACTTTATGGCCAATTTTGGCTTGAGCCCTAGCTAGTTCAAGAAGATG
>CAIRMX010000168.1 GCA_903879805.1 uncultured Alphaproteobacteria bacterium | reverse complement strand
AAGTAATGGTGCAATTTTAGCAAATTGCTCTCGAGTAATGCTGCTTGGATATTTTTTCTTGTTCATGAACCTCCCTTGTTATTGATGACAAAGGATTGGCTCAGGATTTTTAATAAGTCAAAGACTTAGGACGGGTTCTTAAAAAAAACCATTTTTTTCGCCTCAAAAATATCCCCCAAATCCATTGGTGCTCAAGGCTTTTCAGAGTTTTGCCAATTTTGCGCGACGTCGCGCAAAATTCACCCTACCTGACCGCAAAGCACGGCAGATAAGGCTTAACAAGCATAAAACGCTCCGAAGAAAAAGCGAAAAGATCATTGTCAGCATCGCTCTCCAAGCAAGTGCCGGCAGGCGCTGAGAGCGCCTCACCTTTCTTAAAAAAGAAGCAGATTTTTTCAGCCATTAATTTCTCCACCGCCGCCACATCTTTTTTGGCGTAATCATTCGCCGCTTCGTAATATTTGTCGCGGGTTAAGCAGCCGATAATTCCCGAATCAACGCTTACAATGAAGGTCTTGTCGGCTTTTTCGGCTTCGCTGGCTGCGTTTTTTTCACCGAAAAAAATATTCAAAAATTTAGTAATCACGATTGAAATCAGCAACACCGCAACAAATTTAAACATGCTGGAAAAACTTGATGAAACAAAAGATCGCCAGAGCAAAAAGCGCAAAATGAATCACCGATTTAGAAACGTAAAAACAGCTTTTTTTGCAAGACTGATTTTGAGGTAATTTCTGCTCCAGCTTTAGAAAAAAAGCAGCGTCTTCAATGTAGAGACGTGCGTCAGGGAAAAGCTTGCTGCTAATGATTGCCGGCCTGTCGAATTGTGGTTTTTCGACAATTTCAATTTCGTCAAAATACCACAAAATTTCGTCAGTAAGTTTGAGGTGATCTTCTGCGACGGAAACTTCCAGCTCATATTTTTGCGCTGATTTTCCGTCGAAGAATTTGCATTTGAGATTAGTCATTTCTACCAAATACCAAAATCAACATCCATGTCATCAGATGCATCGCCCAGCATGCTATCAAGCGCATCGCCAGTTGCTGTTGAATTTTGCTGCGATTGTAAAAATTCGACATTTTCTGGGCTGCCAAAAATTTGAATATTCTCGACGACAAATCTCACCGATCTGTGGATGCAAAATGGAATCGCCAAACCCAAACTGAAAACAATCATTAAAGAGTTGCTGATCCAGAGCCAGAGCAATCTTCTGAAACCAAAATTGGAGCTAAATTTAATGTCTTCACCAACTCTAATCGAATTCCAAAAATAATTGCGGCGCTTATTGCCGTACCAAATTCGCGCAAAAACTGCGACAAAGATCATCAAGAAAAACAGCGGCTTAAAAACAAAAATAGAAACCACTGCAAGATAAGCCGGAATTAGCGCAATAAAGTTAATCCGATCCAATCCAGTGTAATCGCCCTTAAAAGAAAATTTGGTTGAACCAATGGCAACTCTCTCAATCAAAAATTGGCGCGCCAGAATGTCGCTTCTACCAATCAAAAAACCTAAGCTGACAATGTTTAGGAGCATTCTTTTCAATTTCAGAACAACGTAATCCTTAGCTTTGCCACTAAGATGCGCCTTAATTGAACGCCATCTCGAGCGATTGAGGCGATATCTCAAAGATGAAAATTGCGCGTAAGCAACTAGCAAAAATGCACCAAAGCAGCCAATCAAGTTACCGGTCAAATCTTCCAACCTCTCTTGGATTGAGGCTTGCAAACCACTCGCCGAAAAAGCAACCGCCAAAACCAGAGAGGCGATTAAAATAAAAACGATCAACCCACCAATCGCCTTGGCACTTCCGTAAAATAATTCCTTGCCGGTGCCCGAATATTCCAGCCCTTCACCAAAAACTGAGATGCTACCGTAGAGATATTTTCTCATTTTTGTTTTTGCCCAAGGACGGTAAATCCCGAGAGTAATTATTTGTAAAAACAGGTTTACGATCCAAATCTTAAAAACCTCTAAGCCCTTACCGATGTAGGCTAAATTCATGTTTGTGATTTTTTAATTAACGAAATTTCCAAATAAATTTTTGTCGAGGAGGGAGGTAATAGGTTTGGCGTTTTTTAGTTGCAATTTGTTTGGGGGATTAGCGGTTTAAGAAGTGATAGTGGGTTTTTTCTACAACTCATTCAAGAACGCTAAAGCATCGAAGGATAGCCGGTTGAGAGCACTACTGTCCGGTTAACCAATCCCCAAATCCTTCAAAACCATTGACCCACAAGGCTGCGTAAGTCCTCAAAAGTTTTTTCTATGTTTTTTGCGGTAAGGTTTT
>CAIRMX010000167.1 GCA_903879805.1 uncultured Alphaproteobacteria bacterium | reverse complement strand
AGATTTTGATACTAGCGAAGGATAAGGCGTTGGGATTGAAGTTGGAGGAAGACTTAAAGAAAAATCCGGACTAACCGGCTCAATTTTCACCCCATCAACGAAGAAGTCATTCGTGGTTCCGCCACAAAGCAAGGTGCTACCAAACACCTCTGGCCTTCCTGAAATATTTTCTTTGTAAAGCACCAACATATTTCCGCTCAAACCTTCCGCCAAATCTTCTTCGCGACATGGAAATTCGTAACAAGTTCCTATTGATTTTGCCGCATCGAGAACGATCCATTTTACGCCCTCTGGCAAAGAACTAGTATCTAGAGATGCTGTAT
This sequence comes from uncultured Alphaproteobacteria bacterium, assembly GCA_903879805.1. Lineage (GTDB taxonomy): Bacteria > Pseudomonadota > Alphaproteobacteria > Rickettsiales > UBA1997 > UBA2645. The sequence continues at coordinate 11,949 of CAIRMX010000167.1, read as the reverse complement.
TGTTGTAGCCAACATCCCCGTAAATAATTCTATTTTGTCCTGCCGTAATATTGGCTTGGTAATTTTGAGGTTGGTAAGACGGATTTTCTCCAAAAAGAAATGAGACGAATTTGTGGTCTTGTAGAGCAAGATTCTCCTGATCATCATAACTCAGCTGCCCAGGATTAGCGCTGTTGCCAAGTGGCAACATAACATCAATAGCGTTTTTGTAGCACATCACAGAAGCCATTACCGAACATTCAATTGGATTAATGCCTTGTTCAAATGGATGGTTTGCGCCTAAAATATGTCCAAACTCATGCAACTTGGTTTGACGATTAGCTCCGTAGCCTAGATTAATATAAAGCTCCGGATCAAGTAAACCACTAGATCCAGATTCACCAGCTCCCGCATAATTATTAAAACAAATATTTAGTCTGAAATCGCGATACTGATTTGGCGCATCAACAACAAATTCAACATTATACTTTGTGCCAAATTCTGAATTATAAATATCTGCCAAATCCTGCAGATCAGTTACATTCACAGCTCTAAAATCTGACACATCTTCGTAAGGATAAAGCTCCAAACATTTGTCAAAGAAAGCTTGATCGCTCGCCTGCAAAGCTGAAGCAACTGCAATAATGGTTTTTTGTCCACCATCTCTTCGATGAATTATACTATTGCGCACCATCGCTTCCACATAACCTCCTACGCCGCTAGCAACTTCTTGCGCTGATATTGGATCTGTAATAGGTGCAATTTCATCTCTGCTTAATTCGCTGTAATCAGTTCTGAAAATGGCGCCTTTTAAATTAAGATTTTGTCCCTTTAACACATCTCTAGCAAATATCTCAACTCCATTAAATTTAGTCTGATTGTAGTCGGTTAGGTAGTTGTCAGAATCGGCGGCGTAAATGTTGTTCGACTTCTTCAAGACCGCGCCACGCAAATTCACATTCACAAATTTAGTTGCTCGAACAGCATCTACAAATTCTTGGTATTTTGCTAATTGATCACGCGATGCGCCGTGGTGAATACTGGCATCTTCGCCACTGATCAGGCTATTAAGAGAACCTAAATCAGCTCCCAAACACAATCCAACCTGCACAGTATCTGACATGTCGGCATCAGTTAAATCACAACCATCAAAACTAGTGTCGGTAGTATTGCCAAAACGAACTCCGGCAAAGTTGCAATTTTTGAAATACTTCCCATCAAGGTTAAAAACTGTGGCAAAATTTGTACCAGAAACATCAAGCCCCTCTACCACGTTTTCTATTTCCTCACCCCAATGATTAATAACGATCGTCTTAGTTTGAATTACCACATCTTGCAAATCACTTAGGTCAACAACCTCACCGTTAGATCGCATTTTTCTTTGAATGATCTCTGCCTGAAATTCAGCCGCAGTTACATTTGCACCATTAACCAAAGGATTTGGCGCAGGATTAATTGGTTCAACAACTTTATCATCTGCAATCACCTGATTCACCTTACCACCAAAGAGCAAAACATTTCCTGTCACTCTAACCTCAGGGCCGATGTCATTGTAGAAAACTACAAGAGTGCCGGTGACTCCCGCCGCCATATCACTTGGATCACAAGGAAATTTGAAGCAAGTTCCAATTGATTGCGACGCATCGAGCACCACATATTTGTCTCTACTGTATCTACTCAAACTTTTATCAATCACGGCAGTGTTATTGCGATCTTTGTCCGCGTGAATGATTCTTGTCATTCCTGGAAGAATAGTTGTAGTAACATCTTGAGGCTGAAAGTTTGGATTTGCCCCCAAAACAATTGTCAGAAAATCGCGATCTTGCACGGCAATTCCTTTATGCGTGAATGGATCATTAGTCTGATAATTAATAAGCTTCAGCGGTTTAGCCTCACCTGCAATTGGCAACATCAAATCAACAGCATTACTGTAGCTTAAAACAGTGGCAAGGCGCGAAGATTTAGTCGGCAAAACCCCAGCGTCAAAAGGATGATTGCCACCAAGAATGTGAAAAAACTCGTGCGACAATGCTGCAACATTTGTCAGAACTTGACTGATTTCGATGTAGTTTTCTCGATCCACTAACTCGATGTTTGGCGTTTGAAGGCCATATCTTGGAGCATCCCAAGTCTCGCACAAAGTAATTCTGTAATCGTAAGGTGTAATTCCGTCATCCGCCGCAAACTCCACGTTAAATTCTGCTCCGTAAGTTTGGTTGAATGAGTGAATTATTTTTTGCATGTTAGCCATGTTAATTGGCGTGTATGTTGGGCCCGATCCAAAAATATCGTTACATCTGTTGGTGGCGCCCGCAACATCAGAATTTAATCCAGTTGGCGACATCGCAAAAACCATCTTTTTTTCACCACGCCGCTTAATTTCATTGTTGCGCAACATTGCTGCCATGTAAGGTCCCGATCTTCTTTCAATTTCTTCCGCAGAAACTGCATCTTTAATTTTGTAGTAACTTCCATCCTGCAATTTGTAAGAAGAGCCGTTCAAATCTACATTCCTTCCGATCAATTCAGCGTAAGGATAATCAAAAGTAACATTGCGAAAACTGGTGTCTTGGTAATCTGTCATCCAATCATCGTAAACCCCGCTCTCAAACCTAACTCCATCCAGATTAACTTTATTAACTTGGGTTGGATTTAGCTGCGCGTAAGCTTTCTTCAATTGCTGTGCTTTTCGCAGATTGGCGGCATATTCAGCATCAGTCATTAGATCGCGATAATAATGCAGGTCAGAATCCAAACTACGTATTTCTCGCACCAAAAAATAAGAAGAAAGACCAGCTAAATAGACATTGCTTTGCACCGTGTTCGACCAATCAGAACCAGTCAAACGAGATCCTTCAAAAAAAACGCTGTCCATATTTCCAAAACGCAAACCAGAAAGATCACTTCGTTGGAAGTAAGACGAGTTCATCGAAAACACTTCCGGAAAGTTGGTGTGCGAAATATTCAAATCGGAAATAATTTTAATTTCACTCAGATCAATATTTATTCTGTCATCAGCATCGTCAAAAGGACTATCTAAAATTTCGCCTTGTAGCGCCAGACCCGACAATTCGCTCAAATCAACAAAGCCATTCGCTGTTTCTCTTCTTCTCATATCAATGAATGACTGAAGCTGTTGAGGCGAAATTGAATTACTTTCAATCGAAGATAAAGTTTCTTTGCGCGAAGGCATTTCACCTTGCAGATTTCTTTTTGTGACAACCGACTTTTTTGGGAAAAAATAATCGTAAATATTTCCAACAATTTTACCCGCAACATAAGCTGGCTGAGCTTCGTAATCTACCTTGGCAGACACTTCATCCAACTTACTTTGCGCGTCACTCGCCGCACCAATATCAGTAAAATAGTTCTGAGCTCTACTCTCAAAAAGCGAATAAAATTTGGGATAATTTGTTGAGACTTGAGAAAGAACTGGGCTTTGCTGAATAAGAGTCGAGTGTTTAGGCATAAATTAAGAAACAATTGAAAATATTTTTTTTACTTGAGCTATCACGAAACTCTTTGACGCATTGCTATTAATTGTAAAATCTGCGCGCGATTTTCGCTCAAAATTGCTGATTTGTTTTGAGCGGATTTGTTCGAATTTTTTTTCTAGATTTTTTTTCTCAAGCGCGAAATTTTTTGGATTATTTTTTCTAGCTCGAGCCAAAAAGCGTTTTTTTTGGATTGATGGCGAGGCAGTAATGGCAAGGATTTTGTCGCATTCGTAACCTTGAGTTTCAAGAAGCAGAGGGATGTTTAAAACTGCGATTTTCTTTTTTTCTTTTTGCGCTGTTGCCAAGAATTCTTGGTATTTCTTTCTGACTTGTGGGTGCAAAATTTCTTCTAAAATTTTTAACTTCTGCGCGCTGGCAAAAACAATTTTTCCTAAAATTTTTCGCTCGATTTTTCCTTCAACAAAACTTTCCGGAAAAGAATTTTTAACTTGAAGAATTGTTGATTTATCTAGCTCGAGTAGCGAATGAACTTCACAGTCAGCATCAAAAACTGCAGCGCCTTTTTGTCTAAAAATTTCAGCAACAAAATTTTTTCCTGACGCAATTCCGCCAGTTAGGCCGATGATTTTCATTTTGAAATTATTGCAATTCTTCAGGAATTTTTACCGCGCAAAATTCTAAATTTTTTCTCAAATCTACTTTTAATTTTTCTAAATTCTCAACTGAGTCTGCCTCGCATCTAGCAACCAAAACCGATTGCGTGTTAGAAGCTCGAAGAAGCCACCAACCTTTACCAGTGTTGGTTCTAACGCCATCAATATCATTGAAAGAAACACCAGATTTTTTGAGGTTTTCTTTAAGCTCTTCAACAATTTGAAATTTTCTTTCCTCAGAACATTCAATGCGAATTTCAGGAGTGGCGCAAGTTTGCGGCAATTCTTTTCGCATGTGGGCCAGCGAAAAACTCGACTGTTCAACAATGTTAATGATGCGAATTGCGGCGTAAATTCCGTCATCAAAACCATAATATTTATCGGCAAAAAAGATGTGACCGCTCATTTCTCCGGCAAGCACCGCTTTGGTTTCTTTCATTTTCGCTTTGATTAGCGAGTGACCGGTTTTGCCCATCAAAGGCACGCCGCCGGCTTTAGCAATTTCGTCAAACAAAACATTACTGGCTTTGACGTCAGCGATAATTGCAGCACCCGGTTTTGCTTTCAAAATTTCGCGGGCGTAGAAAACCATTAATTGGTCGCCCCAAATGATGGCGCCTTCGTTATCTACAACGCCGATGCGGTCGCCGTCGCCGTCAAACGCGATGCCTAAATCGCAGCCTTCATCTAAAACAACTTTGATTAAATCTTCAAGATTCTTTGGAACTGTAGGATCAGGATGATGGTTTGGAAAATTCGCGTCAATATCAGCAAAAAGCAAAATGTGATCAGCGTCGATTCTTTTACTGAGGTCAGTCATGATTTCGCCAGCAGCGCCATTTCCGGCGTCCCACGCGATTTTCATTTTTTTCTTTGGTTTCATCGCATCAATATCGTCAAGCAAATGGCTTTCGCTTTGGCCAAGAACGCAGTCAGACAACATTCTGTCGACATAATCAGCTTTTACATCTACGTCTTCAATGCTACCTTCTCCGTCAACAAAATCGTCAGCTTCAACTAATTTTCCTAAACCCAAAATATCATCGCCAAAAAATGGACGGTCACGCAACATCATTTTAAAACCATTGTGATCTTTTGGATTGTGCGAGCCTGTAACCATAATTCCGGCGTCGCAATCCAAGTGATAAACTGAAAAATAAAGCATTGGCGTTGGCCCTAAACCGACATCTAAAACTTCCAAACCTGATTCAACTAAGGCTTTGATTAATTGTGCTTTTAAAAGCGGCGAGCTGGCGCGTCCGTCACAAGCAACTGAGATTTTTTTCTTGCCATTTTTATGCAAAAAACTGGCGAAAGATTTGCCGACAAAAAATGCATCGGCGTCAAAAAGTGTTTGATTGTAAATGCCGCGAATGTCGTAAGCGCGTAGGATTGACGGGCTAAATTTATGTTTGGTCATTTTTTTAAAAAACTTGGTTTAAGAGATTTTTCCCACTGTAGGACTTGATGCAGAAGCGAATTTTTTTACTTCCATTCTACCTGCCAAATAAGCGGCGCGTCCCGCCTCAATTGCTAGTTTCATGGCATGTGCCATGAGAATTGGATTTTTCGCTTTGGCAATTGCCGTATTCATTAAAACGCCGTCGCAACCAAGCTCCATGGCGATTGCCGCGTCTGACGCAGTGCCAACTCCAGCATCAACTAAAACCGGAACTTTTGATTGCTCAACAATAAATTCGATATTGAGGCGATTTTGAATTCCTAAACCAGAACCAATTGGAGCAGCTAGTGGCATGATAGCGCAGCAGCCGATTGCCTCCAATTCTTGAGCAACGATCGGATCGTCAGAAGTATAAACCATCACGTCAAAACCGTCTTTAATCAGCAATTCTGCGGCTTTGATGGTTTCGGTAACTTTTGGGTAAAGGGTTTTTTCGTCAGCTAAAACTTCTAATTTCACTAAATTCCAACCACCCGCAGCGCGCGCTAAACGCAAGGTGCGCACGGCGTCGTCACAGGTAAAACATCCGGCGGTGTTGGGCAAATAAGTGTATTTTTTAGGGTCGAGAAAATCTTGCAACATCGGTTCACCCTTCTTTTCGATGTTAACGCGGCGCACCGCCACCGTGACAATTTCGGCGCCAGACGCCCCAATTGCCGCGGCGGTTTCTTGAAAATCTTTGTATTTACCGGTGCCAACTAAAAGTCGGGAAGAAAATTGGCGTCCGGCAACAGTGAAAAAATCTGAGCTCATGAAAGGTTAAAACTTGTCAGAAAATATTGTGATGAGGATCAAAACAACTGGCGCAGTAAACATCATGCCATCAAGACGGTCAAGCACTCCGCCGTGTCCAGGGATGATATTGCCAGAATCTTTGACACCAAAAATTCTTTTAACTTTTGATTCAAATAAATCGCTGACTTGTTCGATCAAAGAAAGAAGTGCGCTGAAGAAAACAAAAAAAGCAATGCCACCTTTAAACATGAATGAACTAAGCAATCCGATTAAGATGCTTGCAACTAAGCCACCAGCAAGTCCAGTCCAAGTTTTATTTGGGCTAACTGAGGGCAATAATTTTGGTCCACCCAAAATTCTGCCGGCAAAAAATGCAAAAATATCAGTCGACCAGATTACGGCGAACATCCAGAATAACACATCAGCGTCGTAAAGACGGATTTTAACAGCGGAAAAAACCGGAATTAGAATATAGAAAAATCCGATGAGGCGCCATTTTTTTTGATCCTCAGCAGTTTTCGTAATGTCCATCCATTCGATCGTCATCAAAATCGCAACTGCGATCATGGCAAACATGAAAACGCTTTTTGAGTAGAAGATGGCGTAAAGAGCTAGAGGAATCAGCACCATGGCGCTGATGATGCGCTGTTTGGTATTATCTTTTGGGTCAAGATAGTGAACTTGCGCCACCAATTTTCCGAACAAATTTGATGCAAAAAACACCGTTTTTTCGCAGGCGTTTTTAACGCTGTTTAGCTTATCTTTTACCATATCTCCTCTCTCTTTTGTTGAATTCAAAAATGGCCTGCAGCAATTCTTTTTTGCTAAAATCAGGCCAATAAGTTTTGGTAAAATGAAACTCAGCGTAAGCTAATTGCCATAGCAAAAAGTTGCTCAATCTCAAATCACCGGCAGTTCTAATTAGTAAGTCGGGATCAGGTATTTCGGGGTTGTAGAGACTTTGAGAAAATAATTTTTCGTCGATTTGATCGACCTTAATTTTGCCTTGACTAACTTCAAGCGCTAACTTTTTTGCCGCGTCAACAATCTCTTGTCTGGAACCGTAACTGAAAGCCACATTGAGAGTTAATGCTTGGTTATTTTTGGTTTCACTTTCAATTGCAGCGATTTTGGCTTTGGTTTTTTCAGGCAATTTTTCCAAATTTCCCGAAATTATAATGCGAATATCTTTTTCAATTAGCGGCTTAGTTTCTTTTTCTAAATATTCGTCGAGTAGCTTCATCAGATAGTTCACCTCTTCTTCTGGGCGATCCCAATTTTCTGATGAGAAAGCATAAATGGTTAAATTTTTAACCCCTAATTCAATGCAATTTTCGGCAATTTTTCTGACATTTTCCGAGCCGATTTTATGACCAACTTTGAGCGGCAAATTTTTTGATTTTGCCCATCTGGCATTGCCATCCATGATGATGGCAATGTGCTGCGGGATCTTTAGATTTGCAGCTTGGTTAATGTTTTTTTTGCGCCAAAAAAACATTAAATTTTCATCAACTCTTTTTCTTTGGCAGCAATTACATCGTCGATTTTTTTAACAAATTCGTCGGTAATTTTTTGCACAATATCGTTGAAAGAGTGGATCTGATCTTTGGAAGCGCCGATTTCTTTTTCTCTTCTTTTAAAATCATCCAAAACATCACGACGCACGTTGCGCGCTGCAACTTTTTTATCTTCGCCATATTTTTTAGCCAATTTCACCATGTCTCTGCGGCGCTCTTCGCTAAGCTTTGGAATCATGATGCGAATGGTCATTCCGTCAACCATTGGGTTGAAACCAAGATTGGCATTGATGATTGCTTTTTCGACAGCGCGAAGATTTTCGCGATCCCAAACTTGTATTGACAATGTAGTTGCTTCAGGAACTGAGATGCTGGCAACTTGTGAGATTGGCGAGAAGTTGCCATAAACTTCAACTTTGATTGGATCAAGCAGGCTTGGCGTTGCTCTGCCAGTGGAGATTGAATCCATGTCGCGCTTTAGCGAATTCATGGTGTCTTCCATTTTTTTACGAGTTTTGTCAGCTAGTTCGTTAATCATAAAATAAAAATTTCTAGTTAATAATTGTGAATTTGCCTTTGCCTTGAACCACCTCTTGCAGCGCGTTTTCCTCTTTGATTGAGAAAACTACAATTGGCAGCTTATTGTCTTTCGCCAGTGTAATTGCGGTCTGATCCATGACTTTTAAATCCTGTTTCAAGACGTCGATATATTTTACATTTTCGTAACGCACCGCGTTTTTATCCAATTTTGGATCTGCCGAATAAACACCATCAACTTGTGTACCTTTTAGAATTCCATCACAGCCCATTTCAACCGCACGAAGTACTGCCGCAGTATCGGTGGTAAAAAACGGATTGCCGGTGCCAGCAGTAAAAATAACCACACGGCCTCTTTCTAGGTGACGCGAGGCGCGACGCTTAATGTAGGGTTCGCAAACGCTATTCATGGTAATTGCCGACAACATGCGTGTGGCAATTCCTGATTTTTCTAGCGCGCTTTGCAAGGCCAAGCCATTGATGCAAGTGGCAAGCATTCCCATGTAATCTGCAGTTACTCTTTCAATGCCGGCTGCTGCTTGCGAAACGCCGCGAAAAATATTGCCGCCGCCAATCACGATGCAAATTTCGCAGCCCATTTTGTAAGCCGCGTTTACCTGATTGCAGATTTTTTTGATCGCATCAACATCATGGCCAAAAGGCTTGTCACCCATCATTGCTTCACCGGAAACTTTGAAAAGAATTCTCTTAAATTTTAGGTCAGATTTATCAGGCATGGGTTTTAATTTTTAATCTTTGATTTTTTATTATTAGCTTTCGAGCCACCATCACACCTTGATGTCACCCAGTCCAGATGGAACCCATCATAAAGACGGGGTAACACCGAGGGTGACCCAAAAAAAATGCCCCTTTCGAGGCATTTTTTACTTCGTCATTGACGCCACTTCGGCGGCAAAATCACTTTCTTTCTTCTCGATTCCGTCACCAAGAATGAAAAGTTTGAAACCGGTAATTTTGGTTTCACCATTTTCTTTAGCAAAATTGGCAACTAGATCTTTGATTTTCAATTTGTCATCCATCACGAAAATTTGCTCCATAAGAACAACTTCTTCGTAATATTTTCTGATGCGGCCTTCGATCATTTTGTCGATGATGCTTTCAGGTTTGCCAGAAGCGCGAGCTTGTTCTTTCAAAACTTCAGTTTCGCGAGCAAGTTTTGAAGGATCAACTGCTTCAACTGTTAGAGATTCAGGCTTTGCCGCAGCAACGTGCATGGCAATTTGTTTACCGATTTCTTCTAATTTTTCTTTGGCAGCTTTTGATTCGAAAGCAACTAGAACCCCGATTTTACCGAGGTTAGCAGCGATTGCATTGTGAACGTAGCTAACAACTAAACCGTTAGAAACTGATAAATTACCAATTCTTCTAACATTGATATTTTCGCCAATAACGCCGATTTGATTTTTAACTTCCTCTTCAACTGAGTGAGTTGCACCAGTGAATGAAGCGGCTTTAAGCTTTTCAACATCATCCCCAAAACCAAGCGCCATTTTGGCAACAGCCATGGTGAATTCTTGGAATTTTGGAGTGCGAGCTACGAAGTCAGTTTCAGAATTTACTTCAACGATTGAGGCTGTGTTAGTTTCAATCGCGATAGCAATAGCGCCTTCAGAAGTTACGCGTCCGCTTTTTTTACCAGCGGCAGAAAGGCCTTTTTTTCTAAGCCAGTCGATTGATTTTTCGAAATCATCACCGCTTTCAGCTAAAGCTTTGTTGCAGTCTGAAATACCACATCCGGTGGTTTCGCGAAGTTTTTTAATGAGAGCTAGATCTGCCATATTTTAAAGAATTTTGAGTTGGATAGAATGCATCCTCGATATCACCCCGCACTTGCTGAGGGGGCCAGCCTCCGGACTCTGAACCTAAAGTTCTTGCCGCGTTGACTTGACCCCGTCATTCGACGGGGTGACACCGAGGGAGAATGTTGATTATTATTTTTTTGCAGCTGGTTTTTTAGCGACTGGTTTTTTTGCAGCAGGTTTAGCAGCTGGCTTTGCAGCCGGTTTAGCTTCAGTAGTTTCTTCACCTGCTGTTTCTTCAGATTTTTTTACGATTTCTTTTTTCTTAAAATCTTTAACTGGCTCTTTTGCTTTAAAAGCAGGTCTTCTGTCGCCTTGTTTCTCAGCTGATTTTTTTTCAGCAGCGGCATTTTTCATTTCTGAAATATTGTCGTTGCTAAGTTTGCTCACATCAACGCCAGCGATTGACATATTTTCTTTGATGCCCGCGATTGCAGCGTCAGAGATCAAGCGGCAGTAAAGTTTGATTGATTTAGCAGAGTCATCATTTCCCGGAATTGGAAACATGATGCCGTCTGGATTACAGTTAGAATCAAGAATCGCCATGATTGGAACGCCCAATTTTTTAGCTTCAGCAATTGCTAGAGATTCTTTGTAAGTATCGATGATGAAAACTAGGTCAGGAGATCCGCCCATGTTTTTGATGCCGCCCAAAGCTTGCTCAAGTTTGTTTCTTTGTCTTTCAAGAACCAATTTTTCTTTTTTGTTGTAATCAACATCGTCACTCGCAAGACGTTCTTCGATTTTTTTCAAAGTTTTGATCGATTGAGAAACGGTTTTCCAGTTAGTAAGCATACCGCCCAACCATCTGAAATTTACGTAATATTGACCGCATCTTTTTGCTGCTTCAGCAATTGGTTCAACAGCTTGTTTCTTAGTTGCAACGAACAAAATACGGCCGTTATTTTTGGCAATATCTTTAACTGTTTTAAGTGAGTTATGTAGAAGATTAGCGGTTTTAGTTAGATCAATGATGCTAACACCGTTGCGATTGGCGTGGATATATTTGGTCATTTTCGGGTTACGACGCATGGTCTTGTGGCCGAAGTGAACACCAGCTTCAAGAAGCTGTTTAATAGTGAATTGAGGAAGTTCGATTTTTGACATAATTTTTGATTTATTTGGTTATTTACCAAATAGCAGCAAAACAAGCCTCAAGCCTTTTATTTAAAAGGATTAAAGCCCGCACCAAAGCGCCGCTATTTGTGGAATTGATTTTTCTTATAAAGGAAAAGTTGTCAGAAGAACTCTGCAACGGGGCGTTTTTTAAGAGCGCTTAACAAAAATGCAACTTGGAATTTTAGCGAAAAATATCGGTGATATCCTTGCCTTAGATTATTTAGAAACTTAAAAAATTCGTAACCAAAATAATCTGTTTTTTTCGTTTGGAATCTGAATTTTCCGCCCCGGGGCGGAAAATTCAGCGACATGGATTTGACCCATATCCACAGCGCTTCCGAAGGTAATTAAAAATCTCTCAAATTTTACTATCAAAATGACATTTAAACAGCGCTTCAGAACAAAAGCTTTCACCCTAATCGAAGTCTCCGTGGTAATCCTGATCATCGGCATCATGCTTGCCGGAACCTTCATCGGAACTCGAATAATCGCTAAATCCCGCTTAGCCGCTGCAGAATCTCTAGCTCGCTCTTCGCCAGTTCCCGGAATCAAAGACAACATGCTTTGGCTAGAAACCAGCTTAAGCGCCAGTATCGATGGCTCGCAAGCAAGTGATGGATCAGCAGTAACTTCTTGGTACGATCAAAGCAGTAACTCTGCTAAACCTTT
>CAIRMX010000166.1 GCA_903879805.1 uncultured Alphaproteobacteria bacterium | reverse complement strand
GTCGAAGCATGATTCAAGCCCGTGCCTAGAATCATGCTTCGACAGGCTCAGCATGACTTGGGAGGAGTTTACAAAGTTTTTTGTTTTTTCGAAGCTAATTGCTCCGCACTTCTCGCACCAAATTTCGATTTCTGAGATTCCAACATCGCTCTCACATCTTCATCTTCCGCCAAATCAAGCGGCGTTACCTCATTATTTGCGCTGTCAAATCCCACAGCTTTTGTATCAGAACCTCGAACAATTAAATCTTGCACAATTGTTCCAAAACCTTGGCTCGCAGCTAAATGCAGCGCAGTAATGCCTTTTTTATTGCGGATTGTGACATCGGGATTTGTTTGTAAAATTGCTTGAGCAATGTCTTCGTAACCTTCTTGCAGAGCTAGCATTAGAGCTGAATCGTCATTTGCAGTTAAGCTGTCAATCTCAACATCATTTGCAATTAGCAGATCAGTAATTTCTTCACGACCAAAATAGGCGGCAAAGTGAATTGCGCCAAAGCTGCAATCATGAATTTGAGGATTGGCTTTTTTCTGCAAAAGAAACTCGCAGGCAGCGATTTGATTATTTTTAACAGTTTCAATTAGCGCTGTTTCGCCAATGTTATTGATGGCATCAATGTCAAAACCATCGGTCAAATATTGATCCAAAAGGCCAATATCGCCATGAGCGGCAGCGCGCAAAAAATCGTTGGTTGAAGGCATGTCAAGTTGAGCTGTGATTTGAAAGGATGCCCCATGAAAATTGATGAGTGCGTCAAGTCAACTCTAAATATCGTTGGCTGGGCCCATCTCTTTGGCCGATCCTTTTTCCTTAGCTTGTGCTTTAGTTGGGGTAGTTGCTGGCGCAATTGGTGGTGGCGCGGAATGATCTAGTGAAGAGATCCTTGCCCTTTTTGTTTGTGACGACGGTGGCAGCACCTCTTTGGAACTAGAAATTTCTTTGCGCTTTTTTTCCTCACCCTCACCTTCAACTAAATCTACGCTTTGCAGCCATTGCCAGTCTTGTTTGGAACAGATTGTCTCAAAATCATTTTGCGACATTGCTGACATTAAAGTTTGAGCCGCTTCGGTGTTTTTCTCTCCAATAATTTTCTGCCAAACTTTTTCGCGATTGCCTGCATCAAGTAACTCTTGGCAAATATCTACTCGACCATTTAGCGCTGCTAAATAAGCCGGCAAATTACCATTATTGTCTGGCTGATTAATGTCGGCTTCCAGCGCCCTTAAAATTTGCACTGCTTTCAAATTACCCTCTTGCGCCGCCAGATGGAGCACGTTTTGACCATCTTGATTAAGATGATTAATATCTGCGCCGGCAGACTTTAAACATTGAATTGAAAGCTGAATAGTTTGCAAAAACATTGGCGCCACATCGGAGATTTTTTTAGCAATTTGGGCAATTGCCGAAAGGCCCAATTCATCTTCGGCATCTAAATCAACTCCGGCGTCTCTAAGTCCTCTTAAAAATTGTTTATGACCTTTAGTTGCGGCAATAGTGATTGGAGTTTGCTGCTGGCTATTTTTGGTGTTTAGAGCGCCTAGATCAATTCCGCCTTGAGACAGAGTTCTGAGATTTTGAAAGCCAGATTTATCAAGTGCCAATTGGCGCAGAAAGTTGTTATTTGCCGAGTCGGTTTCTGAAAAATCTAAACCACCAAGAGCTAATTCTTTCACAACATCGGCGCGTTTCTGTGACAAAGCTAAGGACACTCTGAAAAACCTACCACCCATCTCTAAAAATCACTAAATTTCTTTTAAGAATTTTCAAAAAGATCCAAATAATCTCTTGCGATAAAGCGAGTTG
>CAIRMX010000165.1 GCA_903879805.1 uncultured Alphaproteobacteria bacterium | reverse complement strand
ACGCTTTGCTCAGGGACCTATGACTTTTAGGAAACATTTATTAATGAACCTCAACCTCCTCACCCCTCAAAACTTCGAAGAAATATTCGACCAAATCATCGAGCTAAAAATCTCTGATGACGAAATCAAAAACTTTCTTCTCACCTTAAACGAAGCCAACCTGCCAACCAACGCCTTCATTGGCGCCGTTACCTCTCTAAAAAAATGCATGAGAAAAATCTCAGCGCCCGAAAACGCCATTGACGTTTGCGGCACTGGTGGTGATTGCTTGAACACTCTTAACATTTCAACTGCCGTTTGTTTTGTGGTTGCCGCCGCTGGCATTCCCGTCGCTAAACACGGCAATAAATCAATTTCTTCTAAGTCGGGATCGGCTGACATTTTCTCTGAACTTGGCGTCAAAATTTCTTCCGAAATTTCTGAAATTGAAAGAAACTTAACCGAGAAAAATCTGTGCTTTTTATTCGCACCATTTTTTCACGAGGCTTTAAAAAACGTCGCGGTGATTCGCAAATCACTCGCCGTTCCAACCATCTTTAATTTTCTCGGACCCCTTTTAAACCCAGCAAACACAAACCTTCAGCTCATCGGCACTTCGCGCAAAGATGTCATGCCAAAAATGCTCGCTGCACAAAAAGATGCTAAAAAAATTTACATCGTTCACGGTTTTGACAGCATGGATGAAATCACCCTTTGCGATAATTCCTATTTGCTACGCTTTGAAAATGGTAAAATTTTTGAAGAAGAAATTATTAACCCGCAAAAGTTCGGATTTAAAAAAGTTGAACTTGAAGCCTTAAAAGGCGGCGACCCAAAACATAATGCCGCAAAACTTTTAGCACTTTTGGATGGAGAAAAATCCGCCTATCACGACATCGTGGTTTTAAACGCAGCCTTTGCGCTAAAGCTGGCAGGCGCGGTTAACAGAATCGAAGATGGTGTTGATCTGGCCAAGGAATTGTTACAAAGCGGCGCGGCGCAAAAGATTTTAGAAAAACTAAAATCTTAAAACCCCTTACTATCTTGCACTTGAGTTGCCGTGATTTTCCAAACATTCTTTGGTTATTGTTTCCACAAAAGATTCAGCGACAACTCTGGCAGCGGGCTCATCTACTTTTCTTGAAGCAAAAACTTTCTCTCGAAAATTGGCGGCACTGCTAGGTCGAATAATAGATTGCGGCATCTGTAAACCTAATTCTTTAGATGCAATGTGGCTCAAATATTTCAAACTATCGTAAAAATGATGGCCCTCATGAGACTCATCTTCTAGGTGCCTCAAGGATGAATTGATAACAAAACTCTTCCCGGCGCTACTTTGACCAAGTTTTTGAGCAGCTTCTTTTTCTTCTTCATTTAAAAAGCCAAATAACGCACCAGCAATCTGCAAATTTTCGTCCGCATATTTAATAAGCGAATCAACGCTTCCTTGGGATACTCTTTTGATAAAACTTTTATCGGTAAGTGGCAGCCGAGAATCAAAATGACTCCAGCCATTTCCGCTATCTAAGGCAGTTGGAAAGTGCGTTATTTCACTTACTCGCCTCATTAATATCTGCTTTTCTGGATTTTCAAAAACACCTTCAGCGCTGTAACAGCTAGGTTTCTTATCGCGACTAGATTCATCACCAAATATCATTAGTCGATCATCTGTTGGATCGTAAGTGACGTGAAGACTTTTTGGCTCTCCCTGCATAACAAATGGCTCGAGATTAAAAAAAACTTTAGAGGGGATAATTCTGGATGAGTTTATTT
>CAIRMX010000164.1 GCA_903879805.1 uncultured Alphaproteobacteria bacterium | reverse complement strand
TCTCTCTCCAAGTCATGCTGAGCTTGTCGAAGCATGATTCTGGCCCGTGCCTTGAATCATGCTTCGACAAGCTCAGCATGACTTGGGAGAAATTTTAACTTAATTTTTTCTCATCAATGCTCAGCAAATCCCTAAAAGAAGCACTTTTTGCCTGCTCAATCCTCGTTCAAAAACGCATGAGCGATTTATTACCTCATGAGTTTCACGATTCAAAATTGGTAGAAGCGATGCGCTACAGCGCACTTTCTGACGGCAAAAGAATCCGCCCTTTTTTGGTGATGGCCTCAGCCCAAATTTTTGCCGTGTCTCCTCTTGAGTCTTTAAACGCCGCAACCGCGATGGAATTCATCCATGTTTATTCGCTGATTCACGATGATTTGCCCGCGATGGATGATGACAATTTGCGTCGCGGCATTCCGACTTGTCACAAGCAATTTACCGAGGCTACAGCGATTTTGGCGGGCGATGCGCTACTGACTTATGCTTTTGAAATTTTAGCTGATCCAGAGACCGCAAAAGACGCCGTAACGCGCTGTGAATTAATCAAAACAGTTGCGCAATCTGCAGGATTTAAAGGCATGGCCGGCGGCCAAATGATCGACTTAGAAAAAGCTGAGCAAAAAATTACAAAAGAAGAATTGGCTAAATTACATCGCTTAAAAACCGGCGAACTTTTTATGGCCGCAGCCGAAATCGGCGCCATTCTTGGTCATGCTGGAATCAACGAGCGCCACGCTTTGCGCTATTTTGCTCATGATTTGGGCTTAGCGTTTCAAATTAAAGACGACATTCTAGATCACGTTGGAATCAGCGTCGGCAAGGTTGGAGTCGATGAAACCGTTCATAAAAAAACCAAAGAAAATGCCAGCATTGTTGATGTGATTGGCATTGAAGCTGCTTTGAAACAATTAGAATTACTGCGCGATCAAGCCGCAGGACATCTAAAAATCTTCGGCGGCAAAGCGGCACTGTTATTGGAATTAGTGGATTTTGTGATTGCGAGAGAGAAGTAGAAAACTGCAAAAAAACTCTCGTGCGTTAGCATTCGAGGATCTCATTGAGTTTGGGGTTTCCAAATAACTAGCTAAACTGATGACAGGACTCTTTTTGTAAGATTCTTTTAATTATGCCCGACTTTATCAAAAAAAAAGCCCGTCACTTTTTCACAAGTGACGGGCTTTTTTGTAGAAAAATAATGATGACCTACTCAGCCAGCACCAACAATTTCTCAGCAGATTGCTCAGCAAATCCGCTTTCAACATCAAGACTTTTAACCACGTTTTGCTTGTCGTCATAAACCACGATCTGCCCAGCTTTTAAGCTGACGATCACAGCTTCGTGACCAGCCATGACGCCAATTTCACCTTCAACAGATGGAATAGTCGTCATGTGGCAAGTGCCTTTGAAAAGGATGCCTTTTGGTGAGATGATTTCGAGATTTAAATTGGCCATGAAATTACTTAGTTTCTTTCAAGATTTTTTCACCTTTAGCGATTGCTTCTTCAATACCGCCAACCATGTAGAATGCCGATTCAGGAAGGTAATCATATTTTCCTGTAACGATTTCTTTAAAGCTGTTGATGGTATCTTTCAAAGCCACCCATTTTCCTGGCGCGCCAGTGAAAACTTCGGCAACGTGGAAAGGTTGTGACAAGAAACGCTGAATTTTTCTAGCGCGTGCCACAGTTAATTTATCTTCTTCAGAAAGCTCGTCCATACCAAGAATCGCGATGATGTCTTGGAGTGATTTGTAAGCTTGTAGAATTTTTTGAACTTCACGAGCGATGTCGTAGTGCTCTTGGCCAACGATACGCGGATCAAGGATGCGCGAAGTTGAATCCAGTGGATCAACCGCTGGGTAAATACCAATTTCAGCGATCTGACGTGAAAGAACTGTTGTTGCGTCCAAGTGCGAGAATGAAGTTGCCGGAGCCGGATCTGTCAAATCGTCCGCAGGCACGTAGATGGCTTGAACTGAAGTGATTGAACCGCTTTTAGTTGAGGTAATTCTTTCTTGCATCATCCCCATTTCAGTCGCAAGAGTTGGCTGGTAACCTACAGCTGAAGGGATACGACCCAACAATGCAGAAACTTCAGAACCGGCTTGAGTGAAACGGAAAATGTTGTCTACGAAGAAAAGCACGTCGCGACCTTCTTTATCACGGAAATATTCAGCTTGAGTAAGACCAGTCAAAGCAACACGAGCGCGAGCTCCAGGTGGTTCGTTCATTTGTCCGTAAACAAGTGCTACTTTTGAATTTTTCAAATTATTGATGTCGATAACACCAGAATCCATCATCTCGTGGTAAAGATCGTTTCCTTCACGAGTTCTTTCACCCACACCGGCAAACACTGAGTAACCAGAGTGCGCTTTGGCAACGTTGTTGATCAATTCCATAATCAAAACTGTTTTGCCCACACCAGCACCACCGAACAAACCGATTTTTCCACCTTTTGAATAAGGGGCCAAAAGGTCGATAACTTTAATGCCAGTTACCAAAATTTCAGTTTCAGTTGCTTGCTCAGAAAGTGGTGGAGCTTCAGCGTGAATTGAATTTAATTCTTTAGTTTCGATTGGTCCTTTTTCGTCAATTGGTTCACCAATTACGTTCATGATGCGGCCCAGCGTGCCTTCACCAACTGGAACTGAAATTGGTCGACCAGTGTCGATAACTTCAGAGCCGCGAGTTAAGCCTTCAGTAGAATCCATCGCGATCGCGCGAATTGTTTTTTCACCGATGTGAAGCGCAACTTCCATCACCAATTTTTTGCCGTTATTTTGGCATTCAAGCGCATTGTAGATCGCCGGCATTTCGCCATTTGCAAATTCCACGTCAACAACAGCAGAAATTACCTGCGTGATTTTTCCTGTATTTTTCATTTGTTAAAAAATTTATGGGGGAGAGAGCTTTGTAAGAAGGGCGCGCAATCTAAAAATCGAAAAACAAAGTGCAAGCAGAAATCGGGCTTGATCTTGCTTAAGCTAAAAAAATTTATTTAAAACACAAAGAGCGGACTACGCCTGACAAATCAAGGTTCCAGCTATTAAACGCCCAACCTGCTTTTTCAAAAATCTCGATGATCTCTTGCTCTTGCCCAAAACCAATTTCTAAAATTATTTTACCATTTTCATTGAGAAAATTTTTCGCATCAATGGCGATTTTTTTGTAAAAATCCAAACCATCTAATCCGCCATCAAGAGCATTTCTTGGCTCGTGAATTTTTACTTCTGGCTCTAGGTTTTCAATGTCTTGCGAGGGAATGTAAGGCGGGTTGGAGATGATTAAATCTAATTTTTCATTTTGATTTAGTGCGGAAAAAAGATCGGATTTTCGTAGGTTTAAACGATTTTCTACTTGATGAGTTCCGGCATTTTTCTGACAAATTTTTAGAGCTTTTTCGCTAATATCGACACCAATTGCATCCGCTGATTTGTAAGCTTTAAGCAGAGTAATAATTAGACATCCCGAACCAACTCCAACTTCCAAAATTTTTAGTTTCTGATTTTTATCTAAGAAAGTTTTAAAAACTAATTCGATCAAACTTTCTGAATCGGGGCGAGGATCGAGCACATCTTTACTAACAAAAAAATCTTCACCAAAAAATTCTCTTTTATTGATTAGATGAGAAACTGGCTCACGAGCGGCACGGCGGGCGATTAAATCGAAAAAAACTTTTTGCTGGCTCGCATCTATTTCGCGATCAGGATTAAAAATCACCTGCTCCTTAGAAACTAAAAGGGCGTGAGAGAGTAAAATTAGTGAATCTAATTTACTGCTACTCACGCCCTTTGAATCTAACTCCAGCCTTGCTTGCGCTAGAGCGCTGGAGATTTTCATTTATTAGAATTTTCCAAGAATTTCACGAATCGAGGTTTCGTTAACCAAGAATTCCAAATTTTTCTCTCTTCTGATGTCAAACTGAGCAACATCATCTTTGCTAACTGCATTTTTAGCTGCCACTTCTTTAGCAACCAAACCCAAGCTTGCTGAAAATTTCTTCAAGAAATTTTGGTAAGCATCTTCAGTTAAAGTGCCGTTCCCAGCCAAATCAACTGATTGAACTTCGGTAGTTACCGGTTTTTTCTCAGTCATTTGACCCAAATGCAATACCAAGTGATTGATCAAATTATCAATTTTTTCCACTTTGATTGCCAATGAACCAGAAGGCATATTGTCATCAGCAAGAGCGTTCATTTCGCCATTCATGCTAACTTTGTAAAGTGGGTTAGAAAATTCTAGGCTCGTAACTTTGATCACTTTGTTATGTTGCGCTGGAACTTCTTGGATTTGAGTTGGATCAGTTGGAATTTGCGCTTTTTGGTCATCTTTATTTGGCATCAAAGAATATTCGATTTCTGCCATAAAGTTGCTTTTCACTAAGTTAGTGTCGGTAGCAGTTGCAGCAAGTTTATCATCCGCTTTAGCCGGAGCTGTAGGATCAATTGGAGCCACAGGAGCCTCAGCAGCAGCAACGGCTGCTGCATCAGCGGCGGCAATTGGAGCAGCCAAAACAGCGGCCGCATCAGCAGCAGGAGCAGGAGCAACAACCGAGCCATCTGCAGCAACTGCTGGTGCAGCTGCTGGGTCAGTAGCAACAGTAGCGCTACCCAAAATGATTTCTCCGGTTTTTAAACCTTCGGTAATTTTTTTCTCGAAAACATTTTTGTAAATATCGACAACATCGAAACCTTCGATGTCTTTGATGTTAGCACTGATTTTAGTTGTGACTTTATCTTCAGCGCCAATCACAGACTCAAGAGTGATAGTTGAGCTGCTTGCGGCATAGATAGTATTTTTTTCAAGGTCAGAAATTCTGTAACCGAAATCTAGGTAACTAAATTTAGAAATTCTGCCATCAACAACTGAAATGCTGATTTCAGGCTCTTTGCTGAATTCAACAGCTGAAGCAACATTGTCAGAATCTTGCACTGAAACGCCCTCTGGCAAAGTAACGGTGAAATCAGAAGAAAAAATTCCGGCTTTAGCTTCAAGATGTTTAACCAGAGTTTGACGCTTGCTTAGCAAGGCTCCTGGAAGGGTGAATTTCAAATCTTTGATCGTAACTGTTTGAGTTAGCGGAAAGCCTGAAACAGCAATTTCGCCAACAGAGACGTAGTTGCTATTTTGATTAATGAAGTTCTCAACTTGCTTGTGTAATTGACCGGTTTTGAAAAACCAGAACACGCTGTAGACCAGAGTTACTACAACTAAAAGAATCACAAATTTCACTAATGCGTTTTTGCTCATAAGAAGTTTGATTTTTATTAAGTGTTAAATTGATACGTTACGAGTTTCGTCAGGAACCACTAGAGTTAACCCATCCAATTCTTTGGTCATCACAATTTGACAACCAAGTCTGGAAGTTGGAGTTAATCCAAAGGCTAAATCAAGCATGTCTTCTTCATCTTCATTTGGCGCTTCCAGCATGTCGTAAAAGCTTTTATCAACTACTACGTGACAAGTTGAACAAGCTAGCGATCCTTCGCAGGCGCCTTCCAAATTGATATCGTTATTATGAGCAGCTTCAAGAACTGTGGTGCCTAGAGGAACTTGAAATTCCTTCTTTTCTCCTTTGCAAATAAAAATGATTTTAACAGTTTGAGACATTGATTTTCTAGGAATGGAAGGTGAAAAAAATTTGTAAAAAAAAGTTTATAAAAACAGGATTTTAGAAATAAAGAATTTTGAAACTGTTTTTTAAAAAGAAAAATTTTGTACCAAACGCATGACAAAAATTGCACTTTACCAACCCGATATTGCCGGCAATGTCGGCACCATAATTCGCACTTGTGTTTGTTTTGATTCTGAGCTGCACATCATTGAGCCCTGCGGTTTTCCGCTTGATATGCAACGCGTCAAAAAATCAGCGCTGGATTACATTCATCACGCCAAAATTTTTCGTCACGCTTCTTTCGAAGATTTTTTTGCCTCAGAAATTTTAGCAAAAAATCAGCGCTTAATTTTAGCTTCAACCAAAGCGAGTGTCGATTACCGCAAATTTAATTTTGCTGAAAATGATGTTTTAATGCTGGGCCGTGAAAGCGCCGGAGTTCCTGATGACGTGGCTGCAAAAGCTCATGAACGAATTTTTATTCCAATGCAAAACCAGATGCGCTCTCTCAATGTGGCAATTTCTTGCGGCATCATTTTGGCTCGCGCAGTGAAATAAATTTATAATTTTTTCTCTACCGCAGGTGCCGCATTAATCTGCGGGCGCACTCCCAAAAGTGGCGCGATATTTTTCACTACCCTTCCGGCAACAGGTGCCGCCACCATCCCGCCAGTATTAAAGCTGTAATTCGGGCGATCAAAAATCACGTAAACCAAATATTTCGGACTCGACATCGGAAACACCGCAACAAAAGACGCCATAGTTTGGCTTTCATTGTAGCCACCTGATTCCGCGCGGTTCGCCGTACCAGTCTTTCCACCAACTTCGTAACCTTCGATGTTAGCTTTTTTTCCGGTTCCATCAATTGCAACACTACGCAACATTTGGCGCATGGTGTCTGAAGTTGATTCCTTGATTACTCTTTTGCCGCTTGGTTGCTCATCCAATTTTAAGAAAGACGGATTGTGCAAAGTTCCACCATTTACAATCGCCGAAACTGCGGTGGCTAAATGCAGCGGCGTGATCGCAATGCCGTGCCCGTAAGCAATTGTGTAAAGACTAATTTCGCTCCAAGTGCGCGGATAAATTGGCTTGCCTAACCCAGGAAATTCAGTGTCCACTTTTTTCAACAAACCCAATTTCGTCAAAGATTCTTTCTGATTTTCAATGCCGATTTTGGCAGCGATTTTGACAGTTCCGATGTTGGAAGAGTGATCAAAAATTTCCGCAACCGTCATGTCATCTTTAAAAGGATGGTCGTCTTTAATCGAGAAGCGCCCATATTTTATCGGGTCGCGCACGTTGAAAGAGTCATTCATTTTTACCAAATCTTTCTCGAAAGCTGTGGTGTTGGTAAACACTTTAAACACCGAACCAAGCTCGTAAACGCCGTTAGTGACGCGGTTGAAACGCTCATCGGGATCAGCTTCATGTTGTAAGTTCGGGTCAAAATCGGGCAGCGAAGAAAGTGCTAAAATCTCACCAGTATTTACATCCATAACCAGTCCGGCCGCAGCTTTAGCGTGAAATTCTGCGAGGCCAATTACCAGCTCATCGTGCAAAATATCTTGCACCCTAACATCCAACGCCAAATGCAAATCATCGCCATGCGTTAATTTGCGTTCATACTGCATCTCCATACCGGCCAAGCCTTTGCGGTCTAAATCAACGTAGCCGACAAAGTGACTAGCGATTGATTTTTGTGGGTAAACTCGAATGCGATCATCTTCAAAAAGCAGCCCAGCCATTTGCATATTCTGCACATTGTCAACTTGGGTTGGGGTCAGATTACGTCTGATTAAAATCCACTGCTTACTATTTTTTCCGTCAGAGATTTTTTTGAGAATGTCAGTGTAAGAAAGTTCCGGAAAAATCGCCGCCAAGCCTTTGGAAATTGCCTGCGGATTTTTCACTAAAACACTGCTGACGTAAAGCGATTTGGTCTTCAAATCGGTCGCAACTAAAACATCATTTCGATCGTAAATATTAGCGCGACGCCCCGCCAGACGCGGATCATAAATGCCGCTGATTTTCACTTTGTCACCAAAAGCAACGATGAAAATCATCCGCAAAATAATAACGCAAAACGCTGCTAAAATGCAGAAATAGATAAAGGCGAGTCTGGATTTTTTGATTTCGATGTTACTCATTTTGGGGGATTGTATTTTCTCTCGCTGTCACCTCTCTCTAGATGTCACCCCGTCGATTGACGGGGTCCACCTCACACTAGAATTCTGCTCACTATGGACCCCGTCATTCGACG
>CAIRMX010000163.1 GCA_903879805.1 uncultured Alphaproteobacteria bacterium | reverse complement strand
TTCAAGGAGGGGTTGGGGGTGGTTATTCACAGACTCTTACTCTACAAACTACTCACCCTTCTTCTTCCTAAAATTACCCACCTCACCCACCAAAAAGCAAAGAGCCATTCCACCAATAAAAAACTCCATCCCTAACGCAAAAACATTACCCCAAAATTCTAAACGATTAAACCCAACCAAAATCGCTAATTGGTAGCCTTCAACCAAACTATAATGACTATATTTGTAACGACCGGCATTGATGGCAATTGGCACGCTGCCTGATGGATCAATCCAGTCTTTCAACCTTTCAACCAGAGCTGGCAGCTTGTCGTAATCTTTCGCAACATGCGGACTATTAGCTGAAGCCAGCACAATTTTTTCCGGATCGCTGTGAAAAGTATCGCGATTAACCAGCAAAAAGGCATTACCCGAATTCATCACGCCTTCAGCTCTATTCAATAATTCTTTGGCATTAATTCCCGAAACTATCGCACCTTGAAATTCATCGCGACTATTTGAAACACCAACTGCAACCGGAATAATCACCGTATTACTCAACATGCCGCGACCGGTTTTGGTGATTTGCAACATCCAAGGATTGTAGCGCGCGCGCCAAGTATATTGACGTTGCACCAAATCTTCCGGTTCTTTGCGAATGCCATCCAATGTATTTACAACAAGTTTTTGTTTTTTATTGCCCCAGCTAAACATCGACCAAGAAACGATTCGGTCTGAAATCCCCTGCATCTTAAAAGATTCTTTAAGCAAATTATCGATGAATGGCAAATCGTCGTAATTATTATGCTCAACAATTTTTCTGCCCATGTGAATGCTAAAAGTTTCAATCCATTCAATGGGCTCCGATATTGCAGCATTGAGCCTACGCCCATCAACCATCAGCTGATGATTCTTTTTCACATTCACCAAAGTGTAGCTGGCGACAAATGAGGCGACTAAAAAAGCGGCGACAATTTTTACTTTGGTTTTTGTTTTTGCTTTTGCTTGCGGTGATGAATCTGTCATAAATGTTTGATTTTAGGTGGTGGTGGAAATAAGTTTTTTTGAACGAAATCCTTCGAGGGTTCCTTAAGAAATAAGACCCTAAAAAACTCAGTTCAATTTTTTATTTTCAACTATCCCATTTCGAAACATGTCAACGATCAAAGCAGCAGTAATCGGCGATCCAATCTCGCATTCGCTTTCGCCAATCATTCATAATTTTTTGCTTTCAAAACATCAAATTGAAGGCAATTACAGCGCGATCTTAGTTAAAAAAGATGAGCTAAAATCCTTCCTAAATTCTGCCATCGAAAATGGCCTTGCTGGTTTCAACATCACCATTCCACACAAAGAAGAAATTTTCAAAATTTGCGATTACAAAAGCAAAACCGCAATGCTAACAGGAGCTGTAAACACAGTTGTAATAACCGCCGATAAAAAATTTTTTGGACATAATTCCGATGGCGAAGGATTCATTAATCACTTAAAAAATTCGGTTTCTGATTTTGATTTAAACGGCAAAACCACTTTTGTAATCGGCGCCGGTGGAGCCGCGCGCGCCATAGTTTACGCACTTCTCAAAGCTGGCGCTAAAAAAATCTACATCACTAATCGCAGCGAAATTCGCGCTGCCGAATTAATCAAAAACTTCGCTGATTTTAGCGCGCAAAAAAAATCTGAAATTCAATTTTTAGACAAAAATTCTTTTGAGAAAAAACTTGGTGAATGCGATTTGCTAGTTAACTCTTCCTCACTTGGAATGGCCGGACAAGAATCACTCGAAATTGATTTGGCGACACTAAATCGCGCCGCAATTGTTTTTGATATTGTTTACAAACCACTAATGACTGCTTTGTTAAAAGCGGCAGAGTTGCGCGGAAATAAAATTGTTACCGGTCTTGGAATGCTAGTGTTTCAAGCGCTGATCGGATTTGAACTTTGGTTCAAACAAAAGCCTGACGAGAAATTTGTTAAAGAACTTTTTGAGGTTTTGTAAAAATAATTCCGAACATGTAACGAGATGGACCCCGTCATTCGACG
>CAIRMX010000162.1 GCA_903879805.1 uncultured Alphaproteobacteria bacterium | reverse complement strand
TTTTACCTTTGCGAGTTGAGTGTGCTGTCATTTGGGTATCTGATGTATGGGTTTTTGGATCAAATAACGTACAAAACTTGCTTAAATTGGCAATGTTAATTATTCATGCAACAACGCCCATTAGAAGCGTTGTTGTGGACGAGATCAACATCATACCAGACAGCATTCAAAACAGCTTATTACTTAGTGCTGTAAACGCCAGAAACCCTAGATTACTTCAATGCCTAGCTGAGCTCAAATTTAATCTCGGCCTCAAAGATGAATACGGCAAAGACGCTTTTCAGGGCGTTGCTGAACAAGGAATATGCAGGTTAGGGAGGGAAATTCCTGAGACGCATATAGCACAAGAGTTTTCCGAAAGAGAGAGTATCCGCATTATTTTAAAAAGCGGACAGACTGAATTAAAGTCAGAGGCGCTGATAGATTTTGTATTATTTGGCCTAGATCGCCACCTGATCTCTTTGTACGATCACCTTAATACCACTAAATTAGCACCGGAAAAAAATCGATTTGCAGAATTTTTCAGCCCTAAAAATAGTGAGCTACTTCACAATATTTTGCAGGAATATCATAAACATCATCCAGAAAAATCTGAAGCTGTATATGGCGAGCTAGATGGCACATTCCACACCTTCAGAGAGATTCTTAAAGAGGTCATTTTAGAAGAACCAATAGGTGCAGGGGCAGGAACCAGAGCAGCAACATCGACAGCACAGCCATCAAATACTCCCGCTACAAAATCTGAGTCCACCAGCAGAGCAGTTACTCCTGAAAAAACTAGCAGCCGCCTTTGCGCCATGTCCTAGCTTTTGCTTAGAATTTTTTTAACCGCGTTTAAATCAAGAGCCTTGGCGCTTTCTTGACTGTGAAATTCTAACAAGCGCACCGCCGCAAAAAGGCTTTCGTAACTTCTGTCGATATTTTCACTAACAAAGTCAATCACAGCGCGCGAAAGCTTGATTTGCTTGCGTGAAAAGCTGTTGGTCAAAAGCAATTTGAGTGATTCTTGGCTGGGGTTTTTGATCTCAACTGAGAAAATATTTTTCACCCGCGACGCCAAATCTTTGAGAGAAAATTGCGGCGCGTTGCGGCTGCTTAAAATTAAAAATGCCTTAGCTTCAACTGCTGAATTTATTAGGCGCAGCACCAATCCTTCATCTGTTATTTCCGCAACATTTTCCAAAATATAAAACTGGTGGGCAGTAAAAAAATCAGCTGGATTAACACCAATGATTTTTTCTTGATCCAAAAATTCAGCAGCAAATTTTTTAGCAAAAATATGCAGCAAGTGAGTTTTGCCACAATCCTTTGCGCCCTTTAAAATCAGAGATTGAAACTGAGACGAGACAAAATCTTTTTGCTCAAAAAACTTCTTCAAAAAATTAATCGCAGCAGAATTTTCTGTGAGCGGCAAAAAATCTTCTTCTTTAAAAAGGTCAGCTTTGGTGCTGGTTTGAAATGGTAAAGAGAGTTGCAAGAATCTACTCAATTACTTTTGGCACTGCGAAATAGCCATATTTCGCGTCTTTTGAATTTTTCAAAACATCTTCGGCAATATTGCCGTCACTGACCACGTCAGCATTTAGGCGCAGAGATTCACCGTGAATGTTGGTTAAAGGCTCAACATTGTCGGTATTTACTTCGTTAAGTTGCTCAACCCAACCAATGATGCCACCCACTTGCTTTGCTAAATTTTCACGATCTGCTTCTAGCACTTCAATGCGTGCAAGACGCGCAACTTTTTTGATATTTTCTGACGTGACGTTTGACATGTTTTTGAGAAAAAAATTAGGTTTTTTAAGAAAATGATTTTTAACAATTTAAGCCCTGTAAATCAAGCTTTGCCAAGCAAAGGCCGCCTAATGGCGCTTGATGTTGGCAGCAAAAGAATCGGCATCGCAATTTCTGATGAATCGCGTTTTTTAGCGACACCGAAATTAATTTTAGAACGTCTCAGCAATCAAAAAGATTTTGAGAAAATTAAAAAATTTTTAGAAGAAAATCAGATTGTTGCAATCGTGATTGGACGCCCGCTTGCAATGGATGGCAGCGCAATTCCAATGACCGAATTTAGCGAAAAATTTGCCAAAAACTT
The DNA here is from genome assembly GCA_903879805.1 of uncultured Alphaproteobacteria bacterium. Taxonomy (GTDB): domain Bacteria; phylum Pseudomonadota; class Alphaproteobacteria; order Rickettsiales; family UBA1997; genus UBA2645. Next base: position 11,716 of record CAIRMX010000162.1, on the reverse strand, counting down.
TGACGATTTTTTAGAAAATAAATTACCAATTTTTCTTTTTGAAGAAAGGCTGACCAGCTTTGAAGCCAGAGATGTCAATGCTTCGGGGGTTTCGAGAAAGAAAAATAAATTTATCGATGACATTGCCGCGAGCTTTATTTTGCAGCATTTTTTGGATGAGATTGCGTCGCAGAATTAATCCGAGTGCTTGAATAACCACCCCATCCCCTCCTTGAAAAGGAGGGGAGTACTCACACCCGAGCTCGATCTAAGCCCCTCCTTTTCAAGGAGGGGTTGGGGTGGTTATTCACGAGTACAGTCCAGAATTTCTCTCAACGCCGAAACCAAATCCAAAATCATCTTCTCACTGTGAAGCGGCGTCGCCGTAATCCGCAACCGCTCATCCCCTTTCGCCACAGTCGGATAATTAATGTGCTGAATGTAAATATTAAATTCATTTAGAAGCCGCGCTGAAATCTCCCGCGCCTTAGCTGCATCACCAATTTTTACCGAAATAATGTGTGACTCATTTTCAACAATTTCGGCCCCAATTTTTTGCAACTCGCTTTTAAGACGCGTCACATTTTGCTGCATTTTTTGACGCTCGACTGAACTTTTTTGCAAATGCGAAATATTGGCGAGCGTTGCAGCAGCAATGACAGGAGGCAGCGCGGTGCTAAAAATAAATCCCGAAGCGGTGCCACGAATCGCATCAATAATTTCTGATTTTGCTGCGATGTAGCCGCCGATTGTGCCGAAAGATTTTGCGAAAGTTCCCTGAATGATGTCGATTTGATCAGAAAGGCCCAGTTGCTCACAAAGACCCGCTCCCGTGGCGCCGTAGATTCCAACACCGTGCACTTCATCCACAAAAGTTAGCGCGCCATATTTTTTAGCTAAAGCGCTGATTTCTGCAACTTTGCCAAAATCGCCATCCATTGAATAGACTGACTCGAAGATGATTATTTTGGGTTGGTCTTGGGGAAATTCTTGCAGCAATTCTTCAAGATGCGCCATGTCATTGTGGCGAAAAACTCGCTTCTGCAAGCCGCTATTTTTAATGCCTGTAATGATTGAAGCGTGATTTTTTTGGTCAGAAAAAATTACTAAATGCGGAATGATTTTTGCCAAAGCTTGAATCGTCGCGTCATTAGCGACATAGCCTGACACAAAAGTGAGCGCGGCTTCTTTTTGGTGCAACTGGGCTAATTTTTTTTCAAGTGCGGTGATTGGTTGATTGGTGCCCGAAATATTTCTAGTGCCGCCCGCGCCAACGCCGTAGCACTTTAGCGCGTTAATCGCCTCAGCAATTGCCTGAGGATTTTGACCCATGCCGAGGTAATCGTTAGAACACCAAACGACAATTTTTTGGCCATTTTTATTGTTGATGGCGTAAGGAAACTCGCCGCAAATTCGCGAAATATCGACAAATTCGCGGTAACGATTTTCGCTGCGTAATCCTGCAATTGCTTGCTTGAAATAATTGAGCATTAAAATTTTGTTTTTCGTTTTTTAAAGATTCCTGCCTGACAGGCAGCAATCTACTTTTTTTTACGAATTCAGTAAAATCAAGGGTTCAGAGCCGGCGGGGTGTCAAAAATCGCCCGCAGCTTTTTACTCTTTTTTCGCGGCATCACAATGATTACACCACCTAAAATTACTAGCGATCCGACAATTACCCAAAAATCAATCACTTCTCCAAAAGCAAAGTAAGAGATGATTGCGGTGAAAATTAGCCGCGTGAAATCAAAGGGCTGCACGTAAGACAGATCAGCTTTGGCGTAAGAATTAGAAATGCAAATGTGGGTTAAATTTGAAACCAACCCAAGCAAAGCAAACCACAAAATATTTTCAAAACTTAGAGCTTTAACGTAAGGCAGTGCAAAAGGAATTGAGCACAGCAACATGGTCAGCGACATATACGCCACAATGGTTTGCGGCTTTTCAGTTTTGGTCATGGTCTTGATTAAGATGTTGGAAACGATCCACAAAAACACTGAGGCAAAAGAGAAAAAATAGGCGTTGTTAAATTCTTTAAAACCGGGGCGCAAAATTATTAAAATGCCGATGAAGCCAATGAAGCTAGCCGTCCAAGTCTTCGCCTTAACTTCTTCTTTGAGATAAAATACGGCAACAATCGTGGTTAAAATTGGAATGATGAAGCTGATCGAAACCGCTTCCGACAAAGGCAAAACCGTGACTACGTGAAACCAAATAAACATCGAGATCAAGCCGTTAACGCCGCGAAAAATATGCAGTTTGATTTTTTTAGTTTTGAAAACGCTTTGGTAATCGGCAGTGATTTGAGGCACAAAAATCAACAGCCCAAAAAAATTGCGCAGCATCACGATAAAAAAAATGTGAAATTCTGCCGACAGAAAGCGCACCAGCGAGATTAGAACTGACGCCAGAAAGCATGCGCCAATTGCGTAGCAAATGCCTTGAGAGTTGTTAGAAAGCTTGTGAAAAAATGACATTACTTGGAAAAAGAAGAGATATTTTAGAACGCCATTCTGGTTGGTAATTTTTTGCTTGTCATGCAAGTCTTTCTTTTTTTATGTCGAAAAAAATTCCCTACAAAATCTTGTTAATCCTGCTGATTGTCTTGCTTGCGCTTGAAGGCTCGGTGGTGATTTTAAATGATTTCTTTTTTGAAAAAGTTGCCGCCCGCGAAATTGCTGCAAGGCAAATGCCTAAAGAAACGGCCAATGCGGTAAAACACGCCTACGCTGCCAGCCTGCTTTACAGTGGATTTCGCACGATTTTCTTAAGTAAAAATGCTGCAAAAAGTGCGACGATTTTTTTCGGCAAGGTTAATGAAGTTGCTGAGATAGTTTTTAAAACTAATCCCGATTCAACTTTGGAAATGATGAAAGATTTGGAAAATAATTTAATCGGGATTGTTGCAGCAGAGTGGCTTGAGGAAAATCACAATGACAATCGCATTGGATTTATTGGCGATTTGGCGGAAAAGAAAATTTTGATTTTGTCTTACGAAGATGTGGTTTTGCCGGATGAGGAAAAGAGGCAAGCGAGGATTTCTGCGGATTATTTTATGGCGGTGAAGTGGTTTGAGGAGAATCGTGGGGAGATTGAAAAACTAAGTCAGCTCGAAACCCACTCCACCCACGGTGTCACCCCGTCTTCACGACGGGGTCCATCGTGCTACAACTTCTTAACCTAAATTTTAGCTACGAATTTTTGACGAGATGGACCCCGTCGTGAAGACGGGGTGACACCAAATTTGGCTTTGCCTCGCCGTTCAACTACTATTCTTTCAGCCCGCGGTAAAACCCAACCGCATCGCGGCTTGTTGAAATGCGATTAAAATTAATCGATTCGATAAAAATCCCTTCAAGCGATCGCGCCCGCGACAAAGCCACATAAGCCTGACCGGGACTAAAAACATCCGAAAGATCACAAGAAATTTTATCCAAAGTAAGCCCTTGTGATTTGTGAATTGTCATCGCCCACGCCAGAATTAGCGGCACTTGGCTGGTTGAGGCATCGGTTACAACAATTTTTTTCTCCTCGTCGTAGCGCTCAATTACCCACTCTTCGGGCGCGATTGTCAGAATTTTTCCATTAGCAAATTCAACAACTGGGTAAGATTTTTTAGTGCTAAAACTTTGCACAATCCCTAACGAACCATTGATGATGCCTTCTTTTTGGTAAGTATTTTTAATCATCATCACCTGCGCTCCAACCTTGAGCTTCAGGCTTTGCGAAGCCATGCAGTTTTTCTTTAAAAATTCAACTTTGTCGGGCAAACCAGAATATTCGGCCTCGTGAGTAATTTCTTCGCGAGGAATTTTTTTGAGTTCTTCCGAGTTAATTCTTGCCACTTTTTCATTGTGGGTGGTTAAAATTGTCGGGCGAATTGCTTGATTGTCATCCTTAGCGTTAAGCCTTGATTCAAGAACTTCGCGGTCACTTTGATCAAGCTTGCCAAAACGCAAATTATTTAAAATTTTAATAAATTTTTGATCAGATTGGCGGAAAATTTCTTCGAGCTCAAAAGTTTCTAAATTGAGATTTTGCCAAGCCTGCGAGTGAAAACAAAAATTAAAATCTCCACCGCGATTAACCGGCGGCAATTGCAAAAAATCACCAAATAACAACATCTGCACGCCACCCATCGGCGCGTTATTTTCGCGAATGCGGCGAAAAACTTGATCGAGAATTTCAAAAACTTCTGCCGAAATCATCGAGATTTCATCAATTGCTAAAGCCTTGGCCTGCCTGATTCGGCGCCTGATGCGACTGAATTTGCCGCTGAGAATATTACCGACAATTTGATCGATTGGCAAATTAGCCAAGCCAATTCCGGCCCAAGAATGAATCGTAGCGCCGCCAATATTTACGGCAGCAATTCCGGTGCTGGCAGTGATTTCTAAGCCGAGATGTCCGTAATTTCTTTTGAGAAAATTTAAGAGGTAGGATTTTCCGCTACCCGCGCCGCCAGTGACAAAAAGGTTTTTGCCAGCTTTGAATGCTTCAATGACGGATTTTTGTTGTAAGGAAAGTGAGGAGAGATCTGGGTTTGTTTGTGAGGTGTGAATCATGAAAAAAAATCCCCCTCGCCAGTTAGACGAGAGGGATATTTAAATTAGTTTTTCGCTCTAGCTGCAGCGACTTTTTCTTTGAAAGCAGAAAGCTCTAAAGCTCCTGGGATCAATTCTTCGCCGATTACGAAACCGGGAGTTCCGTTGATTCCGATCGCGCCACCAAGTGCTAAGTTGTCTTGAAGGATTTTGTCAATTTTAGCTTTGTTTTTGCTCAAAATTTTTTCAACTTTTGCAACATTGGCACCAGCCGATTTAGCAGCTTTAAGTGCTGCTGCTTTGCCTTTTTCTTGAGACTTCATCAAAGCATCATGAAATTTTACGTAAGAAGAAGGAGAAGCAATGTTAACTGCGATTGCAACTGAAGCCATTTCGAAAGAAGGCTGACCAAGAATTGGGAATTCTTTGAAAACGACTCTAACTTTTTTGTCTTCTTTCAAAAGTTCGTTAACTGTTGCGTTAGCTTTTTTGCAATATCCACAAGCATAGTCGAAGAATTCAACTACTGTCACATCATATCCTGATGGAGCATGTTGCGGTGAGTTTTTATCATTGAATAGCTCGTCTTTTTTAGTGCCGATATTTTTGCCAGCATCTTTCAGTTGATCTTCTTGAGCTTTTCTTTGCATGTTTTGAAGTGCCATGATGATCAATTTAGGATTGGCTTCAACCCATTTTGCCATTACTTCTTCAACATCACCAACGGTTCTAACTTTTTGGTCTTTATCTAGACCGCTCGAAACAGCTTCTTGAGCATCTGCTGCTTTTGGAGCATCTGATTTTTTACTAACGAAGTAATAAGTGCCAACTGCTAGCAAAATCACTACTACTGCTGCAGAGATTAGCTTAAGCAAAGACGGCTTGTAACGAAAGTTTTTCTTGATGAAAGTCATGGCGGAAAATTGAAATGAAATTAAAAACTACGAGGGAAGAACGCGCGCTAAAAAACTGCACGAAAGTTGCGCCATTAAATTAACCTCCACTTAGAAATGCAACCAAACTTTTTACTTGAAAATAACTATCCGAAATTTGTCGTTGCTGGCATTGATGAAGCTGGTCGCGGACCATTGGCTGGACCAGTTGTAGCCGCTTGTGCCATTTTGAATCAGGATGATTTTCCCACTGCCATCAATGACTCAAAAAAACTGTCAAAAATCAGTCGAAAAAAAATCTTTTTTGAGCTGCAAAAAAAAGCCAAATTCGGCATTGGCGTGGTCGATGAAAAAACCATTGATGAAATTAATATTTTGCAAGCCACAAAGCTCGCGATGTTGCGCGCTTTTTTAGATTTGCAGAAAAAATATCAGATTTTTCCGCAAGCAATTTTGATTGATGGAAACTTCACTCCTTTCGCCAAACAAGATCAAATTTGCGAGATGTTAGCAGTTGTCAAAGGCGACCAAAAAAGTCTGTCGATTGCAGCTGCATCAATCATTGCCAAAGAAACTCGTGATGAAATTATGAACCAACTTCATCAAGAATTTCCCCAATTTGGTTTTAACAAACATGCTGGATATCCGACGAAATTTCACGTTGAGAAAATTCGCGAATTTGGCATTTGTAAATTTCACCGTAAGTCGTTTGAGCCAATAAAATCAATGCTTCATGCTAATAATTAAAGAATCTGACACTAACGCTCTTGAGCTTGCCTGCGAATCTTTGCGCTTGGGGAAAATTGTTTCTTTCACCGCCGATACGGTTTACGGACTCGCAGTTGATGCCTCTAATTCCAAAGCCGTAGAAGCTTTATTTGCACTTAAAAAACGCGACCCAAAAAAACCGATCGCAATTTTTGTTAAAGATTTGGCGAGTGCTAAAAAGATTTTTTCTTTTGACGAAGTAGCCGAAAAATTTGCAGAAAAATTTGCCTCCGAAAGCCTAACTTTAATTTTAGAAACAAAGCCCGAAAGCTCTGCTCTACTTGCCCCCAATCTCAATCAAAATGATGAAAAGTTTTTAGGATTTCGCATTGTTAACCGCGATTTTATTAAAAATTTGCTGGAAAAATTTGGCGGAATTTTGGCAGTTACCAGCGCTAATCCATCCAATGAAAAAGCAGCTATTACCGCTTTGGAAGTTGAAAACTATTTCACCAAATCCAACCTTGATTTATTGGTGGATGGTGGAAAATCTGAGCGTGAAATCGCCTCAGCAGTTATCAAAATTGTTAGCGGAAAAATTCAAATCATTCGCCCTCTGGCCCAATAATTTTAATTCCTATGAAAATCCTCGAACTATTGCGCAACCCTTTAATCAAAGGCATTGGCATTTGTTTAGTTCTTTATTTTGCACTTTTTGCCAATAAGCAGCATCCGAAATCTTTGGGCAATCGCCTCTCGCCTGAAAATGTTAAAAAAGATTTAGAAGATGCAACAAGCAAAGGCTCTTTCATCATCTCAAATGTTAAGATGGCTAATGAATTAGCAAAAAATCCTGATCTGCAAAATAAGCTAAAAGAGACAGCGCCAGTAACCCCAACTGCCGATATTTCCATTGAAGATCTGGATCTTGGCGCCGGAGATAAAACAGTTGCCTGTGGCGATGAGGTTGCTTTTGCCTACGGCGTTTACGGTAAAGATGGGCGCCAATTAGATTTTGTCAGCTCGCAGAAATTTATTATTGGCTCTCAAGCTAACGTTCTGCTGGAAAAAAATATTACCGGCATGAAGGCGGGCGGCATCAGATATATCAACATTCCACGCGGCACTCAAATTGCCGATCCGAAAATTGCTCGCTTACTGATTCGCTCTGACAGTGATTTAAGGGTTCAAGTCACACTTTTATCTTTTGCCACCACTGCTTCACAAAACCTTTCCTGCAACTAAATGAAAAAATCCCACAACTCGTCGATTAAATTTCTTTACGATTATTTGCCGTTAATTGTTTTTTTTATTTGCTACAAATTCGCCCCAACCCCCAATCCACTTATCACCGCCACCATTTTCATGGTGATAACTACTTTGATTGCCTTGGTGATTTCCTACATTTTAACCAGAACAATTCCGATGGTGGCTCTGGCATCAGGCCTGATGCTTAGCATCTTCGGCGGGTTAACAATATTTCTGCGCGACGATACTTTTATCAAGATGAAGCCGACAATTATTAACCTGCTTTTTGCTGCGGTTTTGTTTTACGGATATTTTTACAAGAAAGCTTTTTTGTCTTATCTTTTAGGTGAGCAAATCAAAATGGATGAGAAAGCTTGGCTTACTCTTTCAATGCGTTGGGCGATGTTTTTTATCTTTTTGGCAGCGTTAAATGAGGTGATCTGGCGTAATTTTCCTACTGATTTTTGGGTGCAGTTTAAGGTTTTTGGCATGATGCCGATTTCAATGATTTTCACAATTTCGCAGGTGCCTTTTATGATGCGCGAAATGAAGAAAGCAGAGAGGCTGTCCTAGTTTTTTTGACTAGCCGCTAATAAGAAATAATCGTTACAATATCTGAGTTGCTAACATCTTCCACCATCACCACTTCTGCTGAATCTTTATCAACATGCTTAACCACGCCAACCAATAGTCCCGGTGGCAAAGTATCGCCATCTCCAGAAGTGAAGACCCAATCGCCCACTTCAATTTTGTGACTTTTCGGTAAATACATCATATCCATCAAGCCGCCATTATTTCCAGCTAGAATGGCCCTGGCTCTGCTTTTAGAGGTGATTACAGGAATTCTCGAACTAGCATCATTTAATAAAATCAAACGCGATTTATCTTCAGCAACTTCAGCGATACGCCCAATCACGCCGCGATCTCCAGTCACAATTGCACCTTCTTTCAAACCACGATTTGAACCAGCATCAATAAAAACTTTTTGATTAAACATCTGGTGCGAACGCCCGATAATTCTAGCAACTTTGAAGTTTGAACTTTTGGAAGTAACAAAATCTAAAATGCTGCGCAGCTCTTTATTTTCTTGGTGGACGTTGAGTGATTTAATGTAAAAAGATTTCAGCTTGGCGAGCTCTTCTTTGAGCGATTCATTTTCTTTTTTCGCTTCAACTAATTCGCGAAAATCGGTGAGAAGATTAATGACAGCATTAAACGGCAAAGCGATGACTTTGACAACTGGCATCGACATGCCAACAAAGGCGAAGGAGACATTCTTGGAGAAGTCAGCATTAACGCGCGAGACAATTAAAAAAATCACACAAAGCAAACTAAAAAATACAGTTTCAATTTTTTGAAAAACTAAATTGAAACTGTATTTAAAGCTATAATTGGCGCTGCTTTGAGAAAAATTTGAATATTGATTCATGGCGTCTTGAAACGACTAAAATGAATTAATCTTGTCTAAACAAAGTGGCGCGGAACATTTTGGTATTTTCCAAAACTTTTCCACAGCCGTTAACTACGCAAAGCAAAGGATCTTCAGCAACGAAAACCGGAAGATTGGTTGCTTGTCTAACTACGTAATCAAGATTTTTTAACATCGCACCGCCACCAGAAAGCACGATGCCGCGCTCTACGATGTCAGAAGAAAGTTCAGGAGGAGTGCATTCAAGTGCAACTTTGATGGCGTCAATAATTTGCTCAACTGGTTCCATCAAGCTTTCAGAGATTTGTCTTTCGGTCAAAATCATTTCTTTTGGAATGCCGTTTGAAAGATCGCGACCTTTAACTTCCATAGTCAATCCGTCGCCTTCAGCTGGAGGGCAAGCAGCACCAATTGTTTTTTTGATGCGTTCTGCAGTTGATTCACCAATCAACAAATTGTGGTAACGTCTGATGTAAGAGATGATTGATTCATCCATTTTATCACCACCAACACGCACAGATCTTGAGTAAACGATGCCGCCGAGTGACAAAATACCAACCTCAGTTGTGCCGCCACCAATGTCTACAATCATTGAACCAGTTGGTTCGGTAACAGGAAGATTTGCACCAATTGCAGCAGCCATTGGCTCTTCAATCAAATAAACTTCGTTGGCACCTGCCCCTTCTGCAGCGTCTTGAATTGCTCTTCTTTCAACTGGAGTTGAGCCAGATGGCACGCAAATAATTACAGTTGGTCCTAACCAGCTTTTGGTTTGGTTAACTTCACGGATGAAGTGTTTGATCATTTCAGCAGCAACTTTGAAATCAGCGATTACGCCGTCTTTCAAAGGGCGGATGGCATCAATTTTTGCTGGAGTTCTACCCAACATCATTTTCGCAGTATTACCAAAAGCACATGGCACCATTTTGCCATTTTCATGAATGATGGCAACAACTGATGGCTCGTTTAACACCACGCCTTGGCCGCGCACATAAACCAAAGTGTTGGCTGTGCCTAGATCGATTGCGATATCTTTTGAAGAAAGTGAGAAAAATTTTGAGAGCATTGCTCCTCCTAATGGTTTAATTTATCAAGGCAGTTAATGTAGGCAATTGCTGACGCGGCGAGCACATCGGTATCCGCTCCATTAGCGCTAAAAATTCGATTATTTTGTTTGAGACGAACGGCAACAATTGCTTGAGCGTCAGTTCCTTCTGTCACTGCTTGAACTTGATATAACTCAAGGCTGGCGCTGTGGGGGATTAACTTGCCAATTGCGTTAAAAATTGCATCGACTGGTCCGTCTTTCGAGCGGAAATTAGTCTCGACCTCCTCGTTGTCAATTTTTATTTTGACATTCGCAAAGGCCTCTTCGCCCTTGCCACACCTCACTTCCAAGCCGATCAAACTGTAGCGAGATTTTTTATTCACGATTGAGTCATCAACCAAAGCCACGATGTCTTCGTCTTGGATTTCTTTTTTGCGATCAGCCAATTCTTTGAATTTTTTGAAAGCTTGATCGAGTGTTTCGTCATTTAATTCGTAACCAATTTCTTTGAGGCGATCTTTAAAAGCAGCGCGTCCCGAAAGTTTGCCCAAAGTTAGCGAAGTTTTTTCTAAGCCCACTGATTCGGGCGTCATGATTTCGTAGGTCTCCCGATTTTTTAACATGCCATCTTGGTGAATTCCGCTTTCGTGAGCAAAGGCGTTAGCACCAACAATCGCCTTGTTGTACTGCACTTGAAAGCCGGTGATGCTGGCAACTAATTTTGAAATTCGCGTAATCATTGTAGTGTCGATGCCAGTCTCAACGCCGTAAAAATCAGGGCGGGTTTTGATCGCCATGACAATTTCTTCAAGCGCTGCGTTTCCGGCGCGCTCACCAATTCCGTTAATCGTGCATTCAATTTGACGAGCTCCGGCGCGCATCGCGGCCAAAGAATTGGCCACCGCCAAACCCAAATCATTGTGACAGTGACTAGAAATCACTGCCTTGTCGATGTTTGAGACATTGTTTTTAATCGCTAAAATCAAATCGTAATATTCTTCGGGAGTGGTGTAGCCAACAGTGTCTGGAATATTGATGGTATTGGCTCCAGAGTTAATCGCAGTTTCAATCGCCTTAAACAAAAAATCACGATTCGAACGGGTCGCATCTTCCGGCGACCAATCAACTTCAGGGCATAAATTGCGCGCCAAAGAAACGCTTTCAGTAATTGCATTTAACACCTGCGCCTCATCCATCTTCAATTTGAATTGCATGTGAATTGGAGAGGTCGCAAGAAAAGTGTGAATACGAGGACGAGCTGCTGGCTTCACAGCTTCCGCCGCTCTTTCAATATCAGCTTTTTTGGCGCGAGCAAGTCCGCAAATTGTCGAATTTTTAATGGTTTTGGCGATTTTATTTACCGCTTCAAAATCACCATTTGAGGCAATCGGAAAACCCGCTTCAATCACATCAACGCCCATTTTTTCCAGCGTCTTGGCAATCAATAATTTTTCTTCAAGATTCATCGTCGCACCGGGCGCTTGTTCACCATCGCGCAAGGTCGTGTCAAAGATGATGACTTTTTCTTTGGTCATTTGTTTTTTCTAAATTTTTTGATTGGAAATTAGAGCATCAAAATACAAATTTGCGGGGCTAATTGTAAATCAATAATTACACGAAAAACCCCTCTATCAACAACACATCACGATTTATGAAAAACTCACTCATCATCAAAATTTTCGATTCAAAAAAAATTCGCTCAACTTGGAATGACACTGAAGAAAAATGGCGTTGTTGCATGAATAATTAACATTGCCAATTTAAGCAAGTTTTGTACGTTATTTGATCCAAAAACCCATACATCAGATACCCAAATGACAGCACACTCAACTCGCAAAGGTAAAAGCCGTTATAAACTTATCAATTG
>CAIRMX010000161.1 GCA_903879805.1 uncultured Alphaproteobacteria bacterium | reverse complement strand
TTTTACCTTTGCGAGTTGAGTGTGCTGTCATTTGGGTATCTGATGTATGGGTTTTTGGATCAAATAACGTACAAAACTTGCTTAAATTGGCAATGTTAATTATTCATGCAACAACGCCTGTTTTAGGGGCTTCTGCATAATCTGATTCGCGCCTACAGAAGTGACTTCGACCTTACTACGCAAAACAAAAACTCTTCAACACAAAAAACTCAAAAACGAGATCAAGAATTGAGTATGTCTTTTGATCCCAAGTTCAAATGGGGGGACGTTGCAAATCTAACTTCCCAGAAAAACCGAAATTAATTTTTTCTCCAGTTCAAAATCTTGAAGAATTTCGCTAGAAATTCGTCAAGTTTTTGAATTAATTTTGGTCAATTTATTGTGGATTTTTGCTGTTTTGTTGTTTTTGGTGTGAAGCTAGGCGCATTGCTTCCTTGCTCAGGTCGTGAGCATCTGTGGATTTAAATTTTGAGCAACGAGTTTTGTATTTTCTTCTGTGAGCACGACCAATCTTTTCAAATTAAAAGCAATTGTCTGCATGAAGGCGTGGAATTGGTTTTTGGCGATTCCTTTGTATCTCGTTCTTTTGGAACAGTTGGAGAAAACCCTTTCGTAAGGCGACCTCAGGGCGCAATACCATTTGTCTAAATCAAAGTTTTTGCCCTTCATGTTATTTTTTTTGATGGCGCAGAGGTGGAGATTATTTGCTTTGGCAACTCTCTGAACATTCTTGTCGCAGTAGCCTTTATCGGCATAAACCGCTCCTTGCTTTGGCGTGACATTTTTGAATCCTTTCGAATCAATCACGTTAGCGTGAGTAATTGCCACCTTGTTGATTAGTCCGCGCTGAAGAACCCACCCTCCAACCTAACAACTCCTAACTCAATAAATTTTTAGTAAAAAAATCTCCAGCAGTTGGAATAAAATTTGGATCAAAAAATTCTTTAGCTTTCCAAGCTTTAGTAGTTTTCTGATGTGGTTCAGAATCAGTCGGAGATTGTGCCCAACTCCTGTCAGTAGTGCGTTTAATTGATTGCCAACAATCCCTTTAAGCCTGCAAAGCCCCAGCTTTCCTTCCTGCTTCATGTGTCCAATCATTGGCTCAATTGCGGATCTTCTTTTGAGCTGCTTTTTGAGTGATTTTGTGAGTCCTCTTCTTTGTCCAGAGATGAAGATTTTAGTGTGATTTCTTAGCGGATCAGATTCGACGCTATGACCTTTGTATCCGCGATCTACAGTTGCTGAATCGATCTCCACCCCTGTGATTTTTTCTGCCAATTCAAGTGTTTGATTGAGAGTGTGTCCATCGTAAGGATTTCCCGGAAGTGCTTCGCTACTGACCACGAGCCCCTGTTTGTTGGTAACGGCAAGAGAAACTTTACAGCCAAATTCATAACGTTTGTGAGCCTTGCCTTTGCTGATGCAGGCAACGTCTGGTTCGTGAAGGGAGTAAATCTTGTTTTTGCTGGTTCTTTCTTGAAGCAAGAGCTGTTTGGATTGATTGAGAATTGGAGTGAAGATTTCTGCAAGATTTTCTGAAGAACCAATCTTTCTTTCCACATCACGAACTACTCTGCCAACAATCGTTTTGAGATGTTTGATCGCCTTCCTAGCTCGCTTCATTTGTTTGGCGTGAAGATAGCCAGAGATTTTACGCAGAAGGGTTTTAGCGGTGAGGTTGTAGTTTTGTCGAAGAGCAATTCCATTCTTAGCAGCCAGCTTGACCAGTCTTTCTCGAGCTTTGTTGTAAAGCTGTGAGTCGGTGGGGAACTCGATGTTCTTTGGCATTACGGTGGTATCGACGATAACTTTCTTCAAATCTTTAACTTTTACCGCTTCTGACTTCACGGCCACCGCAACCGTGAGGGAGAGAATTTTTTCTAGCCTCGCTAAACCAAGTCTATTCCTGAAGCGGGTGAGTGATGAGGGGTTAATCGGGAAATTCCATTGTAGAAAATCGTAACCGCAGAAGTGCTGCCAGTAAGGATTCTCCACCCAACCACGCACAACTTGCTCGTCAGAAAGATTGTGCAAATGCTGCAACAAAAGAATCCCAATCATCAAGCGAATTGGCTTTGGCGGCTGACCACCAACACTGCTGTTTGACTGGTAAAGATCAGCAAACTCAATTTCTAAATCGCCCCAAGGAATCATCCTCCCCAAAACCAGAAGCTCGTTTTTCTGGTTCAGCTGATCACACAACCTCGGTTGAAACAATTCTTCCTGACGATTATCGATTTGAATCGGCTTCATGACTTTCTTTTGCTAAATTTTACTGAATTTATTTGCCGGAAAATGAATGGTGACACCCCGATTTCTGGCAAATCAATGGTAGGAGAAAGTGTTGTAGAAGCAAGCAGGAAGTGGGTTGGTGAGGTATTTCAGGATGGACT
>CAIRMX010000160.1 GCA_903879805.1 uncultured Alphaproteobacteria bacterium | reverse complement strand
TGTCATGCTGAGCCTGTCGAAGCATGATTCTGGCCTCGGTGCCATGAATCATGCTTCGACAGGCTCAGCATGACAACGAACTTAGAAATAAATAAAAAAATGATCAAAATCGGCAATATCCAACTCCAAGACAATGTTCTCCTCGCGCCGATGTCAGGCGTCACCGACCTACCATTTCGTCGTTTGGTGAAAAGCTTTGGCGCCTCTTTGGTGATTTCAGAAATGATCGCCTCACGCGCCATGATCATGCAAACTCGCGAATCGATGAAAAAATGCCAAAAGGATGATGCGATTTATCCAATGTCAGTGCAGCTCGCCGGTTGCGATCCGGAAAACATGGCCGAAGCGGCCAAGCTAAATGAAGATTTAGGAGCTGACATCATCGACATCAATTTCGGCTGCCCAGTAAAAAAAGTAGTAAATTCTTTTGCTGGAAGCGCGCTGATGAAAGACGAAGAACTCGCCACCCGAATCATGGAAGCTGTCGTCAAAGCGGTAAAAATTCCGGTAACAATGAAAATGCGTTTGGGCTGGAGTTACGAAAATCTCAACGCGCCCAGCCTCGCTAAAAAAGCCGAAGATGTTGGCATTCAGCTTCTGACAGTTCACGGCCGCACTCGTTGCCAGCTCTACAACGGCAAGGCCAATTGGGAGGCGATTTCAAAAGTGAAAGAAGCCGTAAAAATTCCCGTCATCGCCAATGGCGACATTAAAAATTCGGAAGATGCTAAAAAAGCTTTGGAACTTTCCAACGCCGACGGCGTCATGATTGGCCGCGCCTGCTACGGCCAGCCTTGGTTAATTAATCAAATCAATGCTGAGTTGCGCGGTGACACAGCAGCGGCAACTCCCGCAATTGAAGCTCAGAAAGAAATAGTGCTGCGCCACTTCGCTGAAATGATCGACCATTACGGCGAACAAGTTGCAATTCCTTTGGCCCGCAAACATATCGGCTGGTACAGCGGCGGCATTCGCGGCTCTTCCGAATTTCGCGCCAAAATCAACATCACTCAAGGTGCCGAAAATGTTCGCGACGCCATTGAAAAATTTTACGATGCCGCATGTCTAAATTAAAAATTCACCTCGCGCAAATTAATCCAACTGTTGGCGATCTTGATGGTAATGCCGCAAAAATTTTGCATGAGTTTGCAAAAGCAACTGAAGCTGGATGTGACTTAGCGGTATTCCCAGAAATGACAATTTGCGGTTATCCTTGTGAAGATTTGTGGCTGAAAAAATATTTTGTTGAGGCCGCGCAAAACAAAGTTGCCGAAATTATTTCCGCAACAAAAGGTGCCAAATGCGCAATTTTACTGGGCTCCCCAACGATTGGATTTAACCGCGCTAAAAAAGAAATTATCCACAATTCGGCGATTTTAATTGAAGATGCTCAGGTCAAAAAAATTATTCACAAAAAAACTTTGCCGAACTTTTCTGTCTTTGACGAAGCTAGGTATTTCGAACCTGCAACCTTCTTGTCAGTGATTGAATTTCGTGGTTTTGATTTGGCGATTTTGATTTGCGAAGATCTGTGGGATTTGAAGAATTTATATTTACTGCAAGAGCAAGTTTTGGATGCGGCAATTGCGCTTAATGCTTCGCCTTATTCGACCAAAAAACATTTAGCGCGCGCCAGAATTTGCGAGAATTTTGCTAAAAGTTTGGGCAAGCCTTTGGTTTACGTTAATCAGGTTGGAGCTCATGATTCTCTGGTGTTTGATGGGAATTCTTTTGTTTTGGATGCGGAAGGAAAAGAGGTTTTGAAGCTTGCAGAATTTCAAGAAGATGGTGGTCAAATCGAGATCGAGAAAACTGGACCCCGTCGTGAAGACGGGGTGACACAGTGTGTATGTAACTCAGCGTCACCCCGTCGCATGACGGGGTCCAGCGAAGTTGAACGCGACTATTTGGCCGCTGTTTTGGGACTTCGCGACTACGTGCAAAAAAATGGCTTCAAAAAAGTTTTGCTCGGCATGTCCGGCGGCATTGATTCGGCGCTTGTTGCCGCAATTGCAGTTGATGCTTTGGGCGCAGAAAATGTTGCACTTTACGCGCTGCCAAGCCGCTTCAACTCTGAAACCTCGATGGTTGACGCTTTGAATTGCGCAAAAAATTTAGGATTAAATTTGGAAGTTATTTCGATCGAAAAAACTTTTGAGGCAATGCTAGCAACGCTTGGCGAGGTTTCAGATTTAACAAAAGAAAATCTGCAATCACGAATTCGCGGCAATATTTTGATGGCTTTGTCGAACAATTCCGGCGCGCTTTTGCTTTCAACTGGAAATAAATCTGAGCTCGCTTGCGGCTACGCCACGCTTTACGGCGACATGTGCGGCGCTTTTAATCCGATTAAAGATTTTTACAAAACTCGCATTTACGAATTGTGCACTTGGCGCAATTTAGAAAAAAATACCATCCCGCAAAATATTTTAACCAAAGCGCCAACAGCCGAATTGCGCGAAAATCAAAAAGACAGCGACTCGCTTCCCGAATATGAAATTCTGGATCAGATTTTATTTAGCCTAATCGAAGAGCAGAAATCGGTTGCGGAAATAATCGCCGCAGGCTTTGAAGAGGTGCTGGTAAAAAAAGTTACGAAACTTTTTTACAACAGCGAGTACAAAAGAAAGCAATCTTGTTTGGGACCAAGAATCTCTGAAATGGCTTTTGGCAACGATCGCCGCTATCCACTCACTAATAAATTTACAAATTAATGCCTGAAACAGAAAAATATGCCGGCTTTTGGATTCGCTTTTTTGCCGGGGTTTTGGACATCGCCTTTCTGATTTTTCCTTTTGCGATTATTTATTTTAGTTTTGGCTTTAACGACTTTGGCTCAATGGAAGAGGCATCTCACAACAGCACGCTTAATTTTATTAGCTACGGCATCAGCATTATTTATTTGGGATATTTTCTCTCCAGCAAAAAACAGGCAACTATTGGCAAAAGAATTCTAGGAATTTACGTGGGAAATCCCGATGGATCAAAAATGAGTTTGCAAAAATCTATCTGGCGCGCACTAGCCTCAATTCTGACTTCAGCGACTTTGGGAATTGGATTTTTGTTAGTAATTTTCACCAAAGAAAAGACTGCAATGCATGACGTTCTTTGTAACACTCGAGTTTTTTGTGGTAAAAAAAATGACCAATAACTTTTGTAGCAACTGCAAAAATCAACTAGAAGACAGATCATCCGCATCACAATCTGAATTGGAATATCTGTTAAAAGATGAATTTCAATCAAACTTGCGATCAAACTCCGGAAGCTTCAGAATTATTTATGAAATTTGGAATGCTTTAAATCGAAAGAAATCTTGTGATAGTTGCGGGAAGTTCCTGCTTTCTAGTCAAAGAGGCCTGGGGCAAAATGCTAAATTTGCCGGATTTTGGGTTCGCTTTCTTGCTCTATTCTTAGAAATTTCTGTAGTCGCTTTAGCAACATTTGGTATATACTATGTTGCCAATCAAAACATCCTGCCACCTTTCATTCTTCAACATACTTTCTTTTTAACCCTCATTCCACTAGTCCTGTTCTTGATACACAAAGCCTTCTCTTCGACATCATTTGGCAAAAAAATCTTCGGCATCAAAGTTGGCAATGCCAAAGATGGCTCGGCACTTTTGTGGCATCAATCTTTGAACAGATTTTGCACTATGTCCTTTTGCATAGGATCTGGGGTGCTAGCAATTGCCAGTATCTTCGCGATTCTTTTCACCAAAGAAAAACAATCCATTCACGACCTTATTTGTAACTCTCGAGTATTTTCGGTAAAAAAATGACTGAACGATTAATTTGCGGCGACTGTAAAGCCACTTTTGAAGTTGAAACCGGCAAACGAGGCAGTGGCTTTGTTGAAATGCTTTTATGGTCAACTTTGGTAATTCCGGGATTTTTTTACGGGCTGTGGCGCAAGCGCAAACCGAAAAAGTTTTGTGACTATTGCGGCAGTAGTTTCTTGCTTCCCGACACTTACCAAACTCACGAGATGCTGAAGCCGATTGAAAAGAAAAACTAGGCACGAACTGGATTAGCGGGATTCTTGCTAATCCTTTTTTGTGTTTTAAGTTGAACAACTCCTCGCCATTTTGACAAAATAAAACAACTTCCCATGACTAAAATATGTCGCTTCGCCCCTTCTCCGACGGGCTTTCTTCACGTTGGCAATATTCGCGCTGCCATCATTAATTTTCTCTACGCTAAAAAAACTGGCGGCAAATTTTTGCTTCGTTTAGATGACACTGATGTGGAACGCGTGCGCGATGAATATCGCGATATGATCTTAACTGACATGGCTTGGTTGGGTTTGAAATATGATTTACTTTTCAAAGAATCAGATCGTTTAGATAAATATGAAGCAGCGAAGAACCGCTTAATTGCTAGCGGCAGACTATATGAATGTTTTGAAACTGCGGAAGATTTAAACTTTCAGCGCAAGTCGCAAGTGGCTTCCGGCATTAGCCCAATTTACAATCGCGCTGCTTTGAATTTGAATGAAGAACAAAAACAGGCCTTACGTGCGCAAGGCTTAAAACCACATTACCGTTTTTTACTCGAAAATAAAACCACCTCGTGGGACGACAAAATTAAAGGCAAAATTACTTACGAAGGTTTGCATTTTTCTGATCCGGTTTTGGTGCGCGACAATGGTGTTCCGACCTACACCTTCTGCTCTGTAGTCGATGACATCGAATACAACATTACCGACATTATTCGCGGCGAAGATCACATCACCAACACCGCAATTCAGCTACAAATTTTTGAGGCTTTGGGTGCAAAAGCTCCCGATTTTTCACATTTGGCTTTGGTTAAAGCTAGTGAAGGAAAAATCTCTAAACGCGAAGGCGGCTTTGACGTAAAATCACTGCGCGCTGAAGGTTACGAGCCAATGGCAATTGTAAATTTATTGGCCCAAATCGGCACTTCTGATTCACTAAAAATTCACCAAAATTTTGACGAACTTGCTAGCAGTTTTTCTTTCGAGAAATTTTCAAAATCAGCGATGAATTACGACATTTCTGAGCTGACTAACATGAATCAAAAAATGCTGCAAGCCATTGATTTTGCAGGCGCAAAAACACGTCTAAAAGAGATTGGTATTAACGAAGAAATTTCTGAAAAATTTTGGAATGGCTTGAAATTAAACATTAATTTTCTGCCAGAAATCAAAGAATGGATCGAAATTTGTAATCACCAATTTCGTTTTGAGAATAAAGAAACCGATCAGGATTTTTTGCGTGAAGCCGCAGAATTACTGCCATCAGACACTTCCGATGCTAATTGCTGGAACATCTGGTTAGAAAAAATCAAAGAAAAATCAGCCCGAAAAGGCAAAGAATTATTCATGCCGATTCGCTTGGCTCTAACTGGCAAAGAACATGGACCAGAATTGAAACTTTTGGTGAATTTGATTGGAAGAGAAGAAATTTTGGCGCGGTTGGGGAATTAGCTAACGGTGCCTAATAATAAATAATCACCACCCCATTAGCACCAGCACCTGATGATGGTCCATTAGCTCCGCCACCACCACTTCCGGCTGTAGTTCCAGCAGATCCATTGGAACCTGAAGAACCACTTCCTCCAGCACCTCCAGCACCACTACTACCTCCAACCGCACCATTACCCCCATTGCCTCCAGATCCGCCGCCGCCAGCTCCGTAATAAACTGTCGAACCGGTTATATTATAAGGAATTCCCGCGCCACCAACGCCACCGCCACTAAGGGCTGCAGTTGCGTTACCTCCTGCTCCTCCGGCACCACCACCACCGCCACCATTATATCTATCGCTACCCACACCAGTTCCACCATTGTTTCCTTGGCCTGCCGTTCCTGTACCGCTGGGTCCTACACCTATACCGCCGCCGCCACCGCCACCCGATCCACCAGTTCCGCCAGCAGTACTGCTAGTAATCCACGCTCCACCTCTGCCTCCACCAATTGCCGTCGTCATCGCTCCAAATGATGAGTTACCACCATTATTTCCATTTGTTCCTACGTTACCATTGTCATTCACAGAAGCTCCTCCAGCCCCAACCGTAATGCCTGTGTAATTTTGCGCCAAGAGATTATATGAAGAAGAATAAACAACTCCGCCGCCACCGCCGCCACCGCCCGCACCAACATCTTTTCCGCTACCTCCCGAACCACCACCAGCAACCACCAAAACCAATGAGCCACTATGAGCACCAGAAATACAGTTAAGACTGCCATTTGATTGCACTGAGCTAAAGACGTGAAGAGTGCGACCTGCGGATGGAGTGGTAGTGGTGCAACCACTACAGGTACAAGTAGTGGAAGCAACCGTGCAGGTGCCAGTTAAACCAGTCGCCGCACCAGTTGAAGTGCAGGTGTAATTTATCGTTCCGGTATATCCGCTAGTGCAGCTGAAAGTTCCGCTTCCCGAGGCCGCGTAAGGAAGATTTGATTGTGCCAAATATCCTGTGCCAGCTGCTGCGGTGCAGGTAACGGCGCTACAAGTTCCACCAGTAATTGTGGCGGCACCTGTTGCGGTACAGGTGTAATTTTTAGTGCCGCTGTAACCAGTGTCGCAGTTAAAACTGCCACTTCCCGAGGCCGCGTAAGGCAGATTTGATTGTGCCAAATATCCTGTGCCAGCTGCTGCGGTGCAGGTAATTGGTGCGCAGGTACCACTAACTCCAGTCGCCGCACCAGTTGAAGTACAAGTGTAATTTAATGTGCCGCTGTAACCCGTATCACAGGCAAAACTGCCGCCTCCCGACGCGGCATAAGCAAGGCCGGTTTTGGAATAGCCAGTTCCTGATGCAGTGCAAGTGATCGCCGAACAACTGCCGCCCGGATTTAAATTACCATTCGAGCAATTGTAAGAAACAGTGCCCGAATATCCGCTTGCGGTATTGCAAGAAAGAGTGCCGGAATCTCCATCAGATACTTGAGTTGGAGTTGTAACACCAGTCACAACAGAAGTTGAACACACATTGCTACAACCTGAATCGGTGACAATGCCGTTAATGCAAGATGCAGAAGAAGCGCGATTAATTTTTCTGGTCCATTTTTTTCCAAGATAATCTTCAACTGCTTCTCGATCTTGCGGAGTAAGAACCTTAGTAAAAATTGCGATCTCGCCAATT
>CAIRMX010000159.1 GCA_903879805.1 uncultured Alphaproteobacteria bacterium | reverse complement strand
GTGACACTGAATTTTAGTTTGTCACCCCGTCGAATGACGGGGTCCATCGCGAGATAAATTCTAGGGTAAATTAATTCTCAATCATCGACTTAGTAGTCCGCAAAACTCCGTCAAACGAGCCTCTTTTATATTTCATTTTCACCACATCACCAAGCCTAATCACCTCAGCTTGCTTTGGATCATCAATTACAACCCAAGCTGATTTCGGATCAATTCTGTCTGAAACCACACCAGCACCAATCACGCGGCGTTCAATTTCGCTGTCATTCGTAATAGCATTTTCAATTTCATATTGACCGCTTACTTCGAATTTGTCGTCTTGCTTAATGCCGTCTTCTGAACCTAGTGAAATTTTGAAAATAGTTTTTTTATCCAAAGTGCGCTTTTCCAAAATGTAGCCTTTTTTGGCGAGAGCATTTTTTAGATCAACCAAAGCGTTGCTAATTGCATCTTCTCCGGCGCGGCGCACCAAGCCGTCATCGCGGCTTGAGCCTTTTACTTGTTCACCACCGATTTGTAATCCGGCAAGATTTAAGCCGCCATTTTGTTGGACATTTTCCGAGCGCGATTTCTTGCCGACAATCTCAATGGTTTGCACCACGGTGAGCGATGGCAGTTCGTAAATTTTTAAATTTCCGGCAACGTCCGAGCTGTAAGTATATTTTGGTGGAATCGAAACGATCTGGCCGTTTTTTGGATTCACAAAAGTGCTGCCGCTAGAATATTTGCTGCTAAATGAGGCGTTAGAAATTGAGCCAGAAATGGCGTAATCAGCAATTTTCGGGCCTTTGTAAGATCCCGTTTTATTCATCTCGGTTAAAGCGATTTCTTTTTGTAATTTGACATTGGCCTTGCGGTCCACCAATTCGCCAAGACGATTTTGCGCTAAAGCATTTTCAACATTATTGGCGATCGAATTGCCAAGCTGCACTTGTTTAGCCACGTCATTGTCATTTTCTTCCAAAGCGAAAACCACGATTTTTGGCGGTTTATTTTCAAGATTTTCTTTGGTGGGCATGAATTCAGTTTTGGCTAAAAACTGTTTTTGATATTTGTCGAAATTTGAGATGGTGGTTGAGCAAGAGGCGGTGAGAAGTAGGAGGGCTAGGTGTTTTAGTTTCATGATCAATAGTTGTAGATTTTATGAACCTCTCGATTGTCACCCCGTCGAATGACGGGGTCCACAGTCCAAGATACTCGACCTTACCTTGTGACGAGATGGACCCCGTCATTCGACGGGGTGACAATCGAGAGTAGATTTAATTTTAGTCAGTAATCCCAATAATTTTCAAAATTCCATCACTGGCAATTTTTTCAGCAAGGGTGCTAAGCGCTGCAGCTTCAGCTTCTTTTTCGCTAATGCTGGAGCTGCCCGTAACTTCAACTGAGTTGCTGGCAACCACTTTGCCGTCAGCGAGATTTTCAAAATCGATTTCTAATTTAGTCAAAAAAGCTTCGTAAATTTTATTTGATCTGCTGCTTGATTTAACCCGAATCACAACTTGGTTGGCGTTAGATTCATTGCGGCTTGGCGAGATTTTTAATTTTTCTTTATTGAGGGCGCTGCGAATGATTTTGGCGATTTCTTTTGGTGAATTTATTTCGAAATAAAATTCGATTTTATCGGAAAGTTTTTCTAACTGATTCGAAAAATCGGCAAGGCGAGTTAGTTTTTCTTTTAAATCAACATTGGCTCCGGCGCCTGCCAAGATGAGGCTTTTCAGCTCAAGCTCTTTGCCTAAATCTAAAATTTTTAACAAAGAGTTGCGTCTTTGAATGGTGTTTTTGCCGATAGAATTTTTGTCTAAATCGCTAATTTTTTTCTCTAAAAATTCGATGCGTTCTCTTTGTTCGCGCAAGAAAGGATCACGCTTAATTTCAACTTCGACAAAAATTTGCACGCCGGATTTTTGACTGTGCGTAACTTTAAAACCGGTGAAACTGATTTTTTCAATATTTTGGCGCACCTTCTGGCGCATCTCTTCGCGCGCGCTCGAATTATTTTCTTCGCGAGTCAAAGTTGTTTCAGCCGAAAGGCTAACCATTAAGCGCGAGGCGGCATCAGCCAAGGCGTATTTGGTGGCTTCTTCAAGAGTTTGTCCGGTTGAAACGCCGTAAAGATTTTCGGAATTATTTTGAGTTGGTGTGACGTACCAAGAAGGAGTGCCGTCGTTTTTATTTGAGTTAGAAGCGCAAGAAGCGGCAAGAAAAAATACAAAAATGCTGAGGGCGGAAATTAACTTATTCATCGAGCTCTTTCAAAACGCTTTGAGAGTTGCTTTGTCCGGCATTAATGCGAGATGCGGCGCTGGCGGCTTTGGCTGATTTTTCTGCTTCGCGGTGGGCGAAAGATTGGCAGGAGGTGAGTAAAACTAGAGTGAGAATGGTTAGGAGTTTTTTGGTCATTGGCTTGGTTTCTTTGTTTAAAATAACTGACCCTTGGTGGGTCAGTTATTTACGAGAATTAAATTTAGTTTTTAGCTTTGTTAACTGCAGTGCTGTTGTCCAAAGTTTTACCTTCTTTCGTATCAGCAATTTCAAGATTTTTAGCCTTCACATCTCTTTCTTTCTCCAACTCATCAAACAACTCTTTAGTTGCCGCTTGAGTTTTATTAATATTCTCGCGACCCAAGTTAGACTTAGCTGCACGTGCTGCGAAAGTTTTTTCGCTGGCTTCCAAAAACTTGCTGTAATCTTCGTTTTTTAAAACCATTTGGATGTAAAGAGTGCCGTCTGGTGACTTAAACATGTTTACTCTTTTTACACCAGAAAGGGGCAGATTTTTTACCACTTCTTTAGTTGCTTGAGCGAAAAATTCTTCAACATCGTCAGCGCCATTTACTTGAGCTGATCTTAAAGAATTTTTGGTAATGCGGCTGATTTCAGATTGGATGGTGGCAGCAATATTTGCTTTAGCATCAAGCTCGGCTTTGGGAATTTGAAATTGTAATCCGCCTTTAGAAGGAGCCGCGATACCAACGCCGCCAACGCCGTTTTCAACTGAAGGATCAACTACCCAGTTTGGCAAATTAGACAATTCGTTTTTGGCGTTAATGTTTGGAGTTTCGGTTTTATGTCCGCAAGAAAATGACAAAGACAAAGCAGCAATTGCAACTGCAGTAAGGAATTTATTTTTCATATTTTTGTGATTTTTAAGGTGAGAGTTCTGACTCGTTTTTAAGCCGAAAAAACTATTTTTGAAACGGCTTAAATAGCAATAATTTTAGAGAGTTTCTTTATTGTAAATCAGCAGCGTGCCAATCGCCAGACAGATAATTGCGATTACCCAAGTTGAGGCGAAAATTGGAATTAATCCCGAAGATCCCAAAGAGTTAATGATGCTGGAAATGATGTAGAGGATGAGACCTGCGACGATGCCAAGAAAAATCATCAAAGTGGTATTTTGATTACGCACGTGATTGAGGCCGAAATAGCAGGCGATAAAAATCATCGCTAAGAAGAGTAGTGGTTTGCTTAGCAGTGAGTGCAAATAAACTTTAAATTTTGTGGAGTTGAATCCCGCAGATTGCAGGTCAGTGATTAAAGTGGGTAGCTCAAAAATTGAAAATAACTGCACATTTTGAAAGTTATTTACAACTTTTTGCATGACAAAATCTGCCTTGAGATTGGTTGGAATTTTTATGCTTTTGAGATTTTTATTAATTAGCTTATCATCGTTAATTGTGGCGTCCTCAAGCAGCCAAGAGCCTTCTTGTAAGATCATTGAGGCGGCATCGATTTTTTTGTAGAATTGGCCGTCTTTGTTGAAAAACCAAAAAGTCACGCCGTCAAATTCAAAATTTTCGCGATAAACTTTTTTTGACTGAATGATCAGCTCTTCCTCAGGATTATCGATGTTGGTTTGTTTGAGCCAAACGCCGTTTGAAGGGGCGATCACTTCTCTCGTTTCATTGCGGGTATATTTGCCTTCGAGATGGTGAAATTTTTTGGTCATTTGAATTGAAAGTGAGCCAAAAACTGTCACCCAAACAATTCCCAAGAGTAAGGCAGCGCAAGATAATGGGCGCAAGATTTGCCACAGCGAAAAACCACTCATTCGAATGATGGTGATTTCGCTTTTTGAAGAAAGAAGGAAAAAAGAAATAATCGCTGAAATAAGCACCAGAGAAGGCACGATGTCATTTAAGAAACTTGGAATTTGTAGCAAAGCCATAAAGGCAACTGAGTAAAAAGGCGCGTCGGAATCGCGCACTCTTTCAAGTAAATCGATCAGATTAATGAAGAAAATCAGCAGCGAAAAACCAAGGGTGATTTGGGCAAAGCGCAGCAAAAAACTTTTGGCGATGTAGATATTTATTAACCGTAAACTTCTCATGATTTTTTGCGGTAATTATTGGTTAAGAATTTCAAGCTCACCGCAATGAACAAGGCGACGTTAAGATATAAAAGTGGAATGCATCCCGGAGCCGAAGCGATTAAATCACAGAAGGTTAAGGTGGTGGCTAAAAAAACTGTCGCAAGAAAAATTGCCATCAAAACGTTAGACAAAGTGCCTTTGCGACTGAACTGGCCGTGCAAAATGCAAGATAAAGCAATTAGCGAAAAAATTATCGGAAAGAGAGGGAAGACAATTCTTTGGTGAATTTCGGCGCGGAATTTTTCGAGTTCTAGGTAGTCAGCGTCGGCTTCGGGTTCGAGTAAATCTTGGAAGAAACGCTCTTTAGAATTCCAGCGTGGCGCGTGATGATTTTGCTTACCTTCAGTGAGGTTGAAGACGTAATTGTCAAAATTGAGAATTTCTGATTTATTATCTTCATTGTTAAATTTTTGCACAGTGCCGTCTTCCATGTAGAGCAGTGCTGAGCTTTCTTCGGCAACGATATTGCCTTTTTGCGCGGTGATGGTGATTGAATATTTTTTGGAGCGTTCGTCATGAAGCAAAATGCCGAAAAGATTATTTTTTTCGTCACGATTTTTGGCGTAAATCGTTAAATTATTTAGAGTTTCAAAAGTTTGCGGATTGAAGGCCAAGCTGGTGTAATTATTGCGAAAATCAAAGCGCAAAAGGCGTAATTGTTGGTTAGCGTAAGGCATTAAATAAAACGAAATCAAAAAGCAGAAGACTGAGCAGATGATTGCAAATCCGGCGATGGGGCGACAAATTGCTAATTTGGTTAATCCAGAATTTTTTAAAACAGTGATTTCATTGCTGCTGATGAGTCGGCTGTAAATCATTAAAATCGCCGCGAAAATCGAGACCGGAATAATGAATAAAAGTAGCCAAGGCAAAATCAAAACGAAGAGGTAGAGAAACTGACTTAGCTTAACGCCATTTTCAGTGACGTATCTTACCAATCCGATGGCGCGACTAAACCAGATTAGTGAAATCAGAATTGAGATGAAGCCGGCAAAACCCGTAACGGTTTTTGTGAAAATGTAGCGTGAATAGAGGTTCAAGGGAATTTAAGAATTACGAATTAAAAATTGTTTTTATAAAAATGAAGGCACGAAGCTTAAATTCTTAATTTTAATCAGCATGTCAAAAATAAAAATCATCCTCAATGGCGAGGAAAAAATTTTGCAAAGCAAAATGAGTGTGGCGCAATTAATTTTGGAGCTGGAACTTGATGTGAAAAAAATCGCTGTGGAAAAAGATTTGGAAATTGTGAATTGCGATCAGTTTTTAGAAGTGATGTTGGGTGAGGGAAGTCGAGTGGAGATTGTGCATTTTATTGGTGGTGGTTAGAGAGTTCTGCTTCCGGGCATTATTTTGCTGGCCATTCTTGCAGCAAATGATGGTTCTGCTGGTGCAGTTGTTCTGCTTTTTGATGAACCCAGCATAATGTCATCAAAACCTTTGCTGGCTGATGTAGGGGCAAAAAAGGGACTTGGTTTTTTCCCATCGATACCAGTAGTGGATACTAGTCGACTTTGCTCCTTAATAAATTCTTTCGCTTTTTCGGGGCTTGTAGTTGTTAGGTTCTCTTTTTCGTTAAGAGAGCCGGGTGTATTTGCCGTACCAAAATTTTCTGACTGATAATCTTCCATCATACCTTTCGCCTTATTAGCCATATCAAGGTAAGGTCCAAACATAAAACCTTTGACGAAGTTACGAGTCATGGCGTGAGCTTTCTCGCCAAGATCTTCATAGAATGGATCAACCTTCTTATCGCTAATGCCCTTCCATAATGTTGTAAAAGACGTGGTGTGAGCTATTCTTGCCGCAGTAACACAGAGCTGAATTGGTGCGTCAATAACAAGAAGCCTTACTGCCCCAAGAGGAATTCCAAAAAGAAGTCGGGTCAAAAATTTCGTGCCCCTAAATGCCGGATTTTCGCTAATAGCTTCTCCAGCCTTAGTAATGAAATTAATCGCAGAGTCCATTTTTCTTGCTAGCCAGTTTGCCATAAAATTTAGTCGCGAAAATTAATAAATTGCAGCGGAGTCTCGTAAGTAGTGCCGCGAAGCAACGCCATTGCTTCTTGCAAATCATCACGTTTTTTTCCGTCAACGCGCACTTCGTCCCCCTTGATTGAAGCCTGAACTTTCATTTTTGAATCTTTGAATTGTTTGACGATTTTTTTCGCAACTTCTTGCTCAATGCCATTTTTCAATTTGATTTCTTGTCTGAAAGTATTGCCGCCGGCTTTTTCTTCTTTTTGAATATCCAAAGCGCGCGGATCAATGCTGCGTCTCACGCAAAACACTTTCAGGGAATCGCAAATTTGCCCCAATTTATATTCGCTGTCCGCTGCTAGATTAATCAAATTATCTTTGATTTTGAGTTCAATCGTGAAGGGAGAGCCTTTAAAATCGTAACGGTTAGTAAGCTCGCGCAATGTTGAGTTTACTACGTTGTCGATTTCTTGAATGTCGATTTTTGAAACGATGTCGAAGCTAGGCATGGGAAGAAGAAGTTAGTTGAGATTATTAACACGATGTCATGCTGAGCCTGTCGAAGCATGATTCTAGGCACCGAAGCCAGAATCATGCTTCGACAGGCTCAGCATGACAAAGAGGGTTTATTTTAAAGCTGAATCCAAATCCGCAATCAAATCATCCACATGCTCTAAACCAATCGAAAGTCGGCACATTGATTCAGTGATGCCGATTTTTTCCTGATCTTCGCGCGCGATGCTTGAGTGAGTTGTTGTTGCAGGATGAGTAATTAAAGATTTGGAATCGCCAAAATTATTTGAAATGTCAATGATTTGTAGGCGATTCATGAAAGCGAAAGCTTCAGCTTTGCCGCCTTTAATTTCCAGCGCAATCACCGTGCCACCGTTTTTCATCTGCTTTTGCGCGATCTCAAATTGGGCGTGCGATTTTAGCGTGGGGTACAAAACTTTTCTCACTTTTGGGTGACTTTCCAAAAACTCAGCAATTTTTTGGGTGCTAGCACAGTGGCGTTCCATGCGCAGCGAAAAAGTTTCTAGCGCTTTCAAAACAATCCAAGCGTTAAAGGGACTAAGCGCCGGACCGGTGTGGCGATGAAAAGGTAATAAAACTTCTTTGATAAAATGCTGACTGCCAACCACGCATCCGCCCAAGGTGCGACCTTGTCCGTCAAGATGTTTGGTAGTTGAGTAAACCACAGAATCAGCGCCAAGTTCGAGTGGTTTCTGCGCGAAAGGTGAAACAAAAATATTATCCACAATCAAATGCGCGCCGTGCTTTTTGCACAGATCAGAAACAAAACGAATGTCGATAATTTCTAAATTGGGATTGGCTGGGGTTTCAATAAAAACCACTTTGGTATTTTTTTTGAAAGCCTTGCACCACTCGTCCTCATTGACTCCGTCGACCAGAGTAACTTCAATTCCGTAGTTAGGCAAAATTTTTGTCGCGATGTAAAAACACGATCCAAACAAAACGCGTGAAGCAATAAAATGATCGCCCGCTTTGATTTGACACATGATGGTAGCAAAAACCGCAGCCATGCCTGAACCCATGACGCAGGCCGCTTCTGCGCCTTCAAGCAATGCCATTTTTTCTTCAAGCATTTTTAGACTTGGATTAACGTAGCGCGAATAAACGTAACCGGGATCAACGCCGTTAAAGCGGCTTTCGGCAACTTCTGCCGAGTTGTAGCAAAAACCAGAATTTAAAAAAATCGCTTCCGAGGTTTCGCCAAAGTTAGAGCGGATTGTGCCGCCGCGAACCATTTGGGTGTCTGGATGCAATTTTTTGAAATCGGTAGTTTTGTTTTTGTAGTTCATTTTGGAGAGATGTTTAAAATTATTTTTCTTCAGAAAGAAAACGAGTGTAAAACCAGCTTAGGCCAATTAGCACAATTCCTAACCCTAAGAATGAGAAGACGCGGTAAAGTCCGGTGAGCTCGGAGGCATCGTAGAGAAAAACTTTACAAACCGCGAGAGTAATTAACCCCAAAGCCGCAAGTCGAATTGATTTATTTTTTTGCGCCGTGCCAATAAATAATGCGGCAATGCCAAAGATCAACCAAGCCGCAGAATAGCTGTAAGTTTCAGCATTGCTGGTGGTGCCAAAATCTAAATAAGGGCTGTGAAATAATTGGCGCACATTGAGTGAAATAAAGGCGAAAATCGAAACCAGAATAAAGGGTTTGCTGTAGGGCAAAGGTTGGATGCGATTGGCAAAAATTAAGGCTGTGGCGGGCAATAAATAAGGCAAAATCAAAGCGTTGATCAATGGCAAATTGCCAACTGCTTGATGTGACCAAATTGGATTAAGCGACAAGAAATCAAAAGCACAAACCCGCAATATTGCAGCGTAAAAGAGCACTTGGGTGCTTAGTAAAAAAACGCGACGATCAAATTTTTTACCAAACCACAAGCAGATTACGGCGTAAATACAAAGAATGTCGGTGAAAATTCCTCTGCTGGTGAAGTTGATTGCGAAATTGTTGCGTAGCGTGAAGTGAGCAGCAGCAACTGCCAGAGTTACTGTGAAAATCTCGAGATATTGTACCAAGCGATCATCGCCTTTTCTAACGAATAGACGACTAGCAAGAAACAGCATTAGCGCTGGTGCGGCAAAATAAATTAAAGATTTGTCTGATGAATTGAGAATTTGCGCGGCAACTAAAATTCCAAAAATCACCAAGCAAACATTAGCGATTTTGCGCAGCGCTTTCACATCAACGCCGTTGTTAATCCAGCTCAGAGCTAAAATTTGGGCGGCGAAGAAAATTGGGAAAAATTCTTGCGGCAAAACAATCAAAAAAGACATTGTCAAAAAGGCGCAAGAAGTGGCGGCAAATATGGCTAAAAGCTGTTGTTTGGCAGTTTCTTCGCTTGGAAATTTAGTGTTTATTTTTTTAGTTATTTGCGCTGCTACAAATGCCAAAATTAAAGCGGTAATGCTCCAAGCTGCTTGGTTTATTGGTTGGTAAATTTTTAAATAGCCAATCGCGTAATAAGCAACAGAAGCGCCGCCAACCAAGATGGCCCAAAGTTTTGGACTGGCTGATTTCCACAGCAAAAGATAGCCAGAAGCAGTAAATAAAATCGCAAAAGCAAGAATGGTAGCGAGATTTAAATTAGGGCAAGAGAACAATATCAGAGCGCTTGCGGCGCATGTAATAAGTGGTGCTAATCCGTAAATTTTTTGTTTGAAGTAAGCCAAGAAAATACTGCCAATTGCTAAAACTCCAAAGAGCGACAATTCCAAAATGCCGCAATTACTTTGTTTGGTAATCATTTCCAAAAGCAGCGTCGCGCCACCCAAAGTGATGTAGCTAAGAATTGCCGAGAGGCTAAAATTGTGCGATTTATCAACTTCGCCATTTTCAATTGCGGCTTGTGAATTGAAAACTGTCGTGGCGCAAATCGCGATTAAAAATAGACCGAGATACAAACTATCCGCGGGAGTAAAGCTGGTGTTAAGCCAAATTATCACCCATAAAAAAACTGCGATGACGGTGGGAATAGCAAGTACCCACCAATTTTGTTTGCGAATAACAAAAAATAATCCGGCAAATAAAAGATAGAGATAGAAGAAAAGCAGCGCCGCGCTTGGCTCATTTGACGAGATTAAAGCGGGAGTTAAAAAGCCGCCAACCAAACCAAAAATTGCAATTGCCGCGCCAAATCTCAGAGACATGAAAACCGCAATGGCAGTGACAAAAGTCATTACCACGATTCCTAAAAATGGCGGAAAAATATGGTAAAGGCTGGTCGCGGCGTATATACAAAAATACAAATCAACAATTGCCGCGCCCGCTAAAGTTTGGGCGATTTTTTTATTATTGGCGATGTGATCGCGAGACCAAATCCACGTGCTTAAACGCAGTAAGCCAAAACCGAAAGCGGCACCTAAAATCACTCGCACATTTTGCGTGAGAATTCCGGCATCAATTGAATATTTAACTAAGAAAAGGCCAGAAAGCGCCAAAGCCGCGCCACCGATCCAAACCGGCAAACGCGCGCCGAAACGTTGTTCGAAACTGATTTTTGGTTTTGCAATTTCTTCGACGGGTTGGGCAATTGGTCTAGGTAAAATCGGGATATTTTGACTTTGTAGAGGTGTTGGATTTTCTACTTTGAAGACGGCCGGAACATTGAGTTCGCGTGGCTTGATTGTGGCTTGCTCGGCTGTTAATAAGCGCTTAATTCTCGCAAGTTCACTTTCTAAATCGCTAATCCGCCCCATCTGTATCCAAGGCATTGCCAAAGAGACCAAAATCGCAAGAGCTATGGCAGCGCAAAAAGCAATGAACATAAAAATTAGTTTTTGATTTTAAGTTTTTCTAACATGCGATCGGTGTCGTTGCGCAGCAATTCAACCTTCACTTCCGTGGTGCCTTGTCCTTTAAATTCCAGCAAAGTTGCCGCTTTTTCCGACACATCAATCACGCGATTTTTGGCAAAAGGCCCACGATCATTCACCCGCACAATCACACTTTTATTATTGCGCAAATTAGTGACGCGAACCAGTGAGGGAAGCGGCAAAGTTGGATGCGCCGCAGTCATGCTGCCCATATTGTAAGTTTCGCCATTAGCGGTGGCCTTGCCGTGAAAATCATCGCCATACCAAGAGGCGGTGCCGATTTCTTCGTAATCTTCGTAATTTTGCGGAATGTAATTAACGCCAAAAATTTCGTAAGGATTTCCGACTTTGAAAATGCCGCTATATTTGCCGTCATCGCCGACAAAATTTGCGGTGTCGGCATCAACTAATTCTAGATCATCGCTGCTGCTTTCAACGGTGCTGTCAGGTTTTTTAAAAACGTAGCTGGTGGTTTTGGGAAGTCCGGCCTGCATTGACTCGGAAGGTTTCACATAATCTGAATATTTGCTTTGGATGCGTTTACCAGAGCTTTCTTTTTTTTTGGCGTAAGTGCGTTTGGCGGGTTTTTTAGGAGGGCTCGAACAGGCAGAAACCAGCGTCAGAGCCAAAATTGCTAACCAAAACTTTTTCATTTGTGATTCAAATTTGTTGATAAGCAAGTAGTGCTGGGGGCTGCTTTAAAGGCAAATTGTGCAGTTTTTTTAAAAACAAATTCTTCCTGATTAGTTGCAGCAAGTTCGTTTTTTGTAATCAAGAAAATCCCATATTCAGCAAAAAAATTCGCTAAACAATTGTGACCCAAAACTCCGAGAAGCTGCTGTTTGGCGGTTAAAAAGATTTTTTTCTTAACGCTAAAACCGAGCTGTCCGCAAAGTTTTTCAAAATCTTTAATCGAACAAAAGTGAATATTGGGAGTTTCAAACCATTCAAAAGGAATGTTTTTGTTAACCGGCATTGAGCCTTTGCAGAGTAAGTGTAATCGGTTTTTAAAATGCGCAAAATTAGGTAGAGAAATCACCGCAAATTCTGCGATGCGCAACATTTCTTCGAGAATTTCTTTGGGACGGTGAGTGGCCTGAATAGTTTGGCTTAAAATAGCAAAATCAAAACTGCGATCGGGATAAAAAGTAAGGTCATTTTCGGCGTCTCCCTGAATCGCCGAAATGCCACGCATCAGGGCCTGACTAACTTGGGCCTGCGAAATCTCCAATCCGCGCGCATCAGCATTTTTGGTTTTTTTAAGAAACTCAAGAAGCTCCCCATCGCCACAGCCAATATCCAAAACTTTCGAATTTGGCTTGATGAGTTCGGCAATAATCTCCAAATCAAAACGGATCTGGTGCTTCACGATGTTTTGTCCGATGGATGTCATGGTGTTGTGTGGATTGTTAGTAAAAAACCCTCTCCTAAGTCATGCTGAACCGGTGTGATGCATGATTCTAGCCCGAGACCAGAGAATCATGCATCACACAGGTTCAGCATGACTTGGGAAAGAGGCTAACTTCAAAGTTTTTAAAAAAAATTAACTAATTCCAACCACAAAGATTTTTCAAAAAATCTCTTTGCAATTTTTTTACTCAGAAGAAAATTTTCTCGACCACTTACGCATCGTCACAAAAACAAAACTCCAACACACCATGAAAAAAATATCTGATTACAAAAGCTACGATGATTGGGTTGCCGCTACAATCGGTTTTAGTAAAAAACAAATGAACCATTTTCTTAAATTAGCTTTCGAAGATTTTGAAAAAGATGGTGACATCGCAATTTTACTTTTGGCTCTGCGCCAAATTGCTAAGGTCAAATTGCTAAATAATTGCCGTGTTTAAATTAACTGCCTTTGCTAACGCTGAGCGCTTAATAACTTTTTTGTTGTGAGAAGATGGATAAAGCTCTTCAACAACGCTTGAGGTATTCTGCCTTTTTTTACTAGAATTCCGTAGGTCATTTTGGGGAAGTAATTAGTCAAAGGTCTCCCGATCAAGCCGCTCTCTTCTTCATCTTCAAGGATGATGCTGGAAATTATCGCAACTCCAATATTGGCCTTCACAAATTTTTTTAAAATTTCCCAATCTGACATTTCGAATTCAAAACTAGTTTGAAGTCCGTGGGCTTTAATAATCTCTTCAAAAGCTGGCAAGGTGATGAGTTTTGGATCAATTCGCACTAGTTCAAATTTTGCCACATCTTGCAGAGTTAGGTTTTTCTTTTTGGCAAGAGGATGATCTTTTCGGGTCAATAAAATGGGCTGATATTTTACAATCGGAAAAAAATCTAAATCGTCTGGAACCTCTCCATCATTCATTGGATAGATGAACATGTCGATCTCGTCATTTGTGAGTCTCATTTGTCAAAACGATTTTTAACAAAAACTTTTTGATAAATGAAAGCAATCGCAATTCAAAAACATCCCCACAACTTCCTATTCGATCTAGTCGCAGAAAAGATTTTTAAAGTTGCAAAAAGTGAATCAGTGGTGCGCGTAAATAGTGTTTTTGCAAGTAAGCAGCTAGCTATTGCTCAGATATCAGAACCAGAATCTGAGGAGCATTTTTCTAACGCCGAATTTCTCTCTGCAATTGTTCACGAATTAAAAACTCCACTTAATGCCATCATCGGTTTTGCGGATGTTTTATCGGATGAGATTGCCAATCCTTCGTCACAAAAAGATGCTTTAAGCTGCGTTGCTGAAATCAAGCAAGCTGCGTCAGACATGAACGAATTGATCCATGACATTCTTGATGTGGCGCAAAATTCTTCTGGGAATTTTTCGGTGGATTTGTCGCAGGCAATTGACTTGCGTGATGTTTTGAAGCGAGCGGTGCGTCTTAATTACGATTATTCGCTGCGGCGTAATGTTAGTTTGAAGCTGGAGATTGCTGAAGATGTGAATGCGGCAAAGCTTGATGCTAAAAGGATGAAACAGGTTTTGACAAATCTAATTTCTAACGCGGTTAAATATTCTACTACGCAAAGTGAGGTGAAAATAATTTGTAAATACAGCGCTGAATTTTTGGAAATTTCGGTGATCGATCAAGGTTTTGGCATGACCAAAACACAAATCAAAACTGCCTTTGAAAAATATCAAACAATTCAAAATCCAAACTCAGGGAAGGTTGATTCCTTTGGGCTTGGACTGCCAATTACCAAACAACTTGTTGAGCTGCAAAATGGTGCAATTGAGGTGACTTCTGAAGTTGGAAAAGGCACCCAGATGAAAATAGACACTGTTAGCTAATTATTTTTCCCATTCTACCCTCGCCATTTTCTAACTAAAAATGGAAGTAAAACCAATGGACAAGAGACTTTATCCAATCTCAGAAGAGTTCTTTAACGAG
>CAIRMX010000158.1 GCA_903879805.1 uncultured Alphaproteobacteria bacterium | reverse complement strand
TTCTCGATTGTCACCCCGTCTTCACGACGGGGTCCAGTAAGCGCATTCTTAGTTTTATTTTTCCTTCTAATTCAAAGCGCCTCAGCCCAAGTTACACGCCCAACCACCTTCGACGATCGCGGTGTTTGCGAAAATTCCAAAGGAGTTTGGCGTCAATTTGGCAATGGTTGTGCAGATTTTTGTCACGATAAGTTTGACCGCTTTGCAATGTGCACGCAGGCTTTGGTTTTTAGTTGCGAATGTGGCAAAAATCGTTGCTGGGATGGTGAATCTTGTGTGGCGCTAAAAAGTTACAAAAAGATTTTTGATGTTGAACAGGCAGAAGAGCAAAAAGTTTTAAATGCCGCTAAAGAGAAGCGCAAAGCCGATGCATTAGCCCATGAAGAAGAACTAATGAACAAGTTAGTTCCGCCGCCAGCAGTTGATCCAAGCGCTGTAACTCCTAATCCAAGCGCAGCGCCAACTGCTGCTGCAAATCCGGAAAAATTTTTAACACCAAATCCATTGGCAAATCAGGCAGCGGCAGTGCCGTTACAAGATCCTGAACCGACAAGTCCAATTACGCAAATTCCTGCTCCTGCTTTGGCGCCAATACCTTTGACACAAGAACAAAATCAAGATCCGGTGAAAGTAGAAATCCCCGATTTCTTTTTGAAAAAACAAGCGCAAGTAGCCGGAAAAGCTCAAGATTCAAAAGCGAAGGATTCAAAAGATTCACTTCCAGCAGTCTTGCCAGAGCTACCTTTGCCGAATTAAATTTAAGAAAAACAATGCCGGATAAAATTTATCAAATCATTCTGCGCTTACTGCTGAGGCTTTTTGGAATAGTTCTGATCGGCTTTTCTTTGGCGTTTTCTTTGGCGCTTTTCAGCTTTAATTCGGAAGATCCCTCATTCAACACCGTTTCAACGCAGGATCACATCAACAACTGGATGGGAACATTTGGTTCGCATATTTCAGATTTGTCGTTGCAGCTAATCGGCCTTTCGGCGTTCTTTCTTTGCCTAATAATTTTTAGCATTGGCACCAAAATCAGCAGTCGCAATGGAGTTAGAAATTTGCTGCCAAAAATTATTCTTACTCCTTTTTGCATCCTTTGTTGGT
This sequence comes from uncultured Alphaproteobacteria bacterium, assembly GCA_903879805.1. Classification (GTDB taxonomy): domain Bacteria; phylum Pseudomonadota; class Alphaproteobacteria; order Rickettsiales; family UBA1997; genus UBA2645. The sequence continues at coordinate 1,953 of CAIRMX010000158.1, read as the reverse complement.
CAGTGTTTTTTTCAACTTTGCCGCAACCATCTTGGTGGGAATTTAACGGTCTTGGCGGCGTTAACGGCCATTTCATTTTAGCAAAAATTACTTTCATGCCGCTGGCCGCCACTTCTGCTTTGGCGCTGATTTTTTCGATTATTCTTACTTCAATAATTATTGAAATTGCCTTGGGTGATTGGATTTATTTTTTCCGCTACAGCTTCGTTACCGCGCGCTTTTTAATTGAGCGTTTGATGAATTCTTTCAAAGACGAAACAGTAGAATTCAAACCGCGCGAAGGTGCGCCAACCATTGAAATTTCTGAAGGTGAAGAAGAAGAGCCAGAGGCGCCAGAAGAGGAAGAGACTCGTGAAGTTTTAAAAGCCAAATTAATCAAAAGCAGCAAAACCAAAAAGCCGGTGCGTGCAGCAAAATCAAACTACCAACTGCCGCTTGCCGATTTGTTAACTGATCGATCTGCCGAAAATAAAGACAAAAAAACCAGCAAAGATTTGGTTGATGCTCAGTCAAAAATGTTGCTGAAAGTTTTAGAAGATTTCGGCGTTTATGGAACTTCACTTGGCGCTAAAGTTGGGCCAGTTGTGACTTTGCATGAATTTGAACCGGCGGCTGGCACCAAAGCCTCACGCGTTATTGGGCTTTCTGATGATATTTCGCGCTCGATGAGTGCAGTGTCAGCGCGGATTGCGGTGGTGTCGGGCAAAACTTCAATTGGTATTGAATTGCCAAATCCAAAACGCGAAATGATTTTTTTCCGCGAATTGATTGAAAGCAAAGATTACAAATTTTCACAAAGTTCTCTGCCGATTATTTTGGGGAAAGATATTGGTGGCGAGACCATGATTGCCGATCTTGCTAAAATGCCGCATTTATTGATTGCAGGAACTACAGGTTCGGGAAAATCGGTTGGTCTTAACGTGATGATTCTTTCCATTTTATTTAAGCTGCGCCCCGATGAATGTAAGTTCATCATGATCGATCCGAAAATGTTGGAGCTGTCAATTTACGACGGAATTCCGCATTTGTTAGCTCCCGTTGTAACCGAGCCGGGCAAGGCGGTGATTGCTTTGAAATGGGTGGTTGCTGAAATGGAAGAGCGCTACCGTTTAATGTCGAGCTTCGCGGTGCGCAATATTGCCGGCTACAATGAAAAAGCTGAGAAAGCGATTTTGACGGGCGAAAAATTATCGCGCAAAGTGCAGACGGGATATGATCCTTCAAGCGGCAAACCAATTATTGAAGAGATCGAATTTGAGCCGAAAAAATTACCTTTCATCGTGGTGATTGTTGATGAAATGGCTGACTTGATGTTGGTTGCAGGAAAAGAAATTGAAAACTCAGTGCAGCGCTTGGCACAAATGGCACGCGCCGCAGGCATTCACATCATCATGGCAACGCAGAGACCGTCAGTTGACGTTATTACGGGTGTGATTAAGGCGAACTTTCCAACTAGAATTTCTTTTCAAGTTACTTCACGAATTGACAGCCGAACTATTTTGGGCACGCAAGGGGCAGAGCAGCTTCTTGGTCAAGGTGACATGATTTACATGTCGGGTGGCAGCAAGATGACAAGGGTTCACGGGCCTTTTTGTTCGGATACTGAAATCGAAAATATTGTGAATTTTATTAAGAGTCAGGATTTGAGTGAATTCGCTGATCCATCTGAACAAATTTCTTTCGAAGCGCCTTTGCCTAGAGATTCTGGCGGCGGCGGTGATGACGATTCTGAAAGTGGCGGAGGCGGCAGTGACGCTGACCTTTACAACAAAGCCGTGATGATCGTGCGTCGTGATCGCAAAGCTTCAATTAGTTACGTTCAGCGTCAGCTGAGAATCGGTTACAACCGCGCTGCAATTTTGATTGAAAAAATGGAAGAGCAGGGAGTGGTAACACCGCCAAATATCTCGGGAAAAAGAGAGGTGGTGGAAGAATAAAAAAAGCTTATAGGTC
>CAIRMX010000157.1 GCA_903879805.1 uncultured Alphaproteobacteria bacterium | reverse complement strand
TCTTGACGAGATGGACCCCGTCATTCGACGGGGTGACACGTCAGTGTGTGTAGAGCACCGAGAGTAATACTAAAACTTAACTTAAAAAATTATGAAAAAAATATTCTGGATAGTTCCATCAGTTGTTGTGGCAGTGGCATTTGCGGGTTACATTACAGCGGGCCCGTTTTTAACTATTAAGTCGATTAAGGATAGTGTGAGAGAAGGTAATTCTCAGAAGCTTTCGCAATATATTGATTTTGAAAAAGTGCGGACAAATTTTAAAGCGAGCATGATAGAGCAGGTTGATAAGGTGAAGGTGAGGATAAAGGATAATCCTTCCGACACCGCGATGCTTGATTCAATGACGAAGATGATGGAAGAGGCGGTGGATAAAATGATCACGCCAGAAAATGCAGTTAATGTTTTGACTGAAGAATTTTCTGATAAGCCGCAAGAGCAAAGCGGCAATTTAAAATTGGCTGAAACCAAAGAGAAATATGGCTTTGATTCGCTGAATAAATTTTCAATCAATCGCACATTTCACGGCAAAGAAGTTGAGATTATTTTGACTAGAAAAGGATTGGGCTGGCATGTGACTAGCGTTGTGATGAAACCAGATCCAAGATTTGGTAAATAAAAAGAGGTTAAATTTTCGTTTTTTGGTAAAAATTGCTAACTGGCTTCAAAGCTTGAGGTAGAGGGAGTTACAGATTATTTTTTGAATATTCGCCTCGAGGAGAATATTCACTAAAAAATGAATTATTTTAGCCGACTATTGCTCGATAATTTCTTTAGCGAATTCGAACTTGAATGTTTGCGCCACCCGTTTCAAAATTTCTTTCGGTGAGAGCGGGCGGTTTTCTCGCTTAACGAGTCAGGTTCGAAAGAAAGCAGCTCAAGGCTTGTTAGATCGGGTCGCTCTCACTTCCTTCCTTCGAAAAAATTTCCTTTTAGATGTCGCAAAATTCTTACCTAGTTTTAGCTCGAAAATATCGTCCGCAAAATTTTGACGAGCTAGTCGGGCAAGAGGTTTTGGTCACTACTTTAAGCAATGCGATTAAAAATAATCGCCTACATCACGCTTACATTTTAACCGGAATTCGCGGTGTTGGCAAAACCACAACCGCGCGCATCATTGCCAAAACCATCAATTGCGAAAATAAAGATCTAGCCTCGGCAGCGCAGGCTTGTGGCCTTTGCGACAATTGCCAAATGATTGCTGCATCCAAACATCAAGACGTTATTGAAATTGACGCGGCAAGCCGAACTGGCGTTGACGACATCCGCGAAATCATTGATTCAATCGCCTACGCGCCAGTAATGGCGACTTACAAAATTTACATTATTGACGAGGTTCACATGCTCAGTAACAGTGCTTTTAACGCGCTGTTAAAAACCCTCGAAGAGCCGCCAGCTCACGTTAAATTCATTTTTGCGACAACCGAAATTAAGAAAGTTCCAATCACAATTTTGTCGCGCTGTCAGCGTTTTGATTTGCGTCGTTTGGATGAAAAAGAAATCGAAACTCACCTAAAAAATATTTTACAAAAAGAAGGATTAGAAGCCGAAGATCACGCGCTGGAGCTCATTTCAAAAATGTCAGAAGGTTCAGTTCGCGATTCTCTTTCGCTTTTAGATCAGGCACTTGCCAGCAATAATCACCAGAAACTTTTGCCCGCAGATTTAGTTGAAAAAATGCTCGGCCTTACCGACAAAGCCAAAGTAATTGAGCTTTTTGAAAGCTTGCTTGGCGGAGATTTTTTGGCGGCGTCAAAAAGTTTTGCTGAATTTTATTCTTACTCTTCCGACGTTGCGCATTTGGTTTCTGATTTAATGGAAATCACTCACAAAACCACGTCAGCCAAGCTAATTCCTAGCTACAAACTCGATGGCTATTCCAAGTTTCAACAAGATAAAATTTCTGAAATCGCCCAAAAAATTTCACTCGCATCCCTCACGCGAATTTGGCAAATGCTAGTGAAGGGCAATGCCGAGATTAATTTTTCTGCAGCACCCAAGATGGCTTTCGAAATGCTTGTGGCGCGAATTTGTCACATTGTGGCGCTTCCAAATTTGCAGCAAGTTTTGCTGAATGTTGACGAAACTAAAAATCCTGTTGCTAGCAAAAGAAGCGAAATTAATGATGACGTGGTTAATGAAATTCTCAGGAATTTCGAGGGATCGCGCGTGATTTCTTAGTTCTTAAATCTCAAAAAATTTCCCCAATGTCTGAAGAAAGAAAAATCAAAATTCTCTGTGCCGAAGATGAGCAAGATATTCGCGAAAATATCGCCGACATTTTGCGCGATGAAGGCTTTGAAGTGTTTGAAGCTGCCAATGGTAAATTGGCTTTTGAGAGCTTCATGCAAAACAAACCTGATCTAGTAATTTCTGACATCATGATGCCAGAACTAGACGGCTACGGCTTTCTTGAGTTAGTTCGCGGCAGTAAAAATATTCGCAACAACACAGTTCCTTTTATTTTCTTAAGTGCTCTGGGCCAAAAAGATAACGTGCTTAAAGGCGTAAATTCTTCAGCTAACGACTACCTAATCAAACCGATCGATTTCGATTTGATGATTGCAAAAATCAAAGAAAAAACCGCCAACGCTTTGCAAGTTCAAGCAACTCACGAGCGCAATATCGACAATATTAAAAGCCAAGTTGCCTTGATTTTGCCAACCGAACTTTTTTCTTACCTCGATATTATCAGCCAAGTTTCCGGCATTTTAAAAGAAGAGCCTTACGGTCCATTTCCGCACCGCCGCTACATCGAAGATCTAGAAAAAATTCACCTAAATGCCCTGAAATTGCGCAGCTCGATCAACAACTCACTAGATCAAACTGTAATCGGACAAAGATTAAACGCTGACGAAGAAGTGTTTTCTGTGAGTAGTTTTGTTGAAGAATTTGTTGCGGGACTTAGTGAAAAATTCAGAACTAAAATTCAATTCGAACGTCCTTTTGAAGAATCAAATACGCCACGCTTAAAATTAGATCGATTGATTTTGCTTGATGCCTTCCGCAAAATTTTTGCCGGAATGTTTAAAACCGACCCAGAGGCCTTGGTGACTGTGGCGGTAATGACGGATCACCTTGACCAATTGGTAATTATTTTTTACCTGAAGTCACAAAATGAAAAACTTGATCTGCGCGTTAATTTGGAAGAGTCGCAAGTTAGCAAAATTTTAGACAAACAAAATTGCCGTTTTGAAATTGTTTCCGACAAAGAAAACACTGCCGTTTTGACGATTCCTTCTTATCGTTTGATTAATCAGTAAGTATTGCCCTTCCTTCTTCCAAGTCACCCTGAGCCTGTCGAAGGGTGATTCAGGCCTCGGTGTCCAAGAATCACCCTTCGACAGGCTCAGGGTGACTTGGGAGAATAGTTAAAATAAAAAACGTCCTACACTTACCAAATGTCAGCAAAACACCCACATCACGAATCCCATCCTCGCAAAAAAAAGAAAAAAGTCTCACTCTTTTACAAGTTTCACTTTTCGATTCTGCTCATCGCCTCGCTGCTTCTAGCCTATTTTCTAATTTTAGTTTCGGTTGAGCCAAAATCATTTTATTTAGTCACTGAAAAAATCGAATCGGTCTTGCAAGAAAAGCTCGGAACTGATGTCGGCCTAAGTCAAAGCTATGTCAGTTTCACGCGTTACGGCACGTTAAAAGTCACCGCAACCAGCTTAAAAATTCTCTACTCGCTGCCCAATAGCACGCAAAAACAGGCATTTATTATTCCAAAATTAGAAACGGAATTTTCTGTGCTGAAAATGTTTTTGCTTAAGTTTGAACCTAGTAAAATCAAGCTTATAAACCCCACAATCGTGGTGGATGACTTACAAAAATTGCATCAAAATTCTGAGGAGAAGTCAGTCGAATTTAATCCCGTCATTAAATTTTTGTCGTCAATTCGCAGCGGTAAATTTCCGATTGAAAATATTGAAATTGAAAATGCCGTAATCATTGCCAAAGGCCAAAGTTTCGACACCGAAATTTTGCTAAAAAAATCGCAAATTCGCACTGCGGTTGAAGGCCAAGCGCTACTTATTTCTTCAACTAGCAAACTCAATTTTGACGAAGAAAAAAGTGACGTCGATTTCAACGTAAGCTGCCGTCTGTCAAAAAATGACGGTTTAAAATGCGACGTGATTTTAGAAAATTTTGTCGCCAATTCGGTTGCTGATTTGCATTCAAGTTTAGAGGTTTTGAACCGCGTCAATACCACGTTAAACGCCAGTGCTTCTTTTGTGATTAAAGACGGAAAAATGGGCGAGGTGCTTTTCAAAGCTGATGCCAAAAATGGTGATTTCAACTTTCCTGCTTTCTTTGCCAAAAAAATTGATTTTGCTGATTTTTCGGTTGCCGGAAAATACGACAATAATTTGGGAATTTTGAATTTATCCGAAATCAAAACTTACCTAGCAGATGGGCCGCAAATGTTGGCAAAGAAGGCTTTGGCGCCACATTTGGAAATGTCGCTTTTAATGTCCGATCTTCAAAATCCACAAAATCAAGAACTCGATTTTTACATTAAATTACGAAATACGCCGCTTGCCGAAATGGAAAAATTCTGGCCCAGTTCATTGAATCAAGCCGGAATTCGCGATTGGGTAATTGCTCACATTAAGGGCGGAGATTTAAAAGATGCTTACACCAAATTTTCACTGCAAAAAAATGGCGATGAATTTTTGCTCAAAGATATTGACGCGCAGGTGAAATTCGCTGGCGCCAATCTCAATTACGACGAGGAATTTCCGGCGGTAAATAATGTTGAAGGCACTGCCAATTTCAGCAAAAAAAATATGAAAATTGTGCTGACGTCGGGCGAAGTTCTAAACAGCAAAATCACTGAAGGCTTGGTTGAAATTGACGATTTTGATGCACCCGTGGCCTTGCTAAAAATCAGCGGCAAGTCGCAGGGACACGCCTCAGATTCGCTAAAACACGTTGATCACAAATCGTCAGATTTTATTGCGGGTGTCGAAAAATATCTAAATGGTGCGTCGCAAAATGATTTCGATATTCGCCTGCCGCTTCAAGAAACAATTGATCTGAGCCATGTTTACATTTCAGCAAATTCCACCATTCCTGATTTAAAAAATGATCACGTCAAAGGTGGCGTTGTCATTCACGTTAAAAAAGATTTTACCAGCACCGACTTTATTGCTAATGTCGATTTAACCGCGGCAGAGTTGGATGCGCAGCCTTTTGATGTTACCAAAAAAGTTGGCGTGGAATCGAGTTTGAATTTGATTGTTTCGGTGAGAGATCCGCAAAAAATTCGTATTAAAAATATTGAGCTGTGGAAAAAAGAGCCAAAAAATCTGGCAAAAATTAATGCTGAAATTGGCTTTGACACTGCGCCATTCTTGATAACAAGCGTTGATCTAAAAAATAGTAATTTCGGTAAAAATAATTACGCCTTTTCTTACAAAGCTGACAAAAAATCAGCGACACAAAAAATTTCTCTTAAGGGCGAGCAGCTAAATTTTGCGCCATTTATTGAGCAGAAATTTTTTAGCAAGTCATCGGGAAACAAAGATTTTGCTAATTTGAAGATTCAGGTTGCAGCCAATAATGTCAGCCTTTTGCGCAATAAATCGGTTAAGCATTTTTACTTGGCACTAGGTTGTAAAAATAATTTTTGCAGCAGCGGTTTGGCCAAAGGAAATTACAGCAAAAAACAATCTCTGGATTTACGCGTGACCAAAAACTCCAAAGAAAATTTCGTCGCAATTGACGGCCGCATTGAGGATATTGGCTACTTGGCAGAGGCTTTAGGAATTGCCAATACTATTTCTTCCGGTGACGCTGAGGTGAAATTGCAAAATAGAATCGTCAATAAAAAACAGGTTTTGGCAGGGGTGGTGAAGATTGACGATGAAATCACAATCTTTGCAAACTCAGCAGTGAAGCGCCTTGCCAAGAATGATTTGTTCTCGCAAGTGAAGGATAAAATTTTCTCCAACGACAAAACCACTTTCAATTCAGTGAAAATCGAATTCGCACTGCAAGACAATGTGCTCGACCTAAAATCGCTAATCGCCAACAACTTCAAAATCGGCATCACCGCCAAAGGCACGATTGATTTGAAAAATGATATCTACGCAATCAAAGGCATGATTATTCCGGGTTTCATCGTGAACAACCTTTTTGGCATCGGAAAAATCCCGATTCTAGGAAATGTAGTTGGATTACTAACGGGAGGTGAGGGCGGCGGCCTATTTGGAATTCGCTACGAATACACCAGAAAAAAAAGCGACAAAGAAGCAACGTTTGAGACAAATAAAGTTTCGTCTTTTGTGCCGACGACTATTAAGAGTTTGTTTGATTTGATTTAAGCGGTCTCGATTTGCAGCAGAATCTGTAAAGTTCCTTGATTCATTTTTACCCGTCTAATTAACTGCCGCGCGACTTATCTATTTTAGGTCACCACTTCCTTTTTACTAAATTCAAAATCAAAAATTATGAAAATGAAAATAACTGCCGTTGCAGCTTTGTTGATTGTTCTAGCTTCTTGCTCTCACAAATATACTCCAGCAACAAGCGCGATGATTAACGTAACTGATTACACAATAGGTGACATCAGCAAATTAAAAACTGGTGAGGCATGCGCTACTAGAGTTTTGGGTTTTCCATCCACTGAATCTAGCACTTCAGTAATTGATGCAATGAGAAATGGTGGTATTTCTAAAATAAAAATGATCGATAAGAGTGTCTCTGATAACTTTTTTACTCACAAAGAATGCACCATAGTACACGGTCTTTAATCAATAGTTAAGGACTCATCTTATGGTTACTAAATTTTTAACATTAGTGCTCTGCCTGTTTGTCTTCTCATGTGTTAGTAATAATAAATCTAATTTTGGATTGCAGGAATCGAGTGTTGGTGATCTTTCTTTTCAAGATATTACGAAAATAAAAGAGTATAAAAGTTGTGCCGATGCTTCAATTGGGATGTCTCGTGCCTTGGCAGCTTTTTTCACTTATGGATTTTCTGAGATCTCTATTTCTGAATATGCTTCAATGTACAGAGGTCAAGAGTATCAGATATTAGCGCAAATGCTCGTTGATAATCAGGGAGATGCTTCTCTTTCTAGTGCTACAAAGCTTGCTGGTATTACTAAAATTAAAATGGTTGATTACTCATATTCGATTACAGGAATAATGCGTAGAAGATATTGTCTGATCGCTTACGGAGAATAGAGAATTTCTTAATATGTGGTTTGGACAATAATTTTCTTTCAAGTTAATTATTTTAAAAACCGGTGGTCGCGAAAGCGATCGCCGGTTTTTTGTCTAAATTTTCCTATTGCTTGCCAGTTTCATCCCGCGTTAATTTTCCTCTGTCGCTTCCCTTCCATTTTAAAAACCAACAAAATGAAAATAAAACTAATCGCCTCTGCAGTGCTGTTAGCGATGCTTTCAGGCTGCTCATCTTACCGCGAATCTTTGGGGCAATATAATTTGCCGGTGATCAACATTAAAAATCCTACTCGCGAGGGGCGGGTTTGTTATTACACTAGCGACTTGAGGTTTTGGACAACCAATATTGATTTTACGGTGGAAAGCGCGCGCAAGAATGGCGGCATCACTAACATCACCGCCATTGAAAAAGAGAAGACGGGGAATTTTTTTCTTCGTAGAAAATGTTTGATTGTGCTGGGTAATTAAAATTCAAAAAAATGAAAAAAGTTAACATTATTGGTGCCGGACTTGCTGGTTCTGAAGCGGCTTGGCAGTTGGCATCGCGTGGAATTGAGGTGGAGATTTTTGAAATGCGAAATGAAGAGCGCAAAACTTTTGCACATCGCACTGCCGATTTCGCCGAGTTGGTTTGCTCAAATTCACTGCGTAGTGACGATGTACATACTGCCGTGGGATTGCTGCATCAAGAAATGCGTATGTTGAATTCGTTGGTAATGCGTTCGGCTGACGCCAACAAAATTCCGGCGGGTTCCGCTCTTGCTGTCGATCGCGAGGGTTTTTCAAAATTTATTGAAAGTGAACTTTTAGCCACCGGAAAAGTTAAAATTTCGCGTCGAGAAATTTCTGAGCTTCCCGTTGAATCAAACGAAAAATGGATTGTTGCAACTGGCCCACTGACTTCCGACTTACTCAGCAAATCAATTTTGCAGCACAGCGGCGAAGAGCATTTAGCCTTTTTCGACGCCATCGCGCCAATTGTTTACAAAGAATCAATCGACTTCACCAAGGCTTGGTTTCAATCGCGCTACGACAAAGGTGACGGTGCTGATTACATCAATTGCCCTTTGACCCAAGAGCAATATTTGGAATTCGTAAATGATTTGGTAACTGCCGAAAAGGGTGACTTCAAAGATTGGGAAAAAGACACACCTTATTTTGATGGCTGCTTGCCAATTGAAGTAATGGCGGCGCGTGGCGTTGAAACTTTGCGTTTTGGGCCGATGAAACCAGTTGGTTTAACTAATCCGCATTTTCCGCCAGCAGAAAATGAAGCGGAAAAATTTTTCCGCAATCGTCCTGGCAAGCCTTACGCGGTGATTCAATTGCGCCAAGACAACAAAATCGGCACGCTTTACAATATTGTCGGCTTCCAAACCAAAATGAAATATGGTGACCAACAGCGGGTTTTTACAAAAATACCGGGACTTGAAAAAGCAGAATTCGCTCGCTTCGGCGGCATTCACCGCAATACATTTTTGAATTCACCAAAATTGCTTGATGAATATTTACGCTTCAAAAAATCACCCAATATTTTATTCGCAGGGCAGGTTACAGGAGTTGAAGGCTACGTTGAATCAGCCGCGATGGGCTTGCTTTCGGGGATTTTTGTTGCAGCTGAAATGGCGGGCAAAACTGTCGCCAGACCAACGCCGCAAACCGCAATTGGTGCGCTGTTAAATCACATTACTTTGGGCCACGAAGAGAAAAATTCTTTCCAACCAATGAATGTGAATTTTGGATTATTCGAGCCTTTGGCGAAAAAAACAAAAAAGACAGATCGCAAAGAAGCTTACTCACAGAGAGCTTTAGAAGAAATTACCTCGTGGGTTGTAAAAATTTAGCTAACCCCGTCCAGCCCTAAGTTACTCTCTCAGAACTACAAACTCTAGGCTATTTCTAAGAACCCCATCCCCCACTTGTCACCCCGTCGAATGACGGGGTCTATCTCGTTGTAACCAACAAAATCATGCCTTTGACGAGGTGGACCCCGTCATTCGACGGGGTGACAAGTGGGAGAATTTTGAGATTTAGAGCTAGAGATCGTAAGCTCCAAGACAAATTTCTGAAGCGTTATTGGGGTTTTAATAAAAAACTAGATTGCTGCCTGTCGTGCAGGAATTGTAAATCTCAGCGCGAGGGTGGTTTTTATTTCCTCAGTTTTCGTCGCAACTCTTCCCAATATTCCAGCCGCTTTTTCAAATCTCGCTCAAACCCGCGCTCATTTGGTTCAAAAAATTTCGGGCGCGCTTTTTTCAACAATTCCGGCGGAAAAAACTCCTGACCAGAAAAGCAATTCGGTGTGTCGTGATCGTAAATGTAACCTTCGCCGTAGCCTTCATTTTTCATCATTTTAGTTGGCGCGTTGAGAATATTTTTTGGCGGCATTAAATCGGTTGTAGCTGAAGCCGCGTCAATTGCGGCTTTGTGCGCCATGTAGCTGGCATTTGATTTGGGAGCAGTGGCTAAATAAATCGTGGCGTGGCTCAGAGCGTAGTCGCCTTCGGGGCTTCCTAGAAAATCGTAATTTTCTTTTGCCGCCATTACTTGCAGCAAACCGTTGGGGTCAGCGAGTCCCACATCTTCGGTAGCAAAGCGCGCCAGGCGTCGCAAAATGTAGTAAGGATCTTCTTTCGCCTCAAGCATGCGCGCCAAATAATAAAGCGCCGCGTCAACATCTGAGCCGCGCAAAGATTTGTGAAAGGCGCTGATTAGGTTGAAATGAAAATCGCCTTTTTTGTCAAAATGGGCGGAGCGTTTGGAAATAATTTCGGTTAATTTTTTTGCCGAAATTTCGCTTTTTAAATCGAGAGCAAACAATTCTTCACAAGCATTTAAAAAATAACGTGCATCGCCGCAAGCTAGATTAATTAAGGCTTCGCGCGCTGCATCTGAGAGTTTTAATTTCTTTCCTAAATTTTTTTCAACTCGCGCCAAAATTTTGGCAAGTGCAGCGTCGTCGAGAATTTTTAGCGTAATTACTTTGCAGCGTGAAAGCAGGGCGGAGTTGAGTTGAAACGAGGGATTTTCAGTTGTGGTGCCAATTAAAATAATCGTGCCGTCTTCAATGAAGGGCAAAAAAAGATCTTGCTGGGTTTTGTTAAAATGGTGAATTTCATCAACCATCAAAATGGTTTTGGTTGGGGTTTGATTATCTTCAAACAGCGCATTTTCTGTGGCGGTGTGAGCCAACATTCTGGCGCGATCAACCACTTTGCGAATTTCAGCAGCGCCTGAATTAATCGCCGACATTGCAACAAATTCGGCGTTGGAAATTTTGGCGAGAGCTTTGGCAATTGTTGTTTTGCCAACTCCCGGAGGCCCCCACAAAATCATGGAAGGTACGTTTTTTGATTTTTCAATCACTGCCAAAGCGCCAGTTTCACCGAAGAGATGATCTTGCCCAATCACGTCCGACAAGGTTTCGGGACGCATTAAATCGGCGAGGGGACGGTTTTGGATGGTCATTTTTTTAAAGAAGAAAAGAGAAGAAAATTAAGGCTACTCCTTTTTAAGGAGGGGAGAAGAGCTACTTACAAATCTCTCTCATTCTTGCGTAGGCTCGTGTAATTCCTTTCAGCGAATATTCGTCAACTGCGTAAGTGCCAACCGCAGAATCGCTGCGCACTTTCAAATCGCCACCATTTAGCATTGCTTCAATAATTGCCAAATCTTCTGCCTTGGTCTTGGCCCAAGCCATGTCTTTCTTGGCGATTAATTTGAATTGCAGCGGATCAACCAAAACAAAAACTTCGCTGCTTAGTTTATATTCGTAGCCACCGAAAATACTGACTTCTTCCGAGCGATCTTTTTGAAAGCGCGTGATCATTAAATAAGGCTTCTGGCGTGAATTGTGGTCAGTGTCGATTTTGGTGGGATGGGCAACAATGTAACATTTTTTGTAATCGAGTTCGTCTTCTTGCAACTCAAAAACCTGCCATTGGTAAAAGGCGCTGTCAACAACCTGAGCCTTGCATTGGCGCAGTGAAACCAGCATGAAGATTGCGTAAATCGCAATGATGACACCGATTTTTGTGAGATGGTGCAGTAGTTGCATTTTTTAAAAAATTCGAGCCAGAGAGTAGTCTAAAATTGCGACTAAATCTTTTTTGAAATTTGAATCAGAAAAGATTTCTAAATTTTGAACTGCCAATTCGTGATGCTTTGAGGCCATGTTTTTACAAGCTTCAAGCGCCTGATGTTTTTTTAGCAGTTCTAAAAACTGAGCAAAATCAGTTGCTGATCTCTCGCTTGCAAGAAGGTTTTTGGTAAATGTGTCGGAAATAAATTTCTGTTCCACTTTGTCAGCTTTTTGGTGCAGCAGAATTATCGGCAGAGTTACTTTGCCTTCAAAAAAATCATTGCCGACATCTTTGCCCAAAACTTTTTCGTCCGACGAATAATCCAAAATATCGTCAACGATTTGAAAGATGATTCCAAGGTTAGTGCCAAACTCGCGAAGTGCTGTCACTTCTGCCTCGGAGGCATCACTAACTAAAGCGCCAGATTCACAAGCAGCCGCAAAAAGCACGGCAGTTTTGCCGAAAATAATTTCAAAATATTTTTCCTGCGAAAGCGCCACGTCACTAGAATTTTCCAACTGCATTACTTCGCCGTCAGCCATGATTGACGAGGCTTTGGCGAGTAATCCCAACACTTCTAAATTTTTCACCCGCACCATTAATTGAAAGGCGATCGAGAATAAATAATCACCGACCAAAATGCTGGCCTTGTTGTCCCAAATTGCATTGGCGGTTTTCTTGCCGCGCCTTACTTGGCTGGTGTCAACAACATCATCGTGAAGCAAAGTGGCGCTGTGAATTAACTCAACTGCAGCAGCTAAATCTTGTGGTTTTTTTTGGTCTTTGGCGCCGCAAAGTTTGGCGGCTAAAATTAGCAAAATCGGGCGGATTCTTTTGCCGCCGGAAGAGATCAGGTGATTGGAAATTTCAGCAATTAGCGGCGATTTTCCAACTGCAAATTCGAGAATGATTTGGTCAACTTTTTTGAGGTCTGGCGCTAATTGAGAGAGGATGTTTTCAATATTACTCATTTGGATGCAGCGCCAAAATCTTGTGACGACATTCTTCAATTTTCGACGCAATATTATTAAGCGCGGTGCGTACTGTTTCAGTAGATTTAGCGGATTCACCGTTAGTAACAAAATCAATGTACTGAGTGGCAAGCTGGTCGGCGCATTCTTCGAGGCGAGTGGCCATTTCTTCAACAATGGCAAATTGTTGTTCGGCAAGTTTGTGAGAACTGTCTTGCACCGCGCGAATCATGCGGTCAGCGAAGGCGTAATATTCAACGATTTCGTTGTAAACTTGCTCTTGTTTAGATGTTGCCATTTTTGAAAAAAATTAATTTTGGTGTTCGCAGCAATTTTAAAAATCGCGCGAAAACTTATTTTTGCTTTAATATTTGTCTAGCCTTCAAGTCGCTATTCACGCATTAGTTGGTAAGTAATGCTGTCGTGAAGTGCGCGAAAAGAAGCGTCCACAATATTTTCCGAAACGCCAATTGTTGTCCATTTAGTCTTGCCGTCAGTTGATTCAATTTGCACGCGAGTGATGGCTTGTGTGCCGTCAGAAGGTGTTAAAATTCTCACTTTGTAATCAGTCAAACGAACATTTTTTAAACTTGGATATTTGCGTGAAAGCGCTTTGCGCAAGGCTTTATCAAGTGCATTTACCGGACCATTTCCCTCAGCAACCGACATTGTAACTTTATTGCCGATTTTAATTTTAATCGTGGCTTCGGCAACGGTGACGATTTTTCCTTTAGCGTCAAACTTGCGTTCGTCCAAAACTCTAAAGCCAACCAAATCAAAAAAATTCGGAACTACCGACAAGGATTTTTTGGCCAAGATTTCAAAACTAGCATCCGCCGCATCATAAGCGTAGCCTTTCGCCTCAAGCTCTTTCACCTGATTCACCAAATCAGCAATTTGGCTGAATTTTATTTTGTCGTCAGGATCCAAACCAATTTCTTTCAATCGTGAAATAATATTCGAGCGTCCCGCTTGATCAGAAATCATGATCTGGCGCTCATTGCCAACTTTTTCTGGCGCCACATGTTCGTAAGAAGTTGGGTTTTTAGCCACCGCCGACACATGTAATCCGCCTTTGTGAGCAAAAGCGTATTTGCCAACGTAAGGAGCAAATTTGTCGCGTTCTTTATTGAGCAAATCGTCGAGAAAATTTGAAGCGCGCACCAAATTTTTTAATTCTTTTTCAGCAATGCCAACATCAAAACCCATTTTCAAAAACAAGGTTGGAATGATGCTGATTAAATTGGCGTTGCCGCAGCGCTCGCCAAGTCCGTTTAGAGTTCCCTGTACTTGCCTTGCGCCAGATTCAACTGCCGCGATTGAATTTGCTACAGCATTTCCAGTGTCGTTGTGGCAGTGAATTCCTAAATTTTCGCCGGGAATTATTTTTGTAACTTCTTTAACGATTTTGCTGATTTCACTCGGCAAAGTTCCGCCATTAGTGTCGCACAAAACAACCCAACGTGCACCGGCGTCAAAAGCGGTTTTAATTGCACGAAGCGCGAATTTTGGATTGGCTTTGTAGCCGTCAAAAAAATGTTCGGCGTCAAACATTGCCTCTTTTTTCTTCTTCACGATGTGGGCAATTGAGCCAGAAATCATTTCAAGATTTTCTTTTTCGGAAATGTGCAGCGCGTGTTCAAGATGAAAATCCCAAGTTTTGCCAACAATACAAACCGACTTAACATTGGCATTAATCAAGGCGTTTAGGCCAGCGTCATTGGCGGGTGAAACGCCATTACGACAAGTCATTCCGAAAGCGGAAAATTGCGATTTTTTTAATTTTGGTAAGTCAGCAAAAAATTCGTCGTCAGTCGGGTTTGCACCAGGCCAGCCGCCTTCAATGTAATCAATGCCAAGACCGTCTAACACTTTAGAAATTTCAACTTTGTCGCGAGCGCTAAAGTTCACCGTGCTAGTCTGTGCGCCGTCGCGAAGTGTTGAATCGTAAAGGTAAACCCGAGGTTTCTTTGTCATTTTTTTAAACGAAAAATATTGTCATTCCAAGCGCTGCAAAAAATAGCGAGGCCGACCAAAATGCTCTGACGACTTTCTTTTCACCCCAACCAAGTTTTTCAAAATGGTGGTGCAAAGGCGCCATTAAAAAGATTCTTTTTTTGCGAAGTTTGTAAGAACCAACTTGCAAAATCACCGAGCAAGCTTCGCAAACAAACAAAATTGAAATTACAAAAAAGACTATTTCTTGTTTGATGATGATGGCGATTAAGCCAAGAACCGCACCGATTGCTAAGCTTCCAACATCGCCCATAAAAATTTTTGCCGGCTTTAAATTGAAAGTTAAAAAAGCTAAAATCGCGCCAATTAGTGTGAAGCAGAAGAAAATCAATTCGCGGGTATTTTCAATATTTGGTGCGTGAAAATCTTTGGCCAAATGGGTGTGAGTTGCGACGAAAATCAAAACTGCCAAGCAAGAGGCGTTAATGATTGCAGGCACTGAAACCAAGCCATCAAGACCATCGGTAAGGTTCACCGCGTTGGAAGTTCCGACAATTACGAAAGTTACAAATAAAACGTAAAGGACGATTCCTAGTGAAATCCAATGTCCGTCGCCAATTGGCAAAAAGACGCGATTTTTTAAATGCACTAAATCAACAGTTCCAAGCCACAAAAATGCCGCGCCAATAATAGCAAATTGAATGACGATTTTAACGCTGCCGCGAAAACCATTAGGATTATTGTAGAGCACTTTCATCAAGTCGTCAGTAAGGCCGATGGCGGCGAAAGAAATGAAAACGAAAAGTGTAATCCAGATGTAAGAATTGCTAAGATCAAGAAAGAGTAGGGTTGAAAGTAGGGTGGAGAGCACAATAAAAATTCCGCCCATTGTTGGCGTTTTCTTTTTAGCTAGATGGGTTGCGGGTCCGTCAGAGCGGATTGGTTGAAATAATTGTTTTGCGGTAACGAAGGAAATGAATTTTTTGGTGGAGAAAAATCCGATCAAATAAGCGGAAAAAAGGCAGACTAAAGATTTTAGCCAGAAATTTTGCAGCAGAACTAAGCTAGTGAACATTGATTTTGTCGGTTAATTTTTCGATTAATTTTTCCATTTTTGTGCCGCGCGAACCTTTGACGTAAAGAATGTCGCCATCTTGCAAAATCCCTTCAACTTCAAGGCTTGCGGCAGTCGAATCTAAAAAAGTTTTGTAAGAGTTTTTTTCCAGTTTTTTTGCGGCGTCAGTCATTTTTTCACCAACTAAAATCGCAAAATTAATTTCGAATTCTTTCAAATAATTTGTGATCTCTTCGTGCAATTCAACTGATTTCTCACCCAGTTCCAGCATGTCGCCAAGCGCTGCGACAACTCTTTTTTTCTTTAGTGCAGTTTTTAATTCTGCCGCATATTCAAGCCCAGCCCCCATTGAAAGCACGCTGGCATTGTAACTGTCGTCAATAATGGTGATTTTTTTATTTTGAAAAATTACCTCAAAAGCCTTGCCGCGACCAGCGGTGTCAGCGAGATTTTGCAAAGTTTCTAGTCCAATTTTGGGATTGCTGGTTAGAATATCCAAGCATCCGGCGACAATCGAAGAATTGAAAATTGCCGTTTTGCTGGCGGTTGAAATTGAGTAAGAAATTTTCTTGCCGTTTTTTAGTTTCAAGAAAATCTCAGCCTTGTCCACAGCCTTGATTTGTGCGCTTTCAATTGAGTAAGTGCTTTGTGCATTTTTACCAAAACTCAAAATATCTTCTTCCCAAATTCCACCAATTTCGGCGCGTTTTTTTAAGAAATTAAAATGCAGATTGTCGCGATTAATTAGTGCCACTCCGCCGCTTTCAAGGCCTGCAAAAATTTCTGATTTGGCGAGTGCGATTTCTTCTTCGTTTTTAAAAAATTCAATGTGAACCGGTCCAACATTGGTAATGACCGCAAGGTGAGGGCGCGCTAAGCGCGAGAGTGGTTCGATTTCGTTTAAGTGATTCATTCCCATTTCGAAAATGCCAAACGCGCAATCAGCAGAAAAATTGCAGAGTGAAAGTGGCAAACCAATGTGGTTGTTGAGATTTCCGTAAGTCGCGAAAGTTTTGCCGTAAGCTGAAAACGCTAGTTTTAACATTTCTTTCGTGCCGGTTTTTCCAACAGATCCCGTAATTGCGATAATTTTTGCAGCGCTTCTTTTGCGTGAAAATTCGGCAAGTTTGTAAAGCGCGACAAAAGTGTTTTTGACTAAAATAAAATCGGCGTCTTTAACTTTAGATGAATCTTGAACTAGAAAGGCTACGCAGCCATTTGCTCTCGCTTGATCTAAAAAATCGTGAGCATCATTTTTGTCACCTTTAATTGCTAAAAATAATCCGCTTTTTGGAGTTTTGCGACTGTCGATTACGACTTCATCAATTTCTAAATTGTCGCAAAGTTTGTGGTTTAAAAGCTCGTCGGACAAGGCTTCTAAAAGTTCGTGTTTGGTCCAAAGCATGTTTTTTAAAGTAAGTTTTTTAACTCTTCTGACTCAAATCGAGCACCAAATTTTTGAATGATTTTGGAGGCAACAAGATTGCCAAAATCTGCAGATTTTTCTAAACCAAAATCATTTACCAAGCCGTGTAGAAAGCCAGCAGCAAAAGCATCTCCTGCGCCTGTTGTGTCGATTAATTTCTCAATTTTTTTAGCGGGGCTCGCAAAAGATTTTCCGCTAGAAAAAACCTCGCAGCCTTTCTCAGCTTTTGTTACGATTGTGATTAAATTTTTATTTTCGGCAAATGTTGCGGCAAGCTCCAAAGCCTCGGCTTCATTGGCGAAAAGGATGTCTAAGTCGTTACGAATCAACTCAAGAAAATCGGCTTTGTGACGAGCAACACAGAAAGAATCAGAAAGCGAAAAAGCAACTTTCACGCCATTTTTTTTAGCAAAAGAAATGGCTTTTTTTAGTGCCAAAATTGTTTTTGGCGCGTCCCACAAATATCCTTCTAAATAGAGAATTGACGCGTCTTTGAAGCTGGTTTCAACAATGTCATCTTCGGTGATCTCAGAAGCACATCCCAAAAATGTCGACATGGTTCTTTGGGCGTCAGCAGTAACTAAAATAAAAGATTTTGCGGTGGGTTTTTGGTGATTTTTATTGCTGAAAAAATCAGTGCCGGTTTTTTCAATTTCGCTAATGAATTTTAATCCGAATTGATCGTCGCCAACTTTGCCGATGAAAGTAGTTTTGCAGCCCAATTGCGCCAGTGCCGCAATGGTGTTTCCGGCGGATCCACCAGAAGTTATTTTTTCTGATTTTAGGGCGGATAAATTTTGCGCCGTGGCGTCGTCAATTAGCG
This sequence comes from uncultured Alphaproteobacteria bacterium, assembly GCA_903879805.1. Taxonomy (GTDB): domain Bacteria; phylum Pseudomonadota; class Alphaproteobacteria; order Rickettsiales; family UBA1997; genus UBA2645. The sequence continues at coordinate 170 of CAIRMX010000157.1, read as the reverse complement.
ACATTGAGTTTTTTATAAGGCCATTTTTTTCCAAAAATGAGTCGTCAACTTTGCACAAAATATCGACGATCGCATTGCCAATTCCGATTATTTTTTTGGTCATTTTATTTATTTTATTAATCACCTCGATGTCATGCTGAGCCTGTCGAAGCATGATTCAAGCCCGTGCC
>CAIRMX010000156.1 GCA_903879805.1 uncultured Alphaproteobacteria bacterium | reverse complement strand
GCACAATTCTACAAGTTTTAAGCGTAAACATTTTCGAACGAACCCAAGTAAATCAACTCTTCACAGACTTTGATTGCAAAAACCACAAGGAAGACCAGCGCCAGTCCTTGTTGTTGTAGGGGAGTTAACCGGACAGTAGTGGGTTGGGGGTGGTTATTCGCGACCTCAATCTTTAAAAAAAACCGTAGTATTCTTCACCCGCAACTGCGCCGGAGCAATTCCAAAAAAATCACGTTTCTCAAATCCTTTCTCCGCAAAAAAATCAAAAATCTTTTTGTAATTCTTCCTCTCCGAATCATCCAAAATCACCATCCCACCCCCCTTCAGCGCCTCAATAACATGTTTCGCACATTCAAATCGCTTCAGCGAATCAATCACAATTAAATCAAATTTCTGCCCAGAATTTTTAGCAAAATTTTCGTAAAGCGGGTTCGTCAACCCATCCGCCATCAAAGTAATTTCAACATTTTCACTCACCTCTTTTGCCAACATTTCTCGCACAATCTTTAACCAAATTTCATTAGTTTCTAAACCAACAACTCTTTTGGCATTTCGCGCAAAAAATAAAGTCGAAGCGCCACAACCAAATTCGAAAATCTCGTGTTCTTTGGTGATTTTATTTTTTAAAAACTCAATCGCCGGATAAGTCATCCAAGGCACCGAAGCTCCATTTTCATCTTGAGAAAAGCCTGCAGCAAAAGATTTTTTCCAACTGATTTTATTACTTGTGAATTGCGTTTTCGTAAGATTTTGTGACATCTAGTTTTAAATTTGTTAACCCGCCTTTTTTTATTAAAAAATAATTTCCGCCTTTTTATGTTTCGCAGATTTTTTAGCACGGTTTTATTTGTTGCCATTTTACCAATTTCAACCGCTTACGCTTTTGATTGGGAAGTTTTCTTACCTAAAAGCAGAAACAATATTCACGTAGTTGGCTCCTCAACCATTTCGCCTTTCATGACGGCAATTTCTGAAGAATTTAGCCGCAATCAAAGTTTAAAAAATATTCCAACCACAACTCCAACCGTTGAGTCAATTGGCAGTGGTAATGGTTTTAAAATGTTTTGCGGTGGCTTTGGAAACAAGTATCCTGACTTCGTTAACGCCTCGCGCCCAATCAAAGAAAGTGAAGTTGAAAGCTGCAATCACAATGGCATTAAAAACATCGTTGAAATCAAAATTGGCTATGACGGCATTGTAATTGGCAATATGGCTGGTGGCAAAAAAATTAAACTCACCAAAGATCAAATTTTCTTAGCTCTTGCCGAAAAAGTTGCCGACAAAAAAACCGGAAAATTGGTAAAAAACTTTTACGAAACTTGGGATGAAATTGATCCAAAATTGCCAAAAACAAAAATTCTAGTTTACGGCCCTCCTTCAACCTCAGGCACCCGCGACGTTTTTGCTGACATTGTTTTGGAAGAAGCCTGCTTAGCAAAAAAAGAATTTTTGGATGAATTTCCTGAATTCTATGCCCGCAAAAAACAATGCCACACTTTGCGTGATGATGAAAAATTTATTGAATCCGGTGAAAATGACCGCGTCATTATTGACCACTTAAAATCAAATCCTGATTCATTTGGCATTTTCGGCTTCAACTTTTTGGTCGAAAATAAAAATGTCATTCAAGCTGCTGCAATTGACAATGTGGCACCAACCTTTACCAGCATTGCTTCTAAAAAATATTCTCTAGCCCGACCACTCTTTGTTTATTTCAAAAAAGAAAATCTAAATTCAACGCCGCACATGCGCGAATTTATCCAAGAAATTATCAGCCCCGATACAATCGGCGCCAAAGGCTACCTGCTTAATAGCGGGCTTATTGCCTTGAGCAAAGCCGAGTTGGACGAGGTTAGAAAAAACACTTTATCCCAACTCTAAGCCATGAAAATTAAAAAATTTCTCACCACTGCAGCCCTTTGCGCTGGCCTGCTATTGCAGTCTTCCTGCGTTACAAAATATATCTGGGGCGACAAAAGTTACCAAGAGCAGATCAACCAATTTTTCATCGGCGCCGATGGCCGCTACGTGGCAATGTTGGGTGACGAATATCACTACGTTTTCTCGGATAATTCCGGCATTTTGAAAACGATTTTATCGATGAAGCAGCAAGGTGTTTTGACGATTAATGTCACCAAAAGTCATTTGAAACTTTACGCTAATAACGACGTGAAAGGCACTTTGGTGTTTGACGGACCGTTTAGCATTTTAGACAGAGATGATGCTAAAACCTTGCTAAGAATGGGCTTCTCTCCTGATCGCCGCGACCGCTTGACTGTTAAAATGGATCTAACTGGCAAAAGATACGCCGCGAAATATTTAAATCAGAGCCTGTCGAAAGTTAACACCTCGCACACAATCACAATTTATTACAACGATTCTAATGTGGTAAAAGATGTGGGCAAAGTTGCGATTACGCCAATTGCGGTTGGTTTGGATGCGGTGTTATTGATTGGAAAAATTGTGATTTCGCCGCTGACTTTGTAGCCACCCTCGGCGTCTCCCCGTCGAATGACGGGGTCCATCTGTCACACTTTCTTATTTTTCTTTCGAGTTTGCGGCACCGTGGACCCCGTCATTCGACGGGGTGACACTGAAAATGGAGTAACTAGGTTTAAAGTAACTCAGCAATCTTCTCAATCATCACATCCCCAAGCTCCTCTAGGCCCTTTATCGCAATTGAATTGCGGTAAAAATCATCAGTGCTGTGACCAATGCCCACGCCAACAATTTCAATATTGCCGCGCTTTTCAATTTTGTTAATCACGTGACGCAAATGGTCACTCAAAATGTCGCTGTCATTAGCTGATGCGGTTGAATCATCCACAGGAGTTCCGTCAGAAATCACCATTAAAATCTTTCGTTTCTCACTTTGCTGCATCAAACGCGAACGCGCGAATAGCAAGGCCTCACCATCAATATTTTCTTTGAGAAGCCCCTCCTTCAACATCAGCCCCAAATTCACTTTCGATTTTTTCAAACTGGAATTGAAGTGTTTGTAAATAATGTGGCGCAACTCATTGAGACGACCGGGATTGTGAGCGCGACCCGAACTCTCCCAGAGTTTACGCGCCTTGCCGCCTTTCCAATCGGCTGTTGTAAATCCAATAATCTCAGTTTTTACTGAAAATTTTTCCAAAATTTCGGCAATTATTTCGCAAGCCAAAGCACTCATTACAATCGGATTGCCGCGCATCGAGCCTGAATTATCGAGCAAAATTGTCAGCGCAGTATCTTGATATTCGTGAGCTTTGTGCGTGATCCAAATATCCTCCACGCTTGGGTCAATGACTAGTCGTGTCAATTTTTTGCGATCCAAAATTCCTCGTGAAGAATCGCGCTCGACAAAAGAATTTTGTTTTGAGAGCAATTTACGCTTCAACTTCAAACTCATTTTTTTGGAAATACCCGAAAGCTTCGCCACCTTTAAATCAAGCTGATCACGCAAAAGTTCGAGTTCATTTTTGCCGATTAATTTTTGCGGAAAAATCACCTCGTCAAATTTATTAGTGAAAATTTTGTAAGCGTTTTTGAATTCGATTTTATCCTCGTCAGGACTTGTTTTCTCTAGCTTCACCGAAACATCTCCGTCGGAATCATCTTCCTTAAAATCGACAACTTTGCGCTCTTCTTCCATTTGCTGCGCGCCGCCTTCTTCATCTTGCGAAAAGTTTTTTTCCGACTCGGCTTCAACATTTTCCTGACCAAAATTGCTTAAATCATTTTCTGATTTTTCATTTTGGTCGTTTGGTTTTTCTTTTGATTTTTCTTCATTGTCGTTTTTGTTGTCAGAATTTTCGTCGCTCTTTAACAACTCCAAAACCCGCTCCACACCTATCATAAAGGCACTTTGATTTGCCGCCTCTCGCGCCAAATTTTTAATTTCTTTGACGATTTTTTCTTTAATTTTCTCTTCCAAATCAATCGCCACTTCTTTGGTTCTTGGCAAAACTTCTACACCAAAAATCTCCTTCAACAAAATCAAAGAAAGGTTGGTAGAGCCGCTAAAAATGTCGTCTTCGACCTTGTGCAAAATATTTTTTACCACACCGCGGTAAGAATTTTTTGCACAAGCAATCACCCGCACTTTTTCAAATTCGTCGAAGAATTTTTGCTCCTGCGCGTCACGATTTTTTTCTTGGTGCAGTTTTTTGTCGTGGGCTAGCAAATAGCAAGCAGCCAAATCTGGTGCGGCGCGGAACTGTTTTCTCTCAACCTCCGGCAATCTCACTTTTTTCTCACTCAAAACCAAATTCTGATTCCACGAAAAAAAATTATTTTTTTGCTCCGCGTCAAACTCCACCTGCAAATTTTCATCCGCAACTAACGCCTGCAAAGTTGCGACTAAATTTTCTTTTATTTGATTATTTTGAGAGGTTTTTGACTTCATTAATTTGTAATTTCTGCCAAAATTTGGCTTATTTTTGATCTAGCTTTAGACCTTGTTACCACTGGCTGGAGAGGCATTTGCTGAATTTTCCGCCCCGGGGCGGAAAATTCACTTTTTTAAGAGATTTTTTTCAGCTCAAAATTGAGAATTTCTGCCAGTTTTTTTACCTGATTTTTTTGGTGTTCACTCGAAAAAGTAATGCGCAATCTCGCCTTACCAACTTCAACTGTTGGCGGACGAATTGCTGAAATTAACATTCCTTTCTCAGACACCTTTTTAGCGATTTCCAAAGCCTTTTTATTTTCACCAACAATCAACACCACGATTGCCGATTGCGGCTTTTCTAGCCCCATTAACTCACAAAAATACTGCGCATTTTTTAGCGCTTTTGCGCCGAGATTTTTTTTCGAAATTATTTTTAGCGAAGTGAGTACCGCCGCCAAAATTGCCGGTGGAAGCGCGGTTGAATAAATCGCCGATTTGGCAAAATTGCGCAGGTAATCAATTAGCCTTTTGTCGCCCGCAACATAGCCGCCAAGCGCGCCAATTGCTTTGGAAAAAGTGCCCATTTGCAAATGATTTTGGTCGGAGAAATTTTTGCTTAAAAACAAATCGTGAGCCGCATCCGACAGCAAAATCGCGTCGAATTTTTTGGCTAATTTTAAAAGTTCGGAAATTTCACCAACGTCACCATCCATTGAAAATACTGTTTCGGTGACGATTAAACATTTTTTAAATTGCTTGCGATTTTCTTCGAGAATTTTTTTGGCGTGGGCAATGTCATTGTGCTGGAAGCGCATTAAACGCGCACCAGAAAGTTTTGATCCGTCAATTGCAGACGAATGAATCAAGCGATCAGCAACAATTAAATCACCTTCGCAAACCAGCGCTGGAATCGCGCCAATTGCAGTTGCGTATCCCGAGGTAAAGACAATCGCATCTTCACAATTTTTCATTTTAGCAATTTGCTTTTCGACTTTTTCGTAAAGCGCATTATTGCCCGTGACGTAGCGCGAAGCCCGCGCACCAACGCCGAATTTTTCAATTGCGGCAATTGCTGATTTTTTTACCTGCGCGTTTTGTGAAAGGCCGAGATAGTCGTTACAGCAAAATGAAATGAAGTTTTTTTTACCACGGCGGATGGTGGTTGCAGCGGTTGCGTCAGAGGAAGTCAGCGAGCGGTAGAGGTTTTTTTCTTTTTGGTTTTGGAGGGCGGTGGAGTAAAAATTTTTCACTTTTTAATTTACTTTTGCAAAAAGGTAATAGGTCCCTGAGCAAAGCGCGTAGCGCGTCGTCGAAGGGCCCGGAGACTGGTGTTCCG
>CAIRMX010000155.1 GCA_903879805.1 uncultured Alphaproteobacteria bacterium | reverse complement strand
TTTCGAGAAAGTCCCCATTTTTTGGCGACACATTTCTCAGAGTAATAAGTTTCTTTTGTCATTTGTGCTTTGCGTTGATTGATAAAATCAAAGTCACTTGAAGCCCAAAACGGACTTGGTGATTTTGACTTGCGCAAAGCTAAAAAGAGGGGCGTATGGAAATCGGTATGGCTGCCGTATTAAAATCGGTATTATTTTACCTATACGGCCAGATTCGACTTAAGGAAAAGTTGCGGGATTAATTGAGGTTCAACCAGTAATATCCTTTGCTGTCGTGCTGCAAAATGTTGTTGCGGATGTTTTTTGAGTCTGAGCTTCTGAATAATGTTCTTAACTCGGTGCTGCTTTCGGTCACTTCGACCATTATTTCATCTTTGTGTACTGGCTTTCCTGCCTTGTGTAAACATTCAAGCACATCAGCTTCTTGTTTGGTAAATCTGAAATATTCACCATTAAAACGCGCGCTGCGATAACCAGTGGTGAAGCCATCTTTGCCGGTTTTTATCGTAGCTGATTTCAAAATGCCTTTATCAATGTGGAAGTCTTTCTTATTGGCAGAAAGACAGCTTCTGAGAGGAACAATTTTATTGCCGGCGATCTTTGAACTGAAGTAACTTGGAATATCGCTGCAACTGGTAAGAATCAGACCCTGACAGTTTGATTTTCTTTGATTCAGAGCCTTTTTAATTTTGTCGAAGGTTTCTTCTTGTCTGATTTTTCTGGCAAAGAAAATTGGCACTTCCAGATCAAGATTGGCAATACCAACACTCCAAAGCACGTGTGGCAAAATTTCCTCACAATCTCTTTCGTAAAAACCGAAATCGTGACGGATATGATTTACGATCCAATCTAGCTTCAAATTGTATTTCGTAAAGTTTTCAAAAGAGACTGAGGTGAAATTGTTGTTGTCATCAAAATATCCAGGCTGGTTGTCCTTAAAGCACAGCTCTTCCGCATCGCCATTTTTATTGATGCAGTAATTCAGGCTGTCGGTCACAAAGGCATTATTTGATACGAGATTGCTCATTTCATCGGCAAAATGAGTAGCTACTCTGTGAGTTACGGAAGGGTTGTCATTTTCGCATATTTCACAAGCGAACAGAAAAGATTCCCTGGAAACTTGATTGTTTATTGTAGTGGTCATTTCGGGGAGCGAAAAGTTTTAACTACCAGTAACAACTATTCAGGCACTTCGCGCCTCCAGTAGTCCCCAAGATTCCAGATATTTGTTGATAACAGGATTTTTAATCATGGTTTTAGTCTGACTGAAATACCTTATTTTGACTGGTATTTTGTTTTTTCTTTTATCAAGAAATCCTTCATAAAACAAGACATCGAGACCGATCTCTTTTACAGCGAGGCACTTTGTAGAAATGTTTTTTGCCTTGATTGCATCAAATATGGCTTTTTTGTTATCGTTAATGGTAAAAGAAAAATCATAACTTTCACAAGGGGACACCACTGTTACATCCTTAATTTTGACATCTTTGATGCCATCTCTTGGATCTGTAGAAAATTTGAAACCATCTATCAATTTTTCAAAATTTTGTGAGATATTGAAAGATTTTCTAAATAAAACTTCATTTTTATGCATTGTGATACTATTATTTGTTTAATAATAAGCCTCCAAACCATTTTTGTGGGAGTGCATCATAGCTAATTATCTTGATTTTTACCACATAAATCAAGCTAATTAAAACCTTTGTGAAAAATAGTGTATCATTTTAGGACAACTACCGATGAGATCTGATGAGAAAAATAAACATGGTGGATATAGAGCTGGCGCGGGAAGAAAGCCGGAAGTAGGTAAGACAAAATCTAGGCGCATTCCAGAAGAAATAACAAGTGATGATATCAGGCTTTTAAGCGCATATAAAAAACACGAACTCCCATTTTACGAGATGAAATCTGAAGACGGAGTTGCTTCCATCGCAGATAAAGAGCAATACGAAAGCCGCAAACCAACTGACAAGCTGCTGATAAACAATATTCAGAATCACTTTTTTGTTAAAATGTCTGGATGCCACTTGAAGGAAGAAGGCATATTGGAAAATGATCTTTTGCTGGTTAACCAAACAAAAGATCTGCGAGATAACAACATCGTGATTGCCACCGCCGATACCGGCAAAGCTGTCATTAAAAAACTAACCAAAGAAGGCGACAAGATTAAACTTACCTGCAATAACGACGATTGTCCTGACATGGAAATTGATGAAAGCTCTCTTGATAGAATCTGGGGAGTGGTAACCAGAGTCATCAGAGATTACAACTACAACCCAGTTACTGCTTAAGGCTCACACACCGCCGTATAATCAAAATCATACCGATTTTAATACGGCAGCCATACGGATTTCCATACGCCCCCAATTTTAAGTTTGGCTCACAATTTCAACAACCATTGTGAGCAAACAAATGACATCAAAAAAAGAAGAAAACGAATCCGTAAAACAAGGACAAGAGCGTCTTGCCGAAATTGGTCGGATTTTATGTGCCGGAATCAAGCGGTTGATAGATCGGGAGGCATCAAAAAACAATCTCAATCAACTTGACTACGCGACTAAAGCGAGCGTTCATGAAGCCAATAAAAACCTGAATCGAGGAGGCTTATGAACGACAAATCAGTAGTTAGGCAGATTATTGAATTAGAGAATAAATCTGTGGAGGAGCTAAGGGAAATTTATGACAAAATTATGCCATCTCCCATAAAGACTCATGTGAGTAAAGATTATTTAAAACCAAGAATAGCTTATCGTCTGCAGGAGTTAGCGCTTGGGGGATTGAAAGAAGAGATAAAAAGCAAATTACTAAAAATTGCCAATAATCATGATCGTCCAAATCACATAGAGACAAAAAAATTATTACCCGGCACCAAAATTTGTAAAAAATGGGGCGATATTATTCACGAGGTTGAGGTTTTGAGAGATGGCTTTGTTTACGCAGGTCAGAATTTCAAAAGCCTGTCAGCAATTGCCAAAGTAATTACCGGCACCAAGTGGAATGGTTTTAAATTTTTTAAGGTCAGTTAGCTTGGTATGATTAATAATCTCAGCAAAACAAAAACCAAAAAAAGATGCGCCATTTATACCAGAAAATCTTGCGAAGAAGGATTGGAGCAGGAATTTAACTCGCTTGATGCCCAAAGACTCTCGGCAGAAAATTATATCATGTCGCAAGCGAGTGAGGGATGGGTATTGATTGAGGAGTATTATGATGACGGTGGCTATTCGGGTGGCAATCTTGATCGTCCGGCACTTAAAAAATTGTTTGAAGATATTAAGGCTGGTAAAATTGACTGCATCGTCGTCTACAAGATTGATCGCTTAACCAGATCGCTTTTCGATTTTAACGAAATAATCAAAATTCTTGATCAGCACAATGTCAGCTTTGTAGCGGTTACTCAAAGTTTTAACACCTCAAACTCTATGGGGCGCTTGATGCTTAATGTGCTACTGTCATTCGCCCAGTACGAAAGAGAATTAACGGGGGAGCGGATCAGAGATAAATTCTCTGCCTCTTGTCAAAAAGGCATGTGGATGGGCGGCTTTATTCCAATTGGCTACGACCTAAAAGATAGAAGGCTTATTATCAATGAGAGTGAAGCTAAAATTATTAAAACCTTATTTAACCATTTTGTTGAAACCGGCTCAATTGCAAAAACATTTAGAGAGCTAAATAATCTTGGCTTTAGAACTAAAACTTGGACATCAAGCACTGGCACTACATACCAAGGAAACAGGTTTAACAAATCCAATGTCAGAAAAATATTAACCAACGAACTCTATGCAGGCAAAATCAACCACAAGGGCAGTATTTACGATGGTTTGCATAGCGCAATAATTGACGAAAAAACATGGCAGGAAGCGCAGGATTTACTAACAAATAAAAAATTCGAAATATCAAAGCCAACAATCAAAGTAAGCGAGGTTCCGCTTTTAAGAGGAATTATGAATTGCGGTATTTGCGGCAACAAGATGACTCCAACCTTTACCAAAAAAGGTAACAGAAAATATCGTTATTATATTTGTCAGGCAAAGCTAAAAGGCAGCAATGAAGAATGCCAAGTTGGCAGAATTCCAGCAAAAGAAACCGAAGAGTTGGTGGTGAGTCAGATTTTAAACATTTTGCAAAAGCCAGAAATTATTTCTCAGACAATCAACAATAAAGATGCCGATATTAACGAGAATCAAATCATCGAATCTTTCAAAAAAATAAATCAGGTTTGGAATAAACTTTTTGTAACTGAGCGGGCGAGAATAACTCACCTTTTGATCAGGGATTTGGTAATCAAGCCAGATGGGATAAGCATCAATATTTTCAGGCAAGGTCTTGGCTCTCTTAATAGCGAAATTTTTGGAGTAGAAGAAAATTCTGAAATAACCCAAAAAATTATCGACAAAGAGACGTTGCAGATATTTGTGCCAATTGTGATTAAGAAAAGAAACGGAGTGGCATTAATGATTTTGCCAAATGGTGAAGATCATAATAAATATCAGGCCAAGAGTTTTGACGATACTCTGATTAACGCCTTTGCCAAAGCCCACAAATGGAAAGAGATAATCGAAAACAAGAACAGCAATGTTAATTCCTTGTCTGATTTGGCGAGAAAAGAAAACATCTCAATATCTCACGCCACCAAGGTTTATCGATTGAATTTTGTCTCGCCCAAAATCGTTGAAAATATTGTTAATGGGACAGCGCCAAGAGATTTAAGATTGCAGGATATTTTTGCCAAAAAAGCGCCAGAAATTTGGCAAGAGCAAGAGGAGATGTGGGGGTTCTATAATATTTCTTAGTAGTTTAAAAAGATCTTATACAAGAAACGGGGACAGCTATTGCGTCCCCGCCAAATTTTACGAATTATTTTTCGTAAATTGGAATTCTAAAAGCTCTTTTGCCGTAATTCCTGGCGTAAATCCTCACGCCATCTTGCATCCTAGAGGCTCTTAGAATCCAACCAATGATTCTTTTTTCGATCATGGCTTATCCTGTAATTCAGCAATTGCTAAAAACGCTTGCTTTTTACCAGAAAAAAACCACCTTCTCAATTGTTCAGGCTGAGATTGTTGGTTTTACACCAGCTATTTTCAAGCATAAGGCGGTTTGACTTACCAATTGCATTTCTAGGTCAAACCGCTTTTCTTTTTTATGATTAAAATTTTTCTTTAATCACTTTCAGTCTTTTCTCAGCGCACGGCCTAGAAACCCGATATTTCGTCATCACATCATCAACACTCATCCCTACTTTTGATTTTATTTCGTGAGCTGGGCAAAGTATAGCCCCCGCCAATGCGTCCGCTTGCCACTCAGGATCACAAAAAGTTTCGATTTTTCCGCGACAATGCGCAATGTTTGCGAATTGATTACAATGCAATATTCGGTGAGCAAGTTCGTGCATTGCTGTGAATCTAGCTCGTGCTTCGTTATGCACTGTTAAATCTTCGTAAACATTTGATTTTAAATAAATGCCGCTGCCATCAAGCAGGGTTAAACCTTCCTGATTTATATTGTCTTTGATTCCAAGTGGACAAGTATCGCCAAAGAAGCCTTGAAGTATGTGTTCAAGGGTATTCGCGGGAAATTCGCCAGTTATTTCAAGTTTCTGTCTGATCGCAACCGCAATTGTTTCGATGGTTCTGTAATTTAAAGGTGCGGCCTTTACTCCAAGACTACTCATCTTTGTTTCCTCCCTTTTGATTTAGGGCGTTTTGAATTGCATCAATTTGCTCTTCTGTTAGACTGTCTAAGCTTCTTGCCAAACTCGCCATCAACTCTCTTTGAGAATTAGTCGTTGGAATAATTCTGAATTCTTTGATTGAATCAATGATTGATTTTTCAATATTTTGCAATTCTGCCTTACTGAAAATTAAACAATTCTTTTTGATTTTTTGAAAAAAATCTTTTGGCACTGATCTTTCACCCAACTCAATAGATGATAGGTAAGCGGGAGAGACACCGATCTGTTTAGCCATATTACCGAGAAGAATTCCGTGATCTATTCTTAGTTTGCGCACGACTTTGCCGAATGCAGTTAGTTTCATAGTATTATCAGTTGAGTTAATAAAAATAACCTGCCACTAATTTAACCACCTTAGAGAAAATGTCAAGCATATTTTGTAAGATTTTTTTACAAAGTTGTGAATTTAATTAATCTTACTTATTTTGATAAGATTAATTTTTACCAAAAATACGAAGTTGGTGCAGTAGATTTTGTAGTCTAGTATGGTTCGAAATGCAAACCGCCCACCAATTCATTTTTCGAACTAACCAACCCTTGATTTTATTACTCCCCAAGTGGGGGGTTGGTTAAATACCAGTTGAAAGTAGACTAAGTTCGAAATTCTTAACTGCTAGGCGGTCACCAAAGTTCGTTATTTTTTTGATGGATTCAGTGTTTTAGAGGGTTGCCAGAAAACTACTTAGCCAAGTGGGGGTGGAGAGAAGGAGAGAATTTTAACGGATTTTAGGTGATTTTTCGCAAAAATGGAGATCAAAAAACCAAGTGGTAAGAGAGAAAGTAATCTTGCGAAAGCCCCCTAACAATGGGGCTGGAAGGCTAATGATGAATTTGAAGACAGACCCAATTTTTCCAAGTTCGAAAATTGTGTTGGCTCCCCGGGAAGGATTCGAACCTCCGACCAAGTGATTAACAGTCTGATTTTTACAAAAAACCACAATTGACTAAAAATGACGGCAACAATGAAATCAAGGCTTTGCAGCTTTTTTCTTGTTGGTGGTTATTCCGATTTATTGCCAAAATTTGTGGCTAAGTGTCCCACCAGTGTCCCATGAAAATCGATAAAAAAAGAGAGATATACCACTATTTATACCCCCACAAAAGCTTCTTTGTAATATTATTACCACCCTACCCTGCAACCGATTGTACCGTGTTTTTTGCAAAGAACCTATTCCCCACACCCATATTGAGTCAATGATACTTTTGAAGCCTACGCAATTCCACAAATCACAGATTCACTTAGGTTAATCACTTTCCTTTTCCCTTTGCCGCAGCAGGATAAAGCGTTGGACATTCTCTTTTTATTTCCTCTCGCACCGCAAATGACACGCCTTCTTTTGCATCCACAATTGCTTTGAGTTTTCTTAACTCCTGCAACTCTGTGAATTCTTCCTCGGTTATTGTAATTGCTTCTTTCTTGACTTTCATCGTTGTTAAAGCCTTTGCCTTTGGCTTTGCAATTCTTGGTTTTGGCTTTGTTGATTCTTCTTCATCGTCAGAAGACACTAAATCATCATATTCTGCGTAACTTGTATAATGCTTTTTTTGCGCTTTATCTTTTAAAGACTCTAGTCCGTTTCTAACGGCTAAAGATATTCTGCCAATTGCCACCTTGTTGTTAAAGCTTGGCCACCCCATATCGCTTGGCTCTCCATTTCGTCCGCCAATTACTTTTCTTACAAAAGAATTCACAATATCATCGCTGCTAAAAACTTCCTCCAGCTCAGGATAAGTTGCAAAAGTGATGTGCATATGTTTGGTAAGAGCTGAGGTTAATGACTGCTCCGTATTATCTCGAGCTCTTGCTGTTCTAGCGCCATATGCTAGAGTTTCTGCCCTATGTTCCCCTAAAAATTCATCAACAGATTTTGTTGTAACCTTGCCCTTCTTGTCAGTGTAATGCACTGGAACAATTTCGGGAAAGTGAATTAAGTTGGAGATGTTATCTACTGCACTGCCTAGCAATATTGTTATTTTATTTCTTGCAACAACTGAATCAATTTTTGACAACGGCTCAGCTTTTCTAACAATATTATCTAGCGCTTTTGTTGAAGTTCTTACTGCAGAACCCTCATCTTTACCAGCTTCAAACTCTGGAATGGCAAAGTAGGCCGTGTTAGGAATGTGATTATAAAATGTCATTACAAGCCCGACAATTTTCAAAAGAGACTCTCTAACAAAATCCCCATTTTCTTTATATTCAGATTCTATGCTATGCAGAACGCGCTTGAGATTTCTTCCGTCCAATTCATCATCTTCCTGAGCTTTTCTTGTGTCAGCTCTTAAGTTGGTTTTTAAGTGTCTCTTCTCATTATATTCTTCTAAAATACCGTCAATCCTCCTGTACAAGGATACTGCATTTCTTGAGCTTTCTAGAGCTGCTATAGCACTTATAAAATCATAAACTTTACCCCTTCTTTCGCGAAGAGAGTTTCTATTTTCTAACTTAAATAATTCAAACACCTCTTCAGGCTCTAGGCTAGATAAAGCTCTATAAAAACCCATCTCAACCAATCCGTAAGCAGTTACGTGGTCTCCTTGTAATTTTCCAAGAACAGACGTTCCTCTTCCATCTATTCCAAACTCATGATTCTTCTCTGGAGAAAAGGTTACGGAGATTGATTTGCTTGCTGGTTTGCTCATATGAGTTAGCTCTGTTTGGTGGTTAACTTAACCCCAAGCCAAGCCTCATCATTAATAAACTTTATCCCCGCATCTTCAAAAGCATTTCTAATATCTCTCAATGTTCTTACCGCTGGCTCCCTCGCCCCTCTTTCAAAATCTGCGATGGTTGACTCACCAATTGAAGACTTCTCGCTCAAATCGCTTTGTTTCCATCCAAGCAAGTCTCTAGCGGCTTTGCATTGGTTTGGCTGAATAGGTTGAGCGTTTTTTGATTTGACGATTGACATGCTGGCTTTATCTATTAAATCATAGTTTATCTATTATTCTCTAGATATGCTAGAGAAAGAGACTTTAAACAGCCTATCACTCAAAATCTATCATAAACTATGGCAAGCAGCAGAGTTGAATTTTTATTCTTAAAAACATCCATCGAGCAATTCATTCGAGATTTAGAAAAGTTTGGCAAGGCGATGGAAGGTGGAGAGTTTTCACAAGATGAAGTGCTAGAAATTATGGGATATTTTGTTGCGGCGAAAGAAAATATTGAAGGGCTGGAGGTTAGATATTCAAGGCTTTAGCTAGTTTCTTCACAAGTACACGCGCGCGTGCGCGCGGAATGATCCGAAAATTCAAAAATGTTAGGTTTTGTTAGGTTTTAAATATGAGGTTCTTTCTTAGCTAAAATGTCAGGTTTTGTAAGGTTTTCAACTTTTTGCAAAAAACGTTTCGGTAGTTGACTCTACTTCTTCAAACTAGAGAAAAGCTGAGATATTTCTACTTTCAGAGCTTTGGTAATTTTCTCAATGTTGGTGATGGCGATATTCTTTTCCCTCTCTCGATGCAATAGATGTATGTCTCTACGCAACCTCCGCGCTTAAAAGCAAAGGTTTCTCATGAGTAGCCCCGCTCAAGTTTTAGCTTGCGGACTTTTTTACCCCATAAGTAGTATTTTAAAACGCGCTCAAATTTGCCCAGTTAAAACTTAATAAAGTTTCTGAATTTATGAAGAACTCTTCTCAAAAACCAGTCCGTCGCTATACTAGAATCGATGTCAAAAAAATTGACAAAGATACATATCAGGAAGAAGACAAAACTACTGGTAGTGTAATAAATTACAAAAAAACCATTCAGGAGTTCAGATTTTGGTTGAGTGAGGTGGAAATTTATCGCGCTTTTGAGGTTAGCTATAATGGCCTTGATGAGAATATTAACGACCGCATAGAAAAATCTTTGAACAAAAGACTGTCCCTAGAAGGTAAAATCAAAGGCTATGAGCTAGATAATATTTTCACGATTGAAGGCAGGTCTTGGTCTTCAAAAGAAGATTTGTATTACGATTCACAAAACCAAGAGGAAGAAAAAATACTTTCTATCGAATTGACGGGCTGCAGGGATTTAGAAGATAGAAATGTATTTTACGGAGGTTTTTCCAATAAGTCTTCTCTATGGTGCAGAGTTCCATCGGATTTTTTAGAAGAAATTGCGGCCAATTTGACAAAGCATCCAGACTATTCGATTAACTTATCATTCATGTTTATTTGCTTCAAAAGCGAGGAAGAGAAAATTTTAATAGAGAGCGATTTGGTAGAAGAAAGTAGCGGTATTTACATCAAGCAAATTGGCCTGAGGAAGGAAGTCGGGACACCAAAAAATACCAAGGATGAATCAAATAAATTAGGCGACGTTAAAGTTGAGGAATGTACCGAAAGTAACTTGTTTAAAAGCAATAATTCGAATCTGACAAATGCTCTATGGTTCATAGGGGCGATGTTGCTTGCCAACCTGTTTAAATAAACTTTGGTTAAAAAGAGAGTATTCCGCGCACGCGCGCGCGTAATGATTTCTTAGTTCTAAATGACGCCCCGCCAATAACTAAACAAATTAGCTGTTGGCTCGCCGTCTCGTTTCTTGAAGAGCAAGACAACGAGCCATTGCGAATTAAGCTCCGCTTTTTTGCTTGTTGAGAATTCGATAAACTTTTGAGCGGTGAATTCCCATCTCGTCAGCAATATCGCGCTGGCTCATGCCTTGACTCGACAACTCAACAACCCTTTTCATTTCCAAATCTTCTAGCTCGGAAATTACCCAGTTTGCCTTATTGTCATTCAACTCAAGCCTAACCTCAAAAGCCTCAGCCTCTTCACCAGCAAAGCCCCGCGATTTTTCAAAATGAATTTCAAACCTCGCGCCTTGCTTGCTGTCGTAGTCGGATGGATGTTTTAGATTTATCACTGTGTCCAAAATATCTTCCTTCTTTGACGTGCCACGTTGCTCGTTATTTTTACCAGCGTGATGAATGAAGATGATTGATTTGCCAATTGAACGAAGTCGCAAAGCCCAGTTGGCTATTGGATCCCAACTTGCTGCCTCGTTTTCTTTGCCGTGACTGGTGAGGGTTGAGAGATTATCGACAATGATGACATCAGCATTTTCAATATGAGGTTCCAAAGCTGCTTGCCCTTCGTCAGTTGCCAGATTGGGCATCATGCCATTGGTTTGCGCATCGCGAGTGATGATTGAAAGATTGCCGTTTTCAACCGAATCAACCATCAAAGTTTTGAGCCTTTCTTGCATTGCATTTGCTGGCATTTCGCCGTCGATGTAGAGAACTCGCCATTGCTTGCCAATCTTCCATTTATCACCAAACAAACTTGCGCCACTAGCAATTTTGCAGGCTAAGAACAAAGCAAAGTAAGTTTTACCAACTCCTCTTTTTGCATAAATCATCACCAGTCCCTGCTTTGGTAAGCAGGGCTGGATGATGAACTCTCTTGGCGGCAATTTCTTTGACAGAAAATCGTTGATGCCAATGGCGATTAGTTTGGGCTTTTGAAATTCATCGATATTCACACCCAATCTTTCTGCTTCTTCGGCTTCGGCAATGTTTTCTTCGCGGGCTTGAGGAAGTTTTCTAGTCATGCACCACCCCCTTTTGCAAAGAAGAAGATTCAGCCAAACAAACCTCTTCTATCAAAACATAGCGAGCCGTTCTTCTTTCACCTTCGCGAATAGTAAGAATCGAAATATCATGCTCATGCCTCAAAATATGAACATAGCTTGAAAGCCGCAGAAGCCTCAAATCATGGCTTTGAATGCTGGTGATGCCTCTACCACCAGCTTCTTTCAAAGCAATTAAAGTGCGCGCATTTTGGCCTTCTAAATGGATCGTTTTTTGCTGGTCATTTTTGGTAACAACAAACTTGGCAAAGATTCTTTCGTTGCCCTTAGAGGAATTATTTTTTAACATGTCTTTACCGTTGGTTGAATTACTAATGGCTTAAGGCTTTCAGTTGTTTGGCGTCCAAACTTCACAACTGAGAGCTTTTTTATTGTCTTAGGCACTTTGCACCTCATTCACTTTATTAACGCATTTAAAGAACTCGTTTTCGTCGATTAAGACGCGAGAACCGATGCGTTTAAATGCAGATTTGAATCCGTTAGATTCTGAATGAAAAATTAGGTGACGAATTCCGCCATGACTGGCGAAAGATTTATGCTCCTCCACAAAGTTGTTAATTGTGAGAAGGCGAGTTGGTAGGTTGCTTTGTTGCATGTTTGATTTTCTTTGATTGACGAAATTGATAAACAACACTCACTGCTTGTGAAATGTTGTGAACAATTTGGTCACACAAAAAAACCTTCGCAATCACCTATTTCCTAGGCGGGAACTGGTCGGGAATATTTCTTGTAAACGGGAAGCGGTCAGGAATTAACAACAAACTTTAATAGAATTTTCAGAATCTTTTGGGCTCGGAAAGCAGCTTCTTGTAGTAAGCCACTGCATTTTGAAATGCTTTAATAGATGTCAATTTTGACTCCACTCTCGCATCAACAAACCACCAAATA
The DNA here is from genome assembly GCA_903879805.1 of uncultured Alphaproteobacteria bacterium. Taxonomy (GTDB): domain Bacteria; phylum Pseudomonadota; class Alphaproteobacteria; order Rickettsiales; family UBA1997; genus UBA2645. The sequence goes on along the minus strand of CAIRMX010000155.1, from coordinate 5,241 downwards.
CCGCTGTGATCAATTTTTTCTATTGGATACGGCAATGGCATCTTGGATCTGATTCTAGACAAAACCTGCCTAGGCTTTGGATCCATATTTCCCTCTTGGATTAACCTTCTCATCTCTTCCTCTATTAACATGCCAAGAGATGTTTTAGCAACCACACCCTCCTCTACGCAGGAAATTACAGTGGCAACCACAAGCTTTCTTGAGTCCTTCTTTTTAGGAGAATAAGGTGTCTTTAACAAAAGCGGGTCAAGAAGATGCCTCAACCTCTCTGGCTCGTTTACCATGTATTGCAAATGCGCCATCAATTCCACAACCTTTGGATACTCAGCACTTTTTATTTCACTTATTTTTGCACCCACTTCTGCAGCCCTCATCTTATCATCAAAAAGGCCCTTTGTTGTCGCTCTCAAAAATCCATCCCAATCGATGTTCTTTAATATAGATTTTCTACAAACATAAATATTCCAAGGGTAATCCTCTGGATCTTGCCCAAAGAATCTTCTTTGAAATTTATTGAACCTTGTTTTTTTAAATCCGTCACCCTCCTCAATAAATACAGCATCTTCTTGCGCCAATATATCATCTAATAGTCCTTCATCAGCCCTAAATTTGAAAATCGTACTACGCAAAAGATCCTTAACATCATTAAACAAAATCACTTCATATGCCACATTATCAGCCACTATTCTAAGCTTTGTTGATAAACACCGCGATATAGAATCACAGAAACATAAGTGCAGCTCTTGGCTAGTAGTATTCCGCTTCATTGCCCACCCCCAAAAATCTTACTATTCATCCTCTCAACCACCCCAGCAGTGTGCGCATCCGAAATATGAGAATAACGCTTAACCATCGAAAGAGTTTTATGCCCAAGCACCCCCGCAATTTCCGCCAGCGTTGCACCGTTCATAGCTAAATAACTTGCGCAAGAGTGTCTGAGGTCGTGCCATTTAAAATCTTCAATCTCAGCCTTCTGTAATGCAGTTTCAAAAGGGGTCCGGATGTCGATTGGGGTTTGCAGATTTTTTGCGGGAAAAACTAACTCGGTGTTTTTGTTGCGGTTTTTGTAGTGCGCTTTCATCAAGTCTTTGGCAATGCCAACCAGCGGCAAAGAGCGGCGCTCACCGTTTTTGGTGTCGTGCAAAATTATCATGCCACGGTTCAAATCGACATCTTTCCATTCAAGGCTTCTGATTTCCATTTTTCTTGCGCCAGTGCTAATGCCAAGCACCACTAAAATGTAGAGGAAGGGGCTTGAGCTTTCTTGGCAGGCTTGCATTAGCCTAAGCCTTTCTTCGTCACTCAAACATCTTACCCTGCCCCTTGGCTCTTTAAGTTTTTTAATTTTTAACAACGGATTTTCTTGCATCCAGCCCCACTCTTTAACTGCAATGCTAAAAACGTGGCTCAGGGCTGCACAATAACGGTTAATGGTTGCGTTGGTTTTTTTGACTTTCTTGTGGTCATTTTTTTCTAAAGCGAGCTGGCTTCTTTGCTCTACAATTAAAGCTGGCGTGATGTCTGAAAGTAAGAAGCTGCCAATGCTATCCATCCAATAATTTAGCTGACTCTCTTGAGCTGAGGCACTTTTTTTCTGCGGCAAAATTTCTTTTACGTAGCGCTCGATTAGTTTTTTAACTGTGTGTTTTTTTGCTTCAGAGGTTTTGAAATGCCTACCTTCCCTGATTGCCGACTCTGTATCTTGAATCCACTTTTTTGCATCTGTTTGCCTATTAAACGTGGCTGTTTGCGTTGGATAGCCTCTAAGCCTCACCTTAACGCGATAAGATGTTGCGCCTTCGCCGTTAACTCTCTTTTCAATTGTGGCCATTGGGTGATTTTAGTCATTGTTGGTTTGCAATAATTCGCAAACTACGAATGAGCAAAATAAATGACAACAACTAACAACAATTGATTGCTAATCAAAATAAAAAACCATCCTAAAGCCTTGCTAACAAAGGAAATGAAAATCAGCAAATAATCTCTTGGGACAATTGAGGGACACTTTACGGCAAAAATTATCCTAAAGTGTTAATCGAGTGAGTTTTTTAGATAGCTGAAAGCGAAGTGTGAAAAATGAAGAGAAAAAACTTTTTAAAGACTTGTTGTGATTTCTTGTCTTTTAGTGTCCCAAAAGTGTCCCATTTGAGATTTTATTTAGAGAGGAAAAGTGAGCCGACCCTTGCTAGAGTTGGCTCCCCGGGAAGGATTCGAACCTCCGACCAAGTGATTAACAGTCACTTGCTCTACCACTGAGCTACCGGGGAATGGGAAGAATAGATTTTTTTGAGGAATCTTTTTTTTGGAAGGGGCGCGAACAGTATTTTTCGATTTTGAAAAATCAACAAACTAAATCCTAAAAATCACACAAATTATTTCTTCGTAAAAACATGGTTTGTCATCTCGAACGAAGTGAGAGATCTCATGATTTTAAACTACCTAAAACTCATGAGATCTCTCACTTCGTTCGAGATGACAGAAATAATGATCGTTTAAGTAGTTTTACAACGACCCGTATTTTCCTTTTGCATAAACCAAAGAATTTCTATCTGCCATTTTATCAAAATCTAAAACCTTGCCGATGATAATGTGGTGGTCGCCCGCTTTGATTACGCGGTGTTTTTTGCATTCAAAAAAACCTAAGGAATTTTGAAAAATTGGGTTGCCGAATTTGCCTAAAAAATATGGCTCTACTCCCCATTTTAATGAATTTTTTGGGGTGGCAAAAGCTTTGGCAAGTTCAAGTTGATCGTAGCTTAAAATATTTAACGAGAAGTAGCGGTTCTTCTTAAAAAAAGAAAGATTGGCCGAATTATTATCGATCGAAAACAGCACCAGAGAAGGATCTAGCGACACTGACGAAAATGAATTAATCGTCATGCCAAAAAATTCATCGGTAAAAAGTTTCTTTAATTTTAGTAAAAAACTTTTTCCCAAACTGGTTTCGCTGATGGTTTTTTGATTAAGAATTTTGGTCGAAAAAAAGTGGCTGTCTAAAATTTTTTCGGCGTGAAAATTGTCAGTAAGAAAATTCTTTCTGCGGGCACAAGCAATAACAACGCCAGTGGTGAAAAGCCCTAAACAATCGCGTAACTTTCTCTGATCCATTTTAAATTTTTAAAAAAGCATCAATTCTTTGAACGATGAGATCAAAAGCAGCGCCACTGCGATGATTCCAAGCGCCATCCACAAAGCGTAATTATAAATCAAACCGCTTTGAACTTTGCTGACTCTTTTTGACATTTCTTTGCAGAACGCTGCAGCGCCATTTGGCAGGCCATCGACAATTTTCATGTCGACAATTTTCCACAAGAAATCGCCAAATTTTTTGGTCGGTTTCACCAAAGCAGCTTCATAGATTTCGTCGAAATACCATTTGTTCAGCGACAGCTTGTAAAGCGGCGGGAACGTGTTGGCAAGCCTTTGCGGCCAGTCAGTTTTAACTAAATAAAACACGTAAGCCAAAGCAATCGCGATCACACCAACAATCATCGGAGAAATTTTCACCAAAAGTGGCGCGTGGTGAATTTCTTCAAGCAAGTCTTGTCTTTGGCCTAAAAGCAAAATTACACCTTTGAAAAAATTGTCTTCGGCTGAAACCATGTGAAAAACTTTAGCGCCAAGAATACCTGCAAATATTGATCCCGCAGCCAAAACGAAAAGTGGAATCAACATTGAAAGAGGAGACTCATGCGCATGATCAAAAGTGTGTTTGTCAGCGCGAGTTTTGCCGTGGAAAGTTAAGAACAACAATCTCCAAGAATAAAAGGCAGTTAAAAATGCCGCCGAAATTCCCATCCAGTAAGCCAACTTGCCGTAAGGCGCGTGCGACATGTAAGCAGCTTCCAAGATGACGTCTTTTGAGTAGAATCCTGCAAATGGTGGAAAACCGGCAAGTGCCAAAGAGCCAATCCAAAACATGGCGTAAGTGATTGGAATTTTTTTCCAAAGTCCGCCCATTTTTTGAATATTTTGTTCGTGATGCATGGCATGAATCACGCTGCCGGCACCCAAGAACAACAAGGCTTTGAAGAAAGCGTGAGTTGCTAAGTGAAAAGTTGCAGCCGAGTAAGCCGAAACGCCGCAAGCAAAAAACATGTAACCAAGTTGCGAACAAGTTGAGTAAGCGATGATTTTTTTAATATCATTTTGGGTCAAAGCAATTGTGGCAGCAAACAAAGCAGTTGTGGCGCCCACGATGGTAACCATCGACAATGCAACGTTTGAAAATTCGAAAATTGGCGAGCAACGCACCACCAAAAACACACCGGCAGTTACCATTGTTGCAGCGTGAATTAAGGCTGAAACCGGAGTTGGACCTTCCATCGCATCAGCCAACCAAACGTGAAGTCCGATTTGCGCTGACTTACCCATGGCGCCGATGAAAAGCAAAATGCAAATCGCATCCACCGAGCGAAACTCAGTGCCGAAAAGCGCAAATTTATCACCAACGTGATGGCAAACCGTGGCAAAAACTGGAGCAAATTCAACAGTGCCAAAAGTTACGTAGATTAGCGCGATTGCAATGATCAAACCAAAATCACCAACGCGGTTGGCCACGAAGGCTTTAATTGCCGCAGCATTTGCTGATTGTTTTTTATACCAAAAACCGATGAGCAAATAAGAAGCCACACCCACACCTTCCCAACCAACGAAAAGCTGCAAGAAATTGTCGGCGGTTACCAAAACCAACATGAAAAAAGTAAAGAGCGAAAGGTAAGCCATGAAGCGCGCGATTGACTTATCTTCATGCATGTAACCGATGGAATAGATGTGAACCAAACTTGAAACCACGGTCACTACAACCAGCATAATCGCGGTTAGAGAGTCGAGTTTCAAAGCCCAGTTAACTGAGAAATCACCCGAAGAAATCCAGCTAATTAGCGGCACGATTTCGTTGGTGTGATTATGCGAAACATTGAGGAAAATCGTCACGGCGCAGATCGCCGAGATCACCAGCAGCGAACTTGAAAAAATTTGCGCAAATTTATCAGAGAATTTTTTTGGTAAAATTCTTGAGAAAATTCCAGAAAATAAAAAACCAAAAAGAGGCAGGAATACTGTGAGTTTTAAGAGCATTTTGATTGCGAGAAAGTTGAAGTTTTTTTTAAGCGCGAAGAAGCGCGGCAAATTAGAAATCGCGAAAGAAAAATCAAATTAAAGGTTTGGTCAATTAATGGTGACTATCCCGCGACGGATAAATAAACTCATTGTCACCCTGAGCCTGTCGAAGGGTGATTC
>CAIRMX010000154.1 GCA_903879805.1 uncultured Alphaproteobacteria bacterium | reverse complement strand
GAGCCCGTCGCAAATCTAACTTCCTAAAAAATTCAGACTAAAAAAATCTGGTTCAGAACTTTTAGAAATTTCTTGCTCGATTTTTTTGGAATTTTTTTGATTTTTTCTGCGTTTTGGTTCGCAGTTTTGGTAATTCTTGGTTGTTTTGAGTGTTTAGGCGCAGCTATCCCTTGTCATGCGGTGATTGGCGGGCGGTCTTCTTGATATTGCTGGCTTAAAACCACCAATCTTTTGAAGTTAAAAGTAATCGCCTGCATGAAGGCGGAGAACTGATTTTTAGCGATTCCTCGGTATCTCACTCTTTTGTTTTGTTTGGAGAAGACGCTTTCAAACGGGGCTCTGAGTTTGGTGTAGTAAGAATCAAGATCGCGATTCTTGCCTTTCATGTTATTTTTTTTGATGGCGCAGAGGTGTAGTCCTTTTGTGAGTGCAGCCTGTCTAGCATTTTTGTCGCAATAGCCTTTGTCGGCATAGACAGCGCCTTGATTTGGTGCGGCATGTTTGAATCCTTTTGAATCAATGACGTTAGCTGAGGTAATCGCTACTTTGTTGATCATGCCTGACTGCATATCAACCGAAGTGTGCTGCTTGTAACCGAACCAGATTTTATCTTTTGATTTAGCTCCAAATTTAGCATCTTTATCGGAGGCAACTTTTTCTAAAGTTTTGTTGTTGAGGGATTCGAGTTTGAGCTCGATTGCTTTGTCGCGCTCTTTCCACAAACCAACTTTTGAGATTAGATGGGTGGCGTCAACGAAGGTGAATACCTCACTCATGTAGCCTTGAGATTTCAGTTGATCGCGAAGAATGGAAAATATTTTAGAAAGTTTGCTGGTACCGATTCTGCCTCTAACCCTGCCAAACACAGAATGATCTGGAGTTTTATCAACTAAGCCGAATTGGCAGAACCATCTGGCGGCATTGCTCTCAGCAATGAATCTTTCCAACTCGCGATCACTTAAATCTTCAAGAAACTGCAACAACAAACACAAGAAGATGCGATAAATTCCGTAGCCTTTGTAGTCTGATTCGGCTTCAAGTCTTTCAAGCTCCAACCTCACCAAATCCAAATTCCACAAATTCAAAAACTTACGGTAAATGTGGGTGGAGGAAACAAGATCTTCCAAACAGACCATCTCAATTTGTTTTGGCTCAAACGACATTTTTTACTAAATTCTTGTTAAAAATCAGACCAATTCACAAAAAACAAATCAGCTGAAAGCGCTAGAGAACACTAGCTCTAGCCGCCATTAATAACAAGAAAATAATTCAGAAAAGTGAGGGGATTTGGGGGTTGGGTTTGCGACAGTCTCATTGCGGCAGATTTAAGAGGATCTTTAACCACCAGAAAAAAACAAAACTACTCACGCTTTGAAGAAAAAGAATTGCCGGAGTTTTTGCAAAGATTGGAAAATTATCACGCCGGAACGCAAACGCATTTAGCTTTAAAATTCATCATGCTGACATTCGTCAGAACCAAAGAATTACGCGGTGCAGAGTGGGATGAATTTGACTTCAAAACAGCAGAATGGCGCATCCCTGCCGAGCGCATGAAGATGAGAGAAAAACACATCGTACCGCTTTCTAAGCAAGCTATCGCAATCTTAAAAGAAGTCAGAGCGCTACACAACAACCCCAAATTTGTTTTCCCAAGCAGCGTAAGCCCTCACAAAATGATGAGCGAAAACACCATGCTTTACGCCATGCACCACATGGGATATAAATCAAAATCCACAGTCCACGGCTTCCGCGGCACCGCCTCAACCATCCTAAACGAAAACCGTTTCCGCCCCGATGTTATTGAAAGACAACTCGCCCACGGCGAAAGAAACAAAGTCCGCGCCTCTTACAATCACGCACAATATTTGCCTGAACGCAAAGAAATGATGCAGTGGTGGGCGGATTATTTGGAGAAAAAATCTAATGAATAAAAATATTCAGCATCCCAAGGAAGTTGCGCTTGAAGACATTAAGATCATTTTTAAACAAAGTTTTCTGCCATCTTGGTTGCCAAAAGAAGTGTTGAGCTCTGCCAACAAGCATTATGAATATCTAAAAAATAGGGTCAGCTTTCTTCAGAAAGTTAGAGAGGAAAATTTAAAAAGAGGCATCAACTGGATCGCTGAATACAAGGAGGAGGTTGATCGATTTAATATTGCAAAGAACCTTTTCTTTGACGACCGAATGAAGAATGTTTGGAATAAATTGTATAAAATTAACCAAGAAGAAACTGGCAAACTATTTTCATTTTTGGTTCACAAAGATCTCACTAATCACGAAGTAAGAAACCAAAGAGAAAATTCTGGACACAACCCTAAAATTTCTGCAGTCAAAGCTGGCCTTAAGATCTGCGAAGACTTTGTTGAAAAACTCGATAGCATTGGGCATTTTTATTCCTCATTCAACCCTTCAGCCCCAAAGGCTAACAGTAGGCTTTGGCTTCATGGCGATGTTACTGATGCCCTTTGTTCGGGGTTAGAAATTTATACCAACGGTTTAAAAAAAATTATTAACCACTACGAAAAAAATCGCGGTGTATTTGATAGATTAGACTACATGCAATCTCCAACTTCACGAAAGAGTTCAATCAAAAATTCCAAGGCTATTTATTTAGCAAGACTAATCAAAATTCACTTTCTAACTCACTACAAGAGGCCTCTCAATAAGGAGATCGGCGAAATATTGTCAGTTTTGTTTGGTGACAATAATGATGTTTATTATGATGCCGATTATGTTGCAAAAGTGACAAAAGATGCAGATAAAACCTACGAGATGGCACAAAAAATGGAAGATTCGCCAGATATTTACGACTACAAACCCTCCTTTTAAAACGCTTTAAGTCCCTAATCCTGCAGCGACCAACTTGATTCACAGTTGTTTATCAAGAACCGCTAACAGGATTAACAAATGCAAAACAAAAAAGCTCAACTTCCAGAAATTGGATTCCTCCGAATAAAACAAATTTTAGAAATCTTTCCAGTCGGAAAATCAACTTGGTGGGATGGTGTAAAAAACGATCGATTTCCCAAGCCCGTAAAAATTGGTGAAAGAACAACCGCTTGGAAAGTTGAAGACATCCGCGCGCTTATTGAAAAATATTCAAATCAGTAGGCAGACGTGAGCGGAAAAACTTATCCTCTAAACAAAATCAAATATTGGCTTTGCTACGACATTGATGCGATTTGTCGCCTCTACGGAATACATCCAAAAACAGCATTAGCTTGGTTTAAGAAAGGCTTGAAGCCGATCGACAACAAAAAGCCAATTCTAGTCTATGGCTACAATCTAAAGGCATTTTTAGGCGATCTAAATAAGTCAAATAAGTGCAGCACAAGTTTTGAAGAAATGTTTTGCATGAAGTGCAAAGAGCCAAGAAGTCCTCTTAAAAAGCAAATTCAACTTGAGCAGTTTGAGCAGAAATTTCTTAAAGCAAAAGCACACTGCCAAACCTGCAAAACCAAGATGCATAAACCCTATAAATTAGAAGATTTGCCGCAGCTTAAGAGAATTTTTAACACGGTGCAACTTTTGGAATTATACGACTCCAAAACACCCACCTCAAACACTCCTTTTATTGACCAAGAGAAAAGTGGTCAAAAGGAGTCCAAAAAAGAACAAATTCAGGGAGATTTTTTCTTATGAAAAAAAGAGACAAGCAAGACCAACTCAGTCCAAAAAATGAGAGAGTAAAACATCAATACAGAGTTTATCTAAAAAGGGTTTTGAGAAAAGATGGAGACACAGTTTTAAAGGCCTCTGAATATCTCAGGGTTTTTGAAGTTTTTACAAATTTCGATGGATTTGAAACCTACAACGAAGCAAAAGCCGATAAATTTATCGACCATCTTTTTGACGAATCTTATTCGCCCTCTTTCATCAATAATGCACTACGAGAATTAAAAGATTTTCTAACATGGCTGCAAAGACAAAAAGGCTATCGCAGCAAGATCAAATATGATGACATCGGAGCCTTGAACACTACCAACAACCAAAGAAGAGCCGCTAAATCAACGGGATACAAAAAATCTTATACCTACGAGCAGATGATTCAGACAATTCGTCAAATGCCCCAAGAAGCTATGATTCAAAGGCGCAATAAGGCGATTATTTCTCTCAACGCCCTTTGCGGCTTAAGAATTTCTGAACTCAGAACCGTAAAACTGAGAAACATAATTAATGAAAATGGAAACTGGTTTATCCACGCAAACCCAAAAGATATGAAGGTTAAAAATTCAACACCAAGATATTCACCATTTGTTCAGCTGCCTCAAGACATCATCGACAATGTTATAAATTGGAAAAACGAGTTAATTCAAAAACATGATTTTAAAGATAAATCGCCACTCTTTCCCAAAATTCCAAATAGTTTTAATTGGCAAAATTTACTCGAAAGCGCACTTCAAAAAGAGGAAATAAAATCATCTTCGGCGATTAGAAATGTTTTTGAAGCGGCATTTAAGGCCGCAGGCTTTGAATACATCAACCCACACAACTTCCGTCACACCAGAGCAAGGTTTGCTGCCAAGCAATCACCCGAGTATCTCAACGCCACAAGACAGGCAATGGGACACAAAACAATTGATACCACGCTAAGTAGCTATGGTGAGTTGTCTTTTGAAGATCAGAAGAAGATAATCGCTGGGATAAAAATTAAAGTTTCCTAATAAAACCAGATTCAAAAGACATGGCCATCAAAAAATCCGAACTCTACTCCTCACTTTGGCAAAGTTGCGACGAACTACGTGGCAGTATGGACGCCAGCCAATACAAAGACTACGTTCTCGTCCTGTTATTCGTGAAATACATCAGCGACAAATTTGCCGACAAGCCTTTTGGTGAAATCAAAATTCCAACAGGCGCGAGCTTCAAGGACATGGTCGCGCTCAAAGGTACGAGCGACATCGGCGACCAAATCAATAAAAAAATCCTCGGCCCACTGGCGAGTGAAAACAAACTTTCCGACTTTCCTGATTTCAACGATGAAAGTAAGCTCGGCAAAGGTCAGGACAAGGTCGAAAAGCTCACCAACCTAATTGCCATTTTCGAGAACCCAGCCCTCGATTTTTCAAAGAACAGTGCGGATGGGGACGACCTACTCGGCGACGCCTACGAATATCTCATGCGCCACTTCGCTACAGAGAGCGGAAAAAGTAAGGGTCAGTTTTACACGCCATCCGAAGTCAGTCGCGTCATTGCCCAAATTCTTGGCATTCGCCACGCCGCCACAACAAACAATACTACCGTCTACGATCCAACCTGCGGCTCCGGTTCTTTGTTGCTGAAGATCGGCGGCGAAGCTAGTCACGGCAAAAACGTGCGTGTCACACTTTATGGACAGGAAAAAGATTCCTCCACCTCTGGACTCGCACGCATGAACATGATTTTGCACAACTACGCCACGGCGGAAATCAAGCAGGGCAACACCCTAGCCGACCCGCTTTTCATCGAGGGCGATTCTCTAAAAACCTTCGACTACGTCGTTGCCAATCCGCCATTTAGCGACAAAAGTTGGAGCACAGGAATGCATCCAAATGAGGGTGGAATTACCACAGGAATTGGTGAGCGGCAATCAGCCAAAGACTACGGGAGATTCTCAGGTTACGGCATTCCGCCAAGCAAACAGGGCGACTACGCTTACCTCCTGCACATTCTCCGCTCGCTCAAAAGCACTGGCAAAGGCGCGTGCATTCTTCCGCACGGCGTCCTATTTCGCGGAAACGCCGAAGGGCTCATCCGCAAAAATCTAATTCAGCGCGGCGTAATCAAAGGCATCATTGGACTGCCCGCGAATCTCTTTTACGGCACCGGCATTCCCGCCTGCATCATCCTGCTCGATAAAGAGCAAGCTCAAGCCAGCAAAGGCATTTTTATGATTGACGCCTCCAAGGGTTTTCAAAAAGACGGCCCAAAAAACCGCCTCCGCGAGCAAGACACTCACCGCATCACCGATATTTTTACCCGTCAGATCGAAATTCACGGCTACTCTCGCATGGTTCCAATCGCCGAGATCAGCGACGCCAAAAATGACTACAACCTCAACCTCCCGCGCTACATCGACAGCACAGAGCCAGAAGATTTACAGGATATTGACGCACATCTAAACGGCGGCATTCCAGACCGCGACATTGACGCGCTCAAAGCTTACTGGCAGGTTTTTCAGGCTGTGCGCACCGCCTTGTTCCAAAAAGCCAATCGCCCCAACTATAACCAACTGCGCGTCCCCGCTTCAGATATCAAAACCACCATTTTCAGCCACGCCGAGTTTGCCACCTTCAACACTACTGCCACAAAGCTTTTCACTCAATGGAAGACCCTTGGCGCTACGCATCTCAAAAACTTTTCCAAAGACGGACATCCTAAAGCTCTGATTGAAACTATTTCCGAAGAACTGCTTGCCACCTTCAAAGAAGCGAAATTGCTCGACGCCTACGACATTTACCAACATCTGATGGATTACTGGTCTTTGGCCATGCAAGACGATTGCCACCTGATTGCCGCTGAAGGTTGGGTCAAGGGCGCGCAGCCCCGCGAAATCGTGCAGGTCAAAAACAAGAACAACAAACTCAGCTGGCTAGAGCCGCACGACTACCTCAAAGGCAAGCGGCGCTTCAAATCTGATTTGGTGCCAGCGACAATCTTGGTCGCCAAATATTTTACAGCTGAGAGCGATGTTATTGACGCGCTAAACAACCAGCTTGCCACACTGGAACAGCAACTAAGCGAAATGCACGAAGAACAAGGCGGCGAGGATGGTTTGTTAGCCGAGGTAATCGAGGGTGAAGGCGACAAGCAGAGGATCACAGACAAAGCCTTGAAGGCGCGGCTAAAAGAGATTGGTCAAAATTCAAATTACTCCGACGAGCGCGAAGCCCTGATGACTTACGTGGGCTTGCTCGAGCAACAAAAAGAGATCAAAGCAAAGAGTAAAACAGCGCAGGACGACCTCGAGGCCAAGCTCGACGCCAAATACCCCAAACTCACCGAGGACGAAATCAAGACCCTCGTAGTCAACGACAAATGGCTCGCAACCCTTGCCACCGCTGTGCAAAGCGAACTCGACCGCGTCTCGCAAACCCTAACCGGCAGAATCCGCCAACTAGCCGAACGCTACGCCACCACGCTGCCGCAGCTCGTAGGCGAAGTGGCGACGCTTGCCGCCCGCGTGGACGGACACCTCAAAAAAATGGGATTCAAGCTATGAGCAAGTCAAAGAAACTCCAAATCCGCAACAGCACAGCCGAGTTCCTAGTCTTTACCTCGCAGTCCGGGGGAAAGGGCATCGAAGTCCGCGTAGAAGATGAAACCGTCTGGCTTACGCAGAAGCTCATCGGTGTCTTATTCGACAAAGGGCGTAGCACCATCACCGAGCACCTAAAAAACATCTTCGAGACCGGCGAGCTCGATGAAAATTCAGTATGTCGGGATTTCCGACACACTGCCGAAGATGGCAAGGATTACACCACCGCCTTCTACAACCTCGACGCCATCATCGCCGTCGGCTTCCGGGTCAACTCCACTCGCGCCACCCAGTTCCGCCAGTGGGCCATCGGCATCCTGAGGGACTTCGCAATTCGCGGCTACGTCTTGGACAAAGATCGGCTGAAAAACGGTGCCATCTTCGATCAGGCATACTTCGACAACCTGCTCGCAGAAATCCGCGAAATACGCGCCAGTGAGCGCCGCTTCTACCAAAAAATCACCGACATCTACACCACCGCGATGGACTACCAACCAGACGCTGGGACAACGCAGACCTTCTTCGCCACCGTGCAAAACAAACTCCACTTCGCCATCCACGGGCACACCGCCGCCGAGTTGATCGTGGGCAGGGCGAACAGCGCCAAAGAGCACATGGGCCTCACCACCTGGCGGAATGCGCCCAAGGGGAAAGTCCTCAAACCGGATGTCATCGTCGCCAAAAACTACCTGACAGAGAAGGAACTGAAATCCCTCGACCGCTTCGTCACCATGTATCTCGACTACGCCGAGGACCAGGCCGAACGCGCCATCCCCATGACGATGGCGGATTGGGCGAAGAGGCTCGACGCCTTCCTTCAGTTCAATCAACGCGACCTACTCGATCACCCAGGCAAAGTCACCGCCGAGATCGCCAAGGCATTCGCCGAATCCGAGTTTGAAAAATACCGCATCGTCCAAGACCACCTCTTCGAGTCCGACTTCGATCGCATGATCAAGCAACTACCGAAGCTAGGAGACCAATCATGAAAAAGAAAACCACTTCACGAATCTCCGCCACCATCCTCCGCCAGCTCGCGCAACGCTACGCCACCCCACTGCCGCAGCTCACCGATGAAGTGGCGACGCTCGCCGCTCGCGTGGACGAACACCTCAAAAAGATGGGGGCGGTATGGAAGTGAAACCCGGCTACAAACAGACCGAGGTCGGCGTCATCCCGGAGGATTGGGAGGTACAACCGTTGGGCGCATTTGTGAGCTACACGAATGGAAAAGCCCACGAGCAAAGCATCAGCGACACTGGACGTTTTGTCGTGGTCAACTCCAAGTTCATTTCCACTGAAGGACTCACTCGCAAGTATTCCCACCATTCCTTCTGTCCAGCATCAACAAGTGACGTGCTCATGGTGATGAGCGATGTGCCCAATGGAAGAGCCATCGCCAAATGCTATTGGGTCGAAAGCGACAATACCTATACCGTCAATCAGCGCATTTGCATCCTAAACCCTCATGGAATCGACGGGAAACTCCTCTTCTACAAGCTCGACAGAAATCCATTCTATTTGGCTTTTGATGATGGGGCGAAGCAGACGAATCTTCGCAAAGATGACGTTTTGGCCTGCCCACTTGGGATTCCGAAGTCGGAAGCCGAACAACGCGCGATCGCGGAGGCGTTGAGCGATGTGGATGGGCTGTTGGGCGGGCTGGACCGGCTCATCGCCAAGAAGCGCGACCTCAAACAGGCCGCCATGCAGCAACTCCTCACCGGCCAAACCCGCCTCCCCAACTTCCACGGCGAGTGGGAGGTGAAACGGCTGGGGGATGTGGCTCAGATTAAGAAAGGACAACTCATCACCAGCGATACCTTGATTCCGGGAGACATTCCGGTAATCGCAGGAGGCAAGCAGCCAGCTTATTATCACGCTTCGGCAAATCGCTTTGGGCGAACCATCACGATCAGCGCCTCTGGGGCGAGCGCCGGTTATCTTGCGCTCTATGCCGAACCGATTTTCGCCTCGGACTGTTCCACCATCAGCGAATCAGAAAGCTATTGCCTCGATTTCGTCTTCTATCAACTTCTGTGCAAGCAGCAGACGATCTACAAGGCGCAGACTGGCGGAGCGCAGCCGCACATTCATGCGAAAGATTTGAACCCCATCCCGTTCTCGTTCCCACCCATCCCCGAACAGACCGCCATCGCCGAGGTGCTGACGGAGATGGACGCGGAGCTGGCGGCGCTTACACAGCGTCGCGACAAAACCCGCGCCCTCAAACAAGGCATGATGCAAGAATTACTAACCGGAAAAACTCGACTCATATGAACAAAATCGGCAAATCAGAGCGTGAAACTCAGAACAGGGTGATTGCCTTGTTTCGCGACGAGCTTGGCTATCGTTACCTCGGCGACTGGTCAAGCCGTGCGAATAACAGCAACATCGAGGAAGATATTTTGGGTGAATACCTGGCTGGGGCTGGCTATTCCAAGGAACAAATCAGGCGCGCCATTTATCTGCTTCGCGCTGAGTCGGACAATCCAAATCGCAATCTCTACGACAACAACAAGGCTGTTTATTCGATGCTGCGCTACGGTGTGGGTGTAAAAATTGGGGCGGATGAAGTTACTAAGACGGTCAATCTCATCAACTGGTCGCAACCAGAGAAAAATGACTTCGCCATTGCCGAAGAAGTTACGCTTAGAGGCAACCTTGAGCGTCGTCCTGATCTTGTGATCTACGTCAACGGCATCGCAATTGGTGTCATCGAGTTAAAAAACAGCCGCACCTCTACGGAAGAAGGAATTCGCCAACTGATTTCCAATCAACAAAAAGAGTTCAACGAGTGGTTTTTTACCACCACGCAGATTGTTTTTGCTGGAAATGATTCGGAAGGGTTGCGCTACGGATCGATCAAGACGAAAGAGAAATATTTTCTCAAATGGAAGGAGGACGAATCTGACAATTCTCGTTTCAAGCTCGACAAATATTTGCTCAAAATGTGTCACAAGGATCGGCTCGTTGAGCTGATGCGCGACTTTGTGCTTTTTGACGGCGGGGTGAAAAAGTTGCCACGGGTGCACCAATATTTCGGCATCAAAAAAGCCCAAGAGCATGTCGACACCTACAAGGGCGGAATCATTTGGCACACGCAAGGCAGTGGAAAAAGCATCGTGATGGTGTTGCTCGCCAAGTGGATTCTGAAAAATAAACCAAATGCTCGCGTTCTCATTGTTACCGACCGAGACGATCTCGACGGTCAGATCCAGGGCGTCTTTGCCGAGGCAGGCGAAGTTATTTATCGCACTAGTAGCGGGCAGGATCTAATGACTCAACTCGGTCAAGCTGCACCACGCTTGCTTTGTTCGCTGGTTCACAAGTTTGGCACAAGAGGCGTGGATGATTTTGATGCCTTCATCGAAGAGCTGAAAAGCCAGCCTAGCCCAACAGTGGGTGAGTTGTTTATTTTTGTGGATGAATGTCACCGCACCCAAAATGGAAAGTTGCACAAAACGATGAAAGCGCTTTTGCCTAGCGGGGTGTTTATTGGCTTTACTGGCACGCCATTGCTGAGGAAGGATAAAAAAACAAGTGACGAGATTTTTGGCGACTACATCCACACCTACAAATTCCGCGAGGCGGTTGATGACGATGTGGTGTTGGATCTTGTTTACGAAGCAAGAAACATCGAGCAAAGCCTTGGCTCGCAAGATAAAATCGACGAGTGGTTTGAGGCTAAAACCAAAGGTTTGAATAGTTGGCAAAAGGCGGCACTGCGTGAACAATGGGGTACGATGCAAATGGTGCTAAGCTCACGTTCGCGCATGGAACGAGTTGTTGCGGACATCATATTTGATTTTGGCGTGAAGCCCCGCCTTAACAATCAACGTGGCAACGCGATCCTTGTGGCGTCTAGCATTTACGAGGCGGCGAAGTATTTCGAGCTGTTCCAAAAAACCGCCTTCAAAGGTAAATGTGCGGTGGTTACGTCTTACAATCCACAGGCTCAAGACGTAACAAAAGAAGACACTGGCGCGAATACGGAGACCACAAAACAGTTTCTCTACAACACTTACACCGCACTTTTGAAGGACGTTGAGCCGAATCACGGCAAGAGCAAGACTGAGACTTACGAGGACAAGGTGAAGGAATTGTTCAAGAAACAGCCAGCAAACATGCGGCTGTTGGTCGTGGTGGACAAATTGCTGACAGGATTCGATTCACCGCCCTGCACCTATCTCTACATCGACAAGTCAATGCAGGATCACGGACTGTTCCAAGCTATTTGCCGCACGAACCGTCTTGATGGGGACGATAAGAAATTCGGCTACATCGTGGATTACAAAGATCTCTTCAAAAAACTGATAAACGAACACGGAACGGGAGCACTTCAGGTTTATACCGAAGAACTGGCTGACGCTTCTGGTGGCGGTATTCCAGAGATATCAATGCAAGACCGCCTAAAAAAGGGAAGTGAACGCTTAGATCATGCCATGGAAGCTATTGCTATGCTGTGCGATCCCGTCTTGCCGCCAAGAGGGGAGTTGGAGCATATTCATTATTTTTGCGGAAACGCTGAAATACCAGACGATCTTAAGGAGCGAGAGCCTCAACGCGTCGCTCTTTACAAGGGCGCGGCGGCGCTTGTTAGAGCTTACGCAAATATCGCGGATGATTTACCAAAGGCAGGTTACAGCAACGCCCAAATCGCGCGGATCAAACAGAGCATTGATCTCAACCTCAAATTACGTGAGACTATACGACGCGCTAGCGGTGAGACTATTGACCTCAAGGCCTACGAGGCTGACATGAGACACTTAATCGATACCTACATCGAAGCTGCTGAACCAAATAAAATATCAGGCTTTGGTGAGGTTGGATTACTCGACTTGATCGTAAAAAGCGGCATGAGCGGAGCCATTGACGCGCTTCCAAACCAAATTAAGGGCGACAAAGATCTGGTAGCTGAAGCCATCGCGAACAATGTGCGAAGCAAGATCATCAAGGAGCATCTTAGTGACCCCGCATTTTACGACAAGATGTCGGCACTGCTCCAAGAAATTCTTGCCGATCTTAAAGCAAAGCGCATCGACTACGAAAACTTTTTGAAGAAAGTTGGGCTGTTGGTTTCTCAAGTTCAAAAAGGATTTGGTGGCGATGTGCCTGAAAAGTTAAATACGCCTGGTAAGCGGGCGCTATTCAGCAACCTCAAAGAAAATGAGGAGATTGCCCTTGAGATTCATGAGCTGGTGAATCGCGTGAAGCCAGACGCCTTCCGTGGAAATCAAATGAAGGAAAATGTTATCAAGTCTGCGTTGTTACCCTTGCTGGGAAATAATTTTGCAGAGGTGGAACGAATTTTCCTTATCATCAAGGCGCAGGCGGAGTACTGATGCTCAAACAAATGCAATTTGGTAACATCACCGCAGACGTGGTTCTAAAAGATATCAAGAACGTCCATCTTAGTGTGCTTCCTCCAATTGGTAAGGTTAGGATTTCAGCCCCTTCTCACATGAACCTAGACACGATTCGAGTCTTCACGATTTCCAAGTTGAGTTGGATCAAAAAACAGCAACGAAAGTTTCGAGATCAAGAGAGGGAAGCGCCGCGCGAATATCTCGACCGAGAAAGTCATAGCGTTTGGGGGAAGCGTTACTTGCTCAAAGTAATCGAGGACGAGAATGGACCGCGCGTAGAACTTAGGCGAAACCAAATATGCGTAAGAGCTAATCAGAAATTGGATAAGGAGGAAAGGCAAAAAATCGTTGAAGGCTGGTATCGTGAACAACTCAAACAAAACGCTGTAGAGCTGATCGCAAAATGGGAGAAGGTGATTGATGTGAAAGTCAGTCGACTCTTCATTCAAAAAATGAAAACCAAGTGGGGAGGTTGTAATATCGCCACAAAAAATGTTCGCTTAAATTTGGAGCTTGCGAAAAAACCCATCGAGTGTTTGGAGTATGTGGTTGTGCATGAGCTGATGCATCTCATAGAGAAAACTCATAATCATAGGTTTGTTGCTATGATGGACAAATTCTTGCCGAAGTGGAGAGGGTGCAGATCAATTTTGAATGAGCTGCCTTTGGAAATAAGGCGCTGGCAATAGGACTTGCAAGAAGTAAAAATTCCAAAAATGGTTATGCCGATATTTAAGCATAAGAATAAATTTTGGGGGTATAAATGGGGGTATATATGATTTTCATAAAAGCATGAATCATTTGCTGATAACCTTTTGAAGCGTATAATGTGGATGCCTTCCTCCCGCCAGAAGCCAGTTTAAAGAAGTCCGGTAAAGTCCGGCAGAAGTAAATAAATCAAAACCCAAAAGCAGATTAAACCCAAGCTACAAACAACCCTACTTCCCCAGAAGCTTCCTTGTCACTTCAGGATACGAACCTCTTTCATCAAGCCAAATATCTACAAATAAGCGGGCTAATTTGGGGTCAGAAATTACTCCGGTTAGCTCGTTGTTATAAAGCATTTTCACGCCTTTTTCTGGAGAAAAAATTGCTAATTTTTCGTCACCTTTTTTTACTGAGCGAAAAATAATCGCTAAATCTTTGGCGTAGGATTTCTTTTCTTCGCCTGTCAATTCATGCAAGCGCTCAATTTCGGCAATTGATCTTTTAACCAAATCTTGGCTGCTGAAATTCATATTATATTTGATCTGAATCGCGAAAGGTTTGCTGTAAGAAAATTTTGGCTCCACAGACCACAAAGAAATGTCGTAAACCTTCATTCTTAAAAATTTTAGCGTGGCAGAGCCTATCAAAAATTTCTTCTCAACAGAATTAGGAAATTCTGCAAAAGCAAGGGATGAGGTAGAAAAAAACAAAACTAGAAAAATATTTATCAGGTTCTTCATAGAGTTTTTTGCAATTCAAACTGCACCACATCAGTGCGTTTTGCTGCGAATCCCGCTATGCAATAGCACAGATAAAAACGCCATTTACGTATAAATTCTTCAGAAAAACCCAAGGCTTTTACTTGCTCACGCTTGGCATCAAAACTCTCTAACCAAATTGCCAGTGTTTTTGCGTAATCTAGGCCAAAAGCAAATTCGTTTTTTACTTCAAATCCATAATCTTTAGCCAATTGGCGAATGATAGATTTTGACGGAAGAATGCCGCCTGGAAAAATATGCTTTTGAATAAAATCAACCCGATTTCCGTAATCTTCAAAAACCTGCTCATCAATTGTGATAATCTGCAAAACTGCTTTGCCTTTTGACCTTAAAATATCGCACAAAACCTGAAAATATTTTTCCCAATATTCTTTGCCAACAGCTTCAAACATCTCAATTGACACCACGTTGTCATGTGGTGTTTTTTCATCACGATAATCTTGCAACTTGATGTTACTAAAATTTTCTAAGCCACATTTTTTCAAACGGCTCACGGCATAATCCCTTTGCCTTGGCGAGATGGTTAAACACGTAACTTTTCTGCCCGATTCAGCGGCTTTTTGCGCAAAACCTCCCCAGCCACAACCAATTTCTAAAACGTCTCCGGCGTTTAGCGCCGAGAGAATGCGTTGATATTTTTTTTGCTGAGCTTCAAACAAAGGAATATCTGCGCTATCAAAGATTGCGCTAGAATAGGTCATGCTTTCATCAAGCCACAGCTGATAAAAATCATTTCCCAAATCGTAATGGGCGCGGATATTTTTTTTGCTGCCTCTTTTAGTATTTTGAGTGAAAAAACTTTTGAGAAAAAGAACTAAGGCACGAAATTTTCTGGCATGAAAAAAACCTTCCAAAGCGTGAGAATTAACTGTCAAAAATGTTAAAAGATCAGCAAGGTTTGAGCTGTTCCAAAAGCCGTCCATGTAAGATTCACCAAGAGCAACATCACCCCCCGAAATTATCCAATCAATCACCCGATCATCTTTGAGTTCAATGTCAGCTACTGGTCCAGAATTTTTACCACAAAATTTTCTGATCGCACCGTCAGGAGTTTTAACTGCTAGAATTCCATAGTCGCAATTTTCTAGGGCACTCCAAATTAAATCATAATTTTTCATTTAGTTATTGTAAGTTTGAATGGCTTGGCAACTGGCTTGGGAACATATTTATTGCCCTTAGTCCAAATTTTTAAGGCTTGCCAATGAATTAGAAAAATCACTTTAAAGGTCACTATCGGAACCAGAAAAAGCTGCTTGAGCAGCAAGTAATCTGAAGGCTTTACTTTTTTACAAATCACACTGGTTAAAAGATTTTTGTAACCATCATCGCAAAGATAATCAATCCACGCTGCGACTTTTCTTTGGTTAAAGATGAAGCGAAATTTGTAGCTTCCCCTCACTTCGAAAAACGGAGAAACATGAAATTCTTTTTTAGCATCAAACCATTGGTTTGGGCCAATTGGAGCATGATCTGGATTAAATATTAGGTAATTATGATTTTCGCCAAAAGTGTTATTTACCTCAGCTACAACCGCGATTAACTCTTCTTTATCATTTAGACAAAACCAAAAGCTAACCGGATTAAAAACATAACCCAGAACTCGCGGATGAGTTAAAAGAAAAATCCGCTTAGTTTTACCACTCAAATCGTGATTAGATAAAATATCTCTGATCCAGTTTTCAAGATTAGCCCCATCTAGCTTAGCGTGATCTTTATCGTAAAAACTAAAAAGATTGAAACGGTTCCAAGAAAGTAATTTTGAGATAATTTCGGGAGTTTTTGTCACATCAAAACAAAGATAAAAAACTCGGTAGAAAAACTCATTTACAGATGGCCTAAGCCTTTTATGCCAAATGCCTGCGAGGCAGATCGAAAAATTATTTATTTTTGCCACGGCACCATCACTTCCATTTTGTTTATTGCGGTAATAGCTGACGAAATTCCATCTTCATGAAAACCATATTTTTGATAAGCTCCGCAAAAATAAAGACGATTGGTTCCTTGAATTTCTTTAATGCGCTCTTGAGCATTAACGGCAGCAGAATCAAAGATTGGATGTTCGTAGCAAAACTTTGCAAAAATCTTATCTTCGGCAATTTCTGTATTAGGATTTAGCGTTACAAAAAGCGGCAAATTGTGATCAATATTTTGCAAATTATTCATCCAGTAAGTAACCGCAATTCCATTAGAATTATTTCGATTATTTGCATAAACCCAGCTTGCCCAAGCTCTTTTAGAGCGCGGCATTAAAGACTCATCGCGATGCAAAACCGCGAGGTTTTTTTGGTAACTAAATGAAGAAAAAATCTCAAATTCTTCCGCAGTTGGATTTTGTAAAATTTTCAAAACTTGATCGCCGTGACAGGCAAACAAAACCGCATCAAATTTTTCTTCACTTTGTATAGACTTAACCAAAACACCCTCGCCATCTAGTCTGGTAACAGACAAAACTTCATTTGATAAGCTAATGCTGTTGGAAATTTTCGTCTGAATTTTTTTTACATATTCAATCGATCCACCTTTAACGCTGTACCATTGTGGTTGATTGGCAACCGTGAGCAATCCGTGATTTTTAAAAAACCGCACAAAGCTTTGCGCCGGGTAAGCCAACATCGCTTCCAGTGGACAACTCCAAATTGCACCCGACATCGGCAAGAGATAAAATTGGCGAAAATAATCTTTTACACCAAGTTCGTTAAGAAAATTCTCCAAGCTGTAATTGGCATCGAATGGCTTTTCTAGAACCTCAATTGCCCTTTTGTTAAACTTTAAGATGTCGCTTAACATTCTTAAAAATTTTGGATTGAGAGCGTTTTTTAACTGAGCAAAAACAGTTGCCAAATTTGTTCCGGCATATTCAAAGCGACCATCATCAACCTTGACTGCAAAAGACATATTACTCTTTTGGCACTCAACATCTAGCAGTTCGAAAAAGTTTTTTAGGTTTGGGTAAGTTTGGTGATTGAAGACGATAAAACCAGTATCAACAGGAATTTTACAGCCATCATAATCAACACTAACTGTGTTTGAATGTCCCCCCAGATAATCATTTTTTTCAAAAAGTTTTATCTGATATTTATCAGCCAAAAAATAAGCAGCGGCAAGTCCAGAAATTCCAGAACCAATTATTGCGATAGAGCCTTGTTTCATAGGTGTTTACGTGATTAGTTATCTTTTGTTTTAGGCAGAGATTTTTTGGTCAAAAAGAAGAAAATTTGGTAAGGCAAAATTCTTAAAAATTTTAGGATGAAGGTGAATTTTTTCGGAAAGTGAATCTCAAAATATTTTTTCTCTAGGCCATAAAAAATAATCTCCGCGGCTTCTTTGGAAGAAATTAAAAACGGCATTTTGAAACTATTTTGGTCAGTTAATCTGGTTTTGACAAATCCTGGATTAATCACCGAAAGATCAATTCCCGCTCTCTGCAATTCTGGATAAATTCCCTCACAAAGGTTAATTAAGCCAGCTTTAGAAGCTCCGTACGCAAATGATTGTGGCAGACCACAATAACCCGCAACGCTAGAAATTGCGGCGATATGACCTGATTTTTGTTTATACATCTGCGCCTTAACAACATGAAGCAAGTTGAGAAAACCCATAAAATTAACATCGACAATTTTTTTTGCGAAATCGAGATCAAAATCAGCAACCGACATAGGCTTGTAAAGGCCTGAGCAAAAAATTACTAAGTCGATTTTTTCAAACTTTTCCAGCAATTCTGCGAAAGATTTTTGGATGGAACTCAAATCAGAAACATCAAGAACAGAAGTTAAAATTTCATTTCGATTATTTTTTGAATCAAAATCGTTCAATAAATTTTGCTTTAATTGGTCGAGTTTTTCCAAACTTCTTGCTGATAAAATCACATCATATCCACTGTCATAAAACTTACGCGCCAGAGCTTCTCCAATTCCATAACTAGCTCCAACATCCAGCAATTTTTTTTCATTTTAGCTTATGCAAATTATTTTAGATTAATCGAACTGAGTAACTTAAGTTTGTGATATTAAAATAATTTATGACAGTTCGTTTACAAATTCCTAACCAATAAAATTCATCCTTATGACAAAACATTTTTTAGTAACCGGCGGCACCGGATTTATTGGCTCTAAATTAGTTGATAAGCTTTTAAGCTTAGGAAATTCAGTCACAGTGTTAACCAGGCAAACCAATCTTAAATCATTAAACAACCTGCATTACATCAGTAAGCTTAAGGATAACTTTAATTACGACGTAGTTATAAACCTTTGCGGAGAGCCAATTTCTTGTCGCTGGAGTGAATCAAAAAAACAGAAAATTTCTCAAAGTAGAATTGATGTAACCAAAGATTTAGTTGCAAAAATTTTAAACAGCAAAACACCTCCAAAACTTTTTATTAGTGGCTCGGCAATCGGTTATTACGGCACTTCTGAAACAAAAGTTTTTGAAGAAAATTCTCAACCAACAAACCAAGAATTTTTCTCACAGAAATTATGTTTTGATTGGGAATTTGAGGCAAAAAAAGCTATCAACAAAACACGGCTGGTCTTGCTTAGAACTGGCGTTGTCATTGGTAAAAATGGCGGCATCATTAAAAAAATGCTGCCACCATTTAAAATGTTTCTTGGCGGTAAAATTGCTTCAGGAAGACAAACCCTCAGCTGGATTCACATTGATGATGAAATTGGGGCAATTTTGCACATCATTAATAACGCCGATATTTCTGGAGCGGTTAATTTAACATCACCCAACCCCGCGTCCAATCTTGATTTCTCGCAAGCTCTTGCCCAGCAAATTTCTAGACCATGTCTTTTCACCATTCCGGCAATAAGCATGAAAATTATTTATGGGGAAATGGCTAAAGAACTTCTTTTAAGTGGTCAAAAAGTTTACCCAAAAGTTCTGATAAACAGCGGCTATGTCTTCAAATTTACTGAGTTAAAACTGGCACTTGCAGATGCTCTAACGAAGGCTAAAGCTTCTTAAATGAAATAGTTAGACTTCCAACGCGAAAGCCAAATTTTGTCATTTTAGACACGTTGATTGCGGTTTTTTCATCAACCAAATAAATCCAATCAATCAAACGAATGTCATATTTTTTGCCATCGACATCAATTTTTAAAACATAGTCCATTTTCATGGCATTGCCATATTGCTCTCCTTTGGCAATTCCAACGGTGTCGTGAGCTTTGGCAATAAAATTATTATCATCAGAGAATTTTATTTCCCAAACGCGGCGATCTTTTTTGCCATCAGAAAAAATGAAATCTTCTTCGAGTGTTCCTTCGTTTCCTTTCCATGTTCCAATCATTTTTACACTGAAGGTTTTAATAACTTCGCCACTGCGATTTTGCAAAACTCCCTGCGCTTCAAGAGGACCACTTAAGTAATTTCTAATATCTAACTTTGGCGAATTTTTTGCATAAATTTTTGGGTCAACCGAAGAGCATCCAAGTAAAAAAGCTAAGGTCATAATAATTGAAAGATTTTTAAGTTTCATAAAATGGAAATTTTTTGATAACGTAGACTAGATTGATAATTGTAAAAATTTTTAACACACAAGGTAATAAGGCGTAAAAAAATGAAATACTAATCACTCCTTCCGGCGCGCTTAATCCGGGCTTGTATCCAGATAGTCCAAGAACAATTAAACTACTAGATGCAGCAATCATGAGACTCATTTTTGCGGTTAAATTCCACCACGAAAAATAAGACGAAATCATTTCTTTTTTAGCAGAGGTTATTTTGGCCAAAATTGCTGGCGGCATGATTAAATCAGCGCCTAAAAAAGCTCCTGAAAAAAAGCAAACTAAGTAGAAATAATCAGCATTTTCAGAGGTTAAAAAATAAGCAAATGAGAATGTCAGAACCGATCCAGAAATAGAAAAAATCCAAGATCTAATCATGCCAAACTTGGTGGCGCAATATTTCCAAAACGGAATAAAAACACATGCCGAGATAAAATAAATCGACAAAAACCATCCCAGATTTTCTGGCCTGTGCAAAATGTCGTTAATATAAAAATTTAAGTTTGCTGCCGGCAAGCTTACTGCCACTGCATTTAGAAAAAAAATTGCCAAAAAAACTAAGAATTTTTTATCCCGCAAAATTTCTAAAAATTTGATTTTTGCTGTTGGATTAATTTCTAGAAACTCTTTTTCGATTTTTATTTTACGAAAAAATCCAAAGCTTGCTAACAGCATCAGCGCTGCAAACGCAAAGCTAAAAACCGGATAAACATAAGCAGCATCTAGAAGAAAAAAACTGACCAAAATCGTCGGAAGCAAGAAAGCAAAAATCATTCCTATTACGCCAAACATCTCTTTAGAAGAGTTCAGCGCAATTCTTTCTTGATCATTTTTGGCAAAAATTGCCGCAAGAGATTCAAAATTTATGATGGTAAAATTAAAGCAGGTGTAGGTGGCAATTAAAGAACCGCAAAACCACAAAATTGACAAGTTTTTACCCAGAGATTCTGGAGGGTTAAAAACCAAATAAAATGCAAAGCAAAGGAGGGTTGATGACGTGCAAATAATCTTTTTGCGACCAATCTTTTTTTGTGAAAGAAGGTCAGACAAATAACCAATTAACGGGTCTTGCACAACGTCAATTATGCGAATAAATATCAACAAAATGCCTATTGTCGCCAAGTTAATTTCAAACTTTCTGGCATAAAAATCGCTGACATTGAGATAAATTGGAATGCCTACAAAAGACAGCGGCAGAGCCAAAAATGAAAAGAAAAAGATTTGTAACTTACTGATATTTTTAACGATCATTTTACCCCCCAAAACTCCGAATAATTCTTCACATCAAAACCAACCAACTGCTTCTCGCCTAAATCAACAATCGGGCGCTTAATTATAGAGGGTTTTTCTTGCATCAGGTTTAGTGCTGATTTGTTGTCGATGATCTTGCTTTGCTCCTGCGCGCTGAGCTGTCTCCAAGTTGCGCCTTTGCGATTTAACAATTTTTCCCAGCCGCATTTTTCTAAAAATTCTGCCAGTTTTTTTGAATCGACACCGTCTTTTTTGTAGTCGTGAAATTGATATTTAACGCCCCGCTCCGCAAGCCAAGCCATTGCTTTTTTAACCGTGTCGCAGTTTTTGATTCCGTAGAGTTTTATCATGATTTGAATGTTTGATTATTTGTTTCGAATTTTTTTTATGATGCCGTTTTAAAACTACAAAATCTCAAATCCCATATGACAAAAAAACTCGGCCTGCCCATCGAATATAAAAAACTGCCGCAGTATTTCGACGCGCATAATATTGGGGAGGATACCGAGGCGAAAAATGCGGTACTCGAAAAGTTGCTCAAAAAACACAAGGTGGCCTCGGTGCTTGATTTAACCTGTGGCACTGGCTCACAAGTATTTTTCTTAACCAAGCGCGGCTATCAAGTTGTGGGATCGGATTTTAGTCCTGCCCTTTTAAAAATTGCGCGCGACAAGGCCAAGAAAGAGAAATTAAAAATTCAGTTTATTGATGGCGATATGCGCAGTATCAGGGTTGGCAGCTTTGATGCGGCAATTACCATGTTTAACGCGGTTGGACATTTGAGCAAATCTGGTTTTGCAAAAGCGATTAGAAATATTCACAAAAATTTGCGAGTTGGCGGAATTTATGTTTTCGACATTTTCAACTTAGATGCCATGAGCGACAAGGTTTTCAGAGACTTTTCAATGCACCTGCAACGCGTGGTTGGCGACACACAAATTCACAATGTGCAATGCTCAACCATTGACCGAAAAAATGGGCTTCTGACATCTTACGACAATTACACCCTGCAAAAAAACGCCGAGAGACCAATCAGAATTAATAATAAATTTTCGCTACAAATCTATGCGGCAAAAGAGCTGAGAGAAATTTTAGCGCAAAACGGATTTAAAATTTTGGATCAATTTGACATTGATGGTTCGAAATTTTTAGAAAAGAAAAGCACCAGCATTTTGACAGTGGCGCAGAAAATCTGATTTAACTCATATCAAATTAAAGCTTGAATATCTAGGCTCTGCCAAGATTTCTCTTATTAACTAATCAAATCATCTTATGAAAAAATTACTTCTGGCTTCAGCAATTTTGCTGCTTGCTGCCTGCACTCACGAAAATCAAAAAATGAAATTCGACATCACAATCGATCTTGAAAAATCAGATTTCGACAATGTCGGCGCCATTTCTATCGTGGCTTTTGACGAAAGAGCGCATAAGGAAATTATCGGCAATAAAACTTTTGGTATTGAAAAAGTTACTATTTCAAGCAGAGACAATTTGGCCGAACTATTGCGCGAGAAAATCGGAGAAAATTTAGCTCAAAAAGGCTTTAGACAAGGTTTAGACAAAACTGTCGAGATCCATTTGGAAAGCGTGCAATACAAAGCGGTACGTAAGTTTTTCATCGGCACTTCTGAAGCTGACAGCGCGATTAAAATTATCGTAACAAACAATAAAACTGGCGAGAAATTTACTAAGAATTTTGCTCTTTCTGTTAAGGGAAAACATTTCTTAGCGCCTCTTGAATCAACTGACCAAGAAACTATTAACACGATTCTACGTGATACGGTTTTGGATATTTTGAATGATAAGTCGTTCTTGAAAAGCTTGGCGAAATAGAGTTATCAAAATTCGGTGTCACCCCCGTCGAATGACGGGGTCCACTTGGCCACAGCACTACTTGTATAAATATAATAACGAAGTCTCGACGAGATAGACCCCGTCATCCGACGGGGTGACACTGAGGATGCCGTAAATATTAAATAAAAAAACTCCCCCGAAATTTCTTTCGGAGGAGTTTTTTTAGACTTAATCTTTTATTAAAGACTTATCTCTAGTTCTTATTCTGCAGTAACGTTTGCAGCTTCTGGACCTTTTTTACCTTGGATCACTTCAAAACTTACGTCTTGACCTTCAACCAAAGTTCTGCGGCCGTTGCCTGAAGTGTTGATAGCGCTGTGATGTACGAATACATCTTTTCCGCCTTCTTGCTCAATAAATCCGAAACCTTTTTCGTCGTTGAACCACTTAACTTTACCTTTGATAGCTTCTGACATAGAACTTTATAACTCCTTAGTATTAAAAAAAATTGTTGGGGCCGCGCACCCTAAAAGCTAAAATTCATTAAACAAAAACTTTTTTAAAAAACTTTAACTCTGGGCCAAAGAAGATCGAAATTAGGAATTTCGCGCCCCCTTCTTTTATCTCACCAGAACCGATTAATTTCTTCTGTCACCAAAAAAACGAAGTAGCATCATGAAGAGATTAATGAAGTCCATATAAAGACTGAGAGCGCCCATAACTGCAGATTTAGCAACCATTTCTTTGTTGCCTGCAAATTGGTAATAATTTTGTTTAATGCGTTGAGTGTCGTAAGCAGTTAAACCAATAAAAAGGAAAACTCCAATTAGAGATAGACCAAATTCAAGTGCTGAACTTTTTAGAAAGATATTTACCACTGAGGCAATAATCAGACCAAATAGACCCATGATTAAGAATGATCCTAAAGCTGTAAGATCTTTTTTAGTGGTATATCCGTACAAACTCATCGCACCAAAAACTGAAGCACTGATGAAGAAAACTCTCGCGATACTAGTGCTGGTGTAAATTACAAAAATTGAAGCCATTGAAAGACCCATCAATCCGGCAAAAATCCACAAACAGTTTTTTGCTTTATCAACTGACATTGAATGAATCTTGGCACCGAAATAAAAAACAAAACCAAGTGGAGCCAACATTACCACCCAAGAAAGCGGAGTGCCAAAAAGTGCATTCATTACTTCCGGAGAACTCGCCGTTAAAAACGCAACTAGCCCAGAAATGCCCAAAGCAACTGACATAAAGTTGTAAACTTTTACCATGTAGTCACGAAGAGCTACGTCGTAAGTTGTTGTTCTTGAAGCTGATGAAGCAAAAGAATTAGTCCTGTTAATAAAATTGGACATTCGAACCTCGAATAAATTGTTAAAGATTGGGGAAGAAACTTGATTTAAAATAATGAAAGCAAACCATACGAACAGACATTTAGTTTTGCTAATAATTTTTTCAAGTAATGAAGAGTAAAAAAATCATCGCAATCATAGGTTTGATGGGAGTTGGCAAAACTACGATCGGCGGCAAATTGGCCGAAAAAACCAAACGCTACTTTCTCGATTGCGATTCTGAAATCGAAGATTTTGAAAATAAAAACATCAAAGAAATTTTTGCCGAGCATGGCGAAAAATATTTTCGCGAAGTTGAAAAAAAAATCATCCGCGACATTGTTTTGCGTGATGAAGAAATCGTCTTATCCCTTGGTGGCGGCGCCTTCATGGACGCCGACACCCGACAACTTTTAAAAGAAAAAGCGATTATTATTTGGCTACATGCCACAATTGAAACGGTGCTTCATCGCGTCGGAAATAAAAATACTCGCCCACTTTTAAACCAAAAAAACAAGCGCGCAATTTTAGAAGATTTAGCCGCCAAGCGTTATCCAAACTATGCTGAAGCTGATTTAAAATTCGACACTACCGACATTAATCACGACACTTTAATCGTAAAAATTATTCGCGAAATCAAGTTACTAAAAAATGAAAAATAAAATCTCCGTTGCTCTAAACGAAAGAAGTTACGACATCGTAATTGCCCCAAATTCAATTGAATATTTAGCCGAATTTTTGGCTCAAAAAAACTACAGCAAAATTTTTGTCATCACCGATGAAAATGTTGTGGGTCTGCACCTACCAAAACTTCGCGAGGTTTTAGAAAAAACTAAAATCAATACAGAAGTAATTACAACCAAGGCAGGTGAGCAAACCAAATCTTTCGCCTCGCTAGAAAAAATCTGCGAAGAAATTTTAGCCAAAGGCATTGATCGCAAATCGCTAATTGTCGCTTTCGGCGGCGGCGTGATTGGCGATTTGTCGGGCTTTATTGCCTCAATTTTATTGCGCGGAATTGACTTTGTGCAAGTGCCAACAACTTTGCTCGCGGCAGTTGACAGTTCGGTTGGCGGCAAAACTGCAATTAATAGTGAGTCGGGAAAAAATCTAATTGGCAGTTTTTACCAACCGCAATTAGTGCTGTGCGATTTGAATTTTTTAAAAACTTTGCCGCTTCGCGAATTAAAATCCGGTTACGCCGAAGTGGTAAAATATGGTTTTATTTTTGACGAAAATTTCTTCGAATTTTTAGAAAAAAATTACGCCAAAATTTTTGCTTTTGACGTTGAAATTCTGCAAAAAATCATTGCCCGCTCTTGCGAGATTAAGGCCGAGATTGTTGGCCGCGACGAGAAAGAAAACGGCGAGCGCGCCTTACTAAATTTTGGTCACACTTTTGGTCACATTTTTGAAACTGAAACCAAATATTCTTCCGAAATTTTGCACGGCGAAGCAGTTGCGCTTGGCATGGCAATGGCGGCAAAAATGTCGCAAAATTTTGCGATGATTTCAGAAAGTGACTGCGTGCGAATTCAATCGCACTTAGAAAATTCCGGCTTTGTCACTGATTACAAAAAAATCAGAAGCACTTGGAATGAGGAAAATTTAATCAGCCATCTCTACAAAGATAAAAAAAATGAAGGCGGCAATTTGACCTTTATTTTGCTGAAAAAAATTGGTGCGGCGGTGATTAAAAAATCAGTCGAATTAGACGAGTTTAAGAAGATTTTGTAAATTTAGACCCTTGATTTTGTTGGTTAAAAGCCACTTTTGCACAGCTGTGCAAAAGTTATTTCACCCCCTTCTTGAAACCGAAAAAGTCAAAATTAAATGAGAAAAACTTCGGCGCAAAAAACCGCCGAAATTTATTAACTAACCTCATTTATTTTATGACAGACCTTAATAAAAATCAGAAACTCTCAAGCGTTAAAAACGCTTTTAAAAACTTCTCCCCTTCCAAAACTTTTATTGCCACAACCTGCATTTTACTTGGCGTGGGCACAACTTTGCTGGCGCAAAATATTTCCAAAGCACGTCAAACTCGCGATCCGTTTTTTAATATTTTTGAAGAAATGGCCGCGATGGAAAAAAACATGAATCAAGTTTTTGCTAATCATCAAAAACATATGCGCGAGATTTTTGCCGAGGCCGAGAAAAGCGGCAAAGCCAGTAAATCTCAGGTTTCAACCAGTGAGGACAATAACAATTATTATTACGAATTGAGCTTTTCGGGATTTAAAAAAGAAGATATTGCGGTGCAGGTTAAGGATCGCGTTTTGACTTTGTCCGCAGCTAAAAATCAAGACTCGGAAGGCTCTTCGAGTTTTCATTATTCTTTTTTAGCGCCGAAATCTGATGTGAAGAAGGAGCCGGAGATTGTTAGGTCGGAGGATAAGATTGCGGTTAGGTTGGGGAAGAAATCTTGAAAGATTTACTTTGCGAATAACCACCCCCAACCCCTCCTTGAAAAGGAGGGGAGTACTCAAAACCGAATGCGGACTAAAGCCCCTCCTTTTCAAGGAGGGGTTGGGGGTGGCTATTCAAGAATTCGATTAAATATTTTTCCCCAAATTCTCACAACAATCCCGCCCCAAAACTTTCCTAAAAAATTCTGTAGAATTCTTACAGGAGCAAACCTAGTTTCCGCCCTCTCATTTTTTTTGCCTGCGTGATGGAATGGTAGACATAACGGACTTAAAATCCGTGGAGCTTTATCGCTCTTGCCGGTTCAAGTCCGGCCGCAGGTACCACAAAGCTAGCATCCCTTCCAATTCTAAAAATTTTTTGATGAACTTGGTTAAGAAAATAACACAGATTTTTTCTTTGGTTTTCTTAATTGCCTTCTCCTCTTCCTGCAAAGAGCAATGCTTTACCACCGATGAATTTAATGTAAGTAACGTTGTTGTTGATGCCTATCCAACCGTTGATGGCATTGATGGCGCAACTTATGATGCAACCACCGGCGGACAAACCGCGCGCTGGCACGATACCACTTTTAAATCAAATGGTGACGCTTTCTTAATTAAGATTTCCGGAGCTTGGACACCTTGGGGAGGTGGCATCTATCATGACATGAATGATACTGAGCTTAATGCCTTAAGTGTCTGCAAAACTTGTGCTAAAAGAGATCCTTCAACCAAAAACTGCATTTGCTACGCTGGCACTAATAGCACCGCTGAACTTTATCAAACTTGCAGTCCAACTACCATGCAGCTTGATGGTAATGGCGTCTCTACCGGCGTTATGCAACAAGATAATCCCGGACTTTGCTCTTGTACAAAAAATCCAATTTACGGCACCGCCTCTGATTACGGCGTTTATCACTTTCCGTTAAACTATTACGATAAAAGTGAGACGATGCTAATCGCCGACAAACAATCTACCTGCAAATTTATTGCCGGCATGGGTGCTTATATCGGGTTATTTGGCCGTTCTGGCGTGACTGACCCAGCACGACTTTATCACCTGTTTGTTGAAGATTACGACGCTCTTGGTAACGCCACTAAAGTTTGCGACATAACTTTAAATTCTAATGGTGAATGTAAAGACAGCTCTGGCAAAGATCGCACCGCCTATGTTTTCAAAAGCGCTAATGAGCGAATCTTCATGAAAGATGATGGCGACGGTAATACCGGCGTTAACACCAACACCGCCAATGATACTTACCACGGCCCTAACGAAGTGGTAAAAGTCAAAATTTTCGACCTCTATTATAACGACAATTACGGCAAATATAATATCGACATCCTCAAGGGCGTTGGCGACAATAGCGATCTCAGCACCGTCGGACTATTAGAATTCATGGTCCGCCTAGTTGAAAATGCCTTACTTGGCGACCTAGAACCTGTCACCTCCTTATCGCAAGATGCCTCTGGAAACACCGTCACCACTACAACCTATGAAAGGGTTGGCGGTATTATTGAATTCATGTTTCGTGCAATCGTTCAAGATTCTGGCTTCAGACTCATTCTTCAGGTTACCTTATCACTCTATGTAGCATTCTACGGCCTCTCTGTCTTGCTTGGCATTGTTGAGGTCAGCAGAAAAGAATTGATGAACCGCTTATTAAAAATCAGCTTAATCATGTTCTTCACCGGCGCCAATAGCTGGTATTTCTACAATGAATTCATCGTCGGGTTTTTCTACGACAGTATGAATTACATCGTCTCGATGATGATGAGCCTTTCCGATAACGCACTGTCTCAAGGAATGGATACCTCGGCAATAATGGTAGCTCAAATGGATCGAGCCACTGATGTAAGCAGCTCGACTCGCTTCTCCTACATTGATTCAACCATCGAAATGATGTTGTCACCGGCCTTTGCCGGAAAAGTATTTAGCTTAGTTTTAGCCGATCTATTTGGCATATTTTACGTCGTCGGCATCTACGCTCTCGTAGGCTACTTCATCTATACCATGATGATTGCCGCCTCGATGTATTTGATGAATATGATGAAAATTATTTTCGTTTTATGTTTAGGGCCAATCTTCATCTCCTTCACCTTATTCAATCAAACCAACACCATGTTTAAAAACTGGTTGGCCTTCTTAGGCGCCAGAGCTCTCGAAATTATCCTGATTTTCGCCATTCTCTATAACTTCGTCATGCTAATTGATGCCAGCTTTAGAGACCTTTTATCTTACACTGCCTGCGTAGAGCCATTTAGCTTTGGCCTGTTCTCCAACAATATCTTAAAAGCCTCGGGCATTGGTGACAGAACAATTGTTACTTGGCTCACCAGCATGACCAAAATTGCCGCCTTAATTTTCATCACCCAGCTAATTTTAAATAAAGTTGCCGAAGTTGCCGGACATCTAATCACCATTGGCGGCGTTGCTAATAAAAATGCTGGCGGCGTCGGACACGGCCAATCAGGCATGACCTTGGCGGGCGCCGGTGGAGCTGATAACAAAGACATTGGTAAAAGTGGCATCATGGGCAGTCTTTTATCCGCTGGAACCTCTGCTGTTGGAACAGCTATGAATATTGGCGCAACTGCTGCAATGTACGGTGAAAAAGGTCTAGCTGCAGCAAGCAGAGCTTTGGGAATCGACGAAAAACTTTCAAAACTTGGCGATTACAATGTGCCAATGAAAGCAATGCGCTCAATGGGTCGCAACTCCATAATTGATCCTATCATTGTGCCAATGAAAGCAATGCGCTCAATGGGTCGCAACTCCATAATTGATCCTATCATTAAGCAGGCGCAAAAAGACTCCTTTGATGCAAAAAACAAAGATGGCTCAGCTTTAACAGCACCGCAACGCGATGCCTTTGTCAGAAATCAAACCTTCGCCAAGCTAAACGCCATGGCACAACAAAAAGATCCAAATGGTGCAAAAGACGCGGTTAACAAACCTTTAATGTCAGCTGCTTTGGGACTTAGCCATGATCACATTGCCGCCAGACTTGATCAAAAACAAATCCACGAACCAGCCAAAGCTCTCATCAAAGCCAAAGAAAAAGAACTCAAAGCCCAAGGCATGTACGGCTCCGAGTTGAAGGGAAAATTGAAAGAAGCTGTAAACGATTGGGCCGGTAAAAACCTCAGCTCAGGCGCTGCCGAACTAAAAGCCAGCCTCGATAAAAAAGGCAAAGATGGCTTAACTGCTTCTGAAAAAGACCTCAAAAATGCCTTAAAATCAGCGAGTCTCGCCGACCCTGCACAAGTTGGTCGTCTTGTTGCCAACAAGCCAGAAGAGCAGAAAAAATTCATGCAATATCTGCAAGATAAAGAAGCAAAACGTCACATGAAAAATGCCGAGGCCGATAAAAATAAATTCAAAAGTGCCAGCGGTTTCGCTAATTGGGCCAGCAACCTCGCAAGCCGAGGCCTAGATGGCGCTGCTCGCGTTGCTGGTTTTGAATCAGCCGCAAGAAACCCTCTCACCGCTCAAGAAACCTTCATGCGCAATTTGCAAAATGCTGAAAGAAGCGATGGCTCTTGGACTAATGCCGGCAAAAACGCCCTAAATAAATCTAATACTATCTCAAAAATGTTTGGCTCGGGCTCGATGAATCGCAGCACCACCGAAGCACAACAAGCAAACTTGAGAGGATTCTTGGCGCAAGACCACCAAAAACCAAAAGAAGTTGCGCCTCTCAAACCACACGCCCCACTCAAAGACAAAAAAGCTCACGCTCTTGCAACCGCCAAAGCCAATAGCAAAGACGATAATCGCAGAACTTTCTTCCAAGGCAGATTGCAAGAACTTGCCACCAAAGACCTGCTCAAACAAGTTGGCGACATCAATAAACTAGAAAGAAAAGGCAAATTCTCTGAAGCCAACGCCGCTAAAAGAGAGATGCTAACAGCTGCGCAAGAAGCCTTAAGAATGGATCCAAACAACAAAAAAGCCTTCCAACAAGATGGCCGATCTCTCTTTGAAAAAGCCGCGAGATTGAGTTACTTGCAAAAACAATTTGGCATTGAAGGCGAAGACCCAATGAAAACGCTTTCAAAAGCGCTTAATGACGGCATCAAAAAAGAGTCAGGCGAGATATTAAAAGAAGCGCAAGAGAAGCGCCCAGACGCCGTTAAAAAGAAAGTCGAAGATCTTAAATTGCTAAAATCCGGACTCTTCACCGACGCCACTAACGACAAAGCCTTCGAAAAAATGGCGGCAATTCTAAACCCTGCCATAGATTCAATGATTAAGAAGGGAGCCAATGGCCTAGAAGACAAAATCAGCCGCGATAATCAAAAAGATTCTGCAAACCCACTTACTTCGCTAACAGAAGAACTAAAAGACCCAATCCTCGGCGGCCCAACCCCTGAAGATAAAAAAGCTTTGGCCGAAGAAAATGCTGAACTCAACCAAGATAAGAAAGATGGCAAAGCTGAGTTGGATAAGCTTGATAAGGGATTGGAAGAGCTTGGTGATAAGTTCCTGAAAGAGGATAAGATGAAAGAGGAAGCTGCCGCTCAAGAGAAGGCTGAGAAAGATAGAATCGAACAAGAAGCTATAAATAAAGAGAAAGCCGAGAAAGAAAAACTCGAAGAAGAAGTTAGAGAAAAAGCGTTTAAAGATCTATTCTCATCTCACTTAGATAGCATGATCGCTTTCCAAATGGATATCATGAGTGATGCCAAAAAACTCGCAACAGCCACCGACGAGAAAGAAATAGCGCACCTAGAATATCTTCTTAACGGCAACAAAGATGGCTTAAAAGGACTGATTGAAAAAGATCTAAAGCTTCGCCACACATATGAAGAAGAAAATAGAATTAAAGCACTCGGCAAACTTGAGAAGGAAGTAGATAAACTTATTGATGGCCCAGAGAAAAGTTCTCCTATCGCCTTGGAAGAAGCTAAAATTCTATCTGAAAAAATCAGTGCATTACGCACAGAAATAGACGGACCTTCTTCTGTGATTAAATCTGCACAAGATTTAAAAGAAGAAGTTGCAGAAAAATCTGTCGCAAAAACTTCAACTGGCGGCGTATTTTCTGATTTAGGATCTCCTGACATTGGCATCCACGGCAACATCACTGATGCGTTGCTAAAAGGCGGCATCGAAGGATCATTCCTATCAGGCGATATCGCAAAATCATTCCTTGGCGCTAGCGACACACCGAAAGAAGGTCTTGACCCAGCCAGAGTCAAAGAGCTTCAAATGAAGAAGCACTACGTTGCTGGTCAATTAAAACTAAATAACATGGACCTAAAAATAGCCGAATTTAAACTTCA
Organism: uncultured Alphaproteobacteria bacterium; assembly: GCA_903879805.1. Lineage (GTDB taxonomy): Bacteria > Pseudomonadota > Alphaproteobacteria > Rickettsiales > UBA1997 > UBA2645. Next base: position 11,504 of record CAIRMX010000154.1, on the reverse strand, counting down.
ATCTCTTGATCCATCTTCACCAGAGTATACCAAACTTAAAGCGGAAATTAGCAAATTAGAAAACGAAATCAGAACTCTAGAAAAAGAAGAAAGTGAAGTTGATTCTACTCTAAAACCTAGCTAAGGAACGAGTTATCACCACAAACCTAACCAACCAAAAACCACAATGGGCGGCGCATCTAGTACTCAAAGAAATTCCCATCAAGAAGTAGAAGATTCTAGAAAATCTCGCGGAACTAGATCTTATTCTGCATCACCAACGTCCATTTGGTATAGGTCATTCAAATATACATTTTACCAAATGTTATGAAAGACATCCTAAAACTTTATCAAGAAGAATCTGACGAATTAAACTCGAGACTTCGAAATCTTGAGAGAGATCATATTTCTCTTAGCAGAGAAATTGATTCTCTCAATCAACAGATGAGCGCCCTTAATGCTTACGGCGATAGGGTTGGCCGAGAATATAGATATTACCAAGAAAATCCGCGCGAAACAGATGAGATAGATAGAGATGCAAGAGCCAATGATCGAGAGATAGCGCAAATTGCTAGAGAGTTGACGCAAAATGAAAGTTGGCAGCAAGATGTTGAAAGCAAGATTGATTCACTAACTTCACAGATAGCGCAGAAAGTAGATCAAATTAGAGAGATAGAGAGATCTAGAGAAATTGCAGAAGCTCCGGCAAGAAGAAAAGCTGAAGAAGAGAGGATTGCGCAAGAGCTGGAAAAAAAACGATTGTTGGATATTGAAAATGCTAAAAAAGAACAAGAGCGACAAGAGCAAAGAAAAAGAGATGAAGAGTATGAGAAAAAAGCAAATAGAAAAAAAGCAATCCAAAAACATTTTCACAAGGTCTTTCCGGCTATAATGAATAGGGATTCGGCAACCATAATCAAAGCTATTAATGCCGGAGCATTAGATGGAGAAAATGCTTTACCTTATTTAGGTACGGCTGCAGGTCTTGGCTACAAAGAAATCTGTGAATTGTTGATTGGATGTGGCGCGAGAATTGATGGAAAAGATGAGGAAGGGAATACACCTTTGCATAATGCCATAAGAGGCTCATTTGGAAATAGTATAGAAATTCACAAATGGTTAATTGGTCTTGGCGCAAAAATCGATGCGCAGAATAATGATGGGCAAACTCCTTTACATGAGGCGGTAAAAAAGGGGCGCGCAGAACTTTGTGAATTACTGATTGATTTGGATCCAAATCTTCTATCGGTCAAAGATAATATCAGAAGGACAGCGTTAGATCTTGTTGCCCATTCTTCTGCGAATCAGGCTAACAAGATAAGAATCACAAAATTATTTAATGATAAGGCTTCAGAGCTACAGCGGCAAATTATAGAAAAAGAAGAAAGGATGTTGGCGCAAGAATTGGCAATGGAAGATAAGGCAAGGAGAAATAGATCAGAAAAAATCACACACGCTATTGATAAAGTAAAAGGTAATTGGTTCGGTTTAATGCTTTATCTTGAAGGCGAAAATGCGGGCAATGATGTGGCAAAAGATTTAGCCGATGCTTTTAAAACCAACGACAGAATAACCCCCGTGTTTCTTGGCAAGAACAACATCTCAGACTCTGGCGCTAAAGCACTAGCAGAAGCTCTAAAAACTAATACGACCATTATAAAACTCGATTTATCTGAAAACCAAATCAGCTCAAACGGCGCAAAATATTTCGCTGACGCTTTAGAGACCAACCACACTTTACTCGAATTAGATCTTAGCTATAATCCAATTCCCGCTGGAGATGAGAATTTAGCTAGAATCAAAACCGCTTTAGAAAGAAATAGACGACCTCAATTTTATAAGATTCTTGAAAGGGTTAAAAACAACGATCCAACAATAACCTCTATTGCTTTGCCAGAACTAGGCATAGGAGACCTCGAATTTGCAAACTTAGCAAAAGCTTTAAGAGATAATACATTCGTATCTCAAATTTCTCTTCGCAACAATAACATTGGAACCTCTGTAGCACTGGCTTTAGCAAAAGTTTTAAAAACTAATAAGAACCTAAAAAAGGTCGATCTTTGGTCAAATAAAATAGGAGAAGCCGGAGCAAGAGCTTTTGCAGAAGCCTTAGTAACAAATCACACTTTGCTCGAATTAGATCTTAGATATAATCAAATTCCCGCCGAAGATAAGAATTTAACTAAAATCAAAACCGCTTTGGAAAGGAATAAACAACTTGCAAAAACTAAAGCTTTGGAAGACCGCCAAGAACAGGTAAGACAAGAAGAACTAAGAAGAACTCAAAAGCTTGAAGAATCAAAGATTTTAGAAAGGCAAAAAGAAGAATTAAAACAAAAAGAAATCACGCAAAGAAAACTTGAGGAAGAAGCCAGAATTAAAATCGAGCAAGAGAGATTACAAAGCCAAAAAAAATTGGATGATCTGAGAATCAAAGAAGAACAGTTAAGAACACAAAGAAGATTGGAAGAACAAACTAAGCTTGCTCAAGAGCCTGTAAGACTGCGACAACAAGGAAATAAACTTGTTGTCGATTCATCCGCTTTAACAACCGATCGTCCGAAAGTAGAAAGAATCATCCCTCGCCCTTCAACTGCGCACGCCAAATCTGGCATTACAACTCCTGCTATTCCTCACAAAGAAGCTGAGGCGAAAATCTTTGCCGCGGCAAAAGCCGGCGATATTCAATTACTGCAAGAATCTCTCGCGTCTGCTGATGCAGTTAATATGAGAAATGAGGACGGCAAATCTCCTCTTCACATCGCAGTCAAACATAACAAGAAAGATGCTTGTGTTTTTTTACTTAGTCATAGCGCAGAAATTAGTGCCAAAGATACCGCCGGTAACACCGCACTGCATCTTGCCGGACATTACGGATATAAAAAAATTTGTAAGTTATTAATTGATCGTGAAGCCCACATTAATGAGAGAAATAGTAAGCTTGAAACTCCTCTGCATATGGCTGCGAGAAACGCTAATAAAGAAATTTGCGAATTATTTCTTGCTCATGGCGCTGATATTTTTGCCCGAGATAAAAAAGACAGAATTGCTATTGAAGTGATTGGAAATGCTGGGGGACTTACTGAAATTGCTAAGCAAGAAACTAGAGCTTTTTTAAGCAGTAAAATGGAAGAGATCGGGATGTTAAAACCTGCAGCTACCAATGATATTCCAAACACAACTGTAGCTCCTGTCAGAATTACAGAAGCTACCCGCCCAAGATTTTCTGCAACTTTGCGCTCTAAAGTTTTGGATCAACGTGGCAATGGATAGTCGAAATAATCTCAATTAAATCTTAGTTAAAAAACACACCACAACACCGATCTTCTAACCCATGAAAAAACCAATCACCCTACTATTTTTAGTGCTTGCTCCACTCAGCGCCCACGCGGCCTCCGAGCAAGACCAGCTCTTTCAATTACAAAAGCAATTTGAGCAAGATCAGGCGCGGCAGAAAGAGTTGGAGCATATTTGGCAAGAGCAGAAAAAAATTGAAGCAGAAGAGTTAGAATCGCAAAAAAAAGAGGCCGAAGAAACTGCGCAAAATATCAATTCAGGGCGTTGTTTTTTGGTGAAGCAAATCAGTTTTTCAGCCAACAAAATCATTTCGAAATTTCGTGAAAAAACTTTGACCAAAAATTATTTGGAAAAATGTTTGACGCTTGGGAAAATTTCCGAGCTTAACCAAAATATTTCCAATTATTTAGTTAAAAGCGGATACGCCACATCTAGCCCGGCGGTGTTGGCACAAAATCTTGAAAGTGGGGTTTTAAAAATCGAAATTACTGAATCCACGCTCGAAAAAATCGTTTTTAATGAAGAAAAATTTTCTGACCAAACGCAGAAATTTACTGCTTTTGGTGTCATCTCCGAAAATGAAATTCTTAATCTAAAAAAAATTGAACAGGGTTTAGACCAAATAAACCGCCTCTCCTCAAACAATGCTGTAATAAAAATTATTCCCAGCGAGCAAAAAAATTCTTCGATAATTTCACTGGAAAACCACCCGCATAATTCTTCAAACGTCAATTTGGTTTTCGACAATTACGGCAGCAGCCTAACGGGCTCAAGGCGCGAAACTGCCAGCTTTTCGCAGGATAATCTTTTTCACCTCAACGACAATTTAAGCCTCAGCCGCACCGCTAATGATCTTGATGCCAATCGCAAAGACGCTGGCAGCAACTCTTTTTCTTCCAGTTTTTCCGCGCCATTTACTTGGTACAACCTGACTTTGAGCTATTCCAAAAGCTCTTATTTTCTGCATGTTGGCGATATTACGCCTTCCAAAAGTCACGGCGAAACTTCCACAAAATCAATCGCGCTGGACGCCACTTTGCTCAAAAGAAAAAAATTCAAACTGGTTTCAAATTTCAATTTAAGTCAGCGCTACAATCAAAGTTTTTCCAATGACACCAAAGATCAAAGCTCGAGCCGCAAGGCTTCGCTTGCCTCTTTTGGCCTTTCGGCAACTTTTTTCTTCAATAATTCTTCGCTGTTTTTGAAGCCCAGTTTGGTAAAATCTTTAAATATTTTTGACGCCAAAAAAGACTCCGCCTCTCTCGATCGCAGCGCCGCCCATTCTGAATTTCGCCTGTTAAAATTTTACGGCAATTACTCACACCGATTCACCCTCGCCCAAACTCCAATCAATTACGGCCTCACTTTCGACAGCCAATTTTCTAACAAAACTCTTTACGGCAATGACCGATTTTCCGTTGGCGGCGTTTATTCGGTGCGCGGTTTTAGAGATGGCTCGGTGTCTTTTGATTCGGGCTACAGCATTAAAAACGAGATCAACATCAATTTGGGCCGCGCCATTTTGCCTTATTTAAACCAAGAAAAAATCTCGCCATTTTTGGGCCAGTTAAATCGCTTTTACGTGGCGCCATTTTATGATTACGGCTTTAGCAGCGCCAATGAGCAAAAGGCGACGGTCTTTGCAACCAGCGACGGCTTGGCAATTTCGCGCGGCCAAAAACAACGCGGTCGGCTTTCTGGCGCGGGATTAAAACTGGGATTCAATCACCAATATTTCAATGCGAGTTTGACCTTTGCTAATGCCATCTCCAAGTCGCAACATCTGCTGCAAAATCATGGCGAGAATAGTGCGATTTATTTTAACGTGGCGTCGAATTTTGGGTTTTAAACCACCCCAAATAAAAAGTTGAATTTAACCACTCCCTTCCTAAGTTCTCGCCACCTCAAACCTCCCAACAAAATCTCTGAAAAAACATATGCAATTTGAAGTCGCAAAGCAGTTATTGCTGAAGGCCATTTCCAGCGTTAATGGCGCAGTTGAAAAGAAAAACACCATTCCAGTTTTACAAAATATCAAAATCGAAGTTCGTGACGACAAGGTAGTTTTACTTGCCACCGACATGGATATTTTGGTGACCTCAACTTTTGAGTCTGACATGAAAAAGTCAGGCACCACAACGGTTCCGGCCCAAATGTTTTTTGACATTGTGCGTAAAATTCCCGATGGCGCAAACATCATGATTTCGCAAGAAAGCCCTTCAATTTTGCAGATCAAATCTGGCAAATCAAAATACAGCCTGCCTTGTATTGACGCTTCAGAATTTCCAAATTTATCGGAAGGTGAATTGGGCGAAGAAATGGAAATCGATGCCGAAAAATTGGCAAAAATGATCGATAAAACCCGCTTCGCAATTTCTAATGACGAAACTCGCTACTACCTAAACGGCTTGTTCTTACAGGGCTTGCAAAAAGATTCTGGTTTTGAATTGCGCACCGTTGCAACTGACGGCCACAGATTGGGCTTGTCATTCTTGGTTGCAGAAAATTTGAAAAATCCTTTTGGCGTAATTTTGCCAAAAAAATCAGTTGCTGAAATCCGTCGCATCATTGATGGCAGCAAGATGGTTAAGCTTTCGGTTTCTCGTGTTAAAATCAAAATCACGACCGAAAACACCACGATTGTTTCGAAATTAATCGATGGTGAATTTCCTGATTACGACAAGGTTTTGCCAAAAAATAACACCCAAATTGCCGTGATTAATCGCCGCAATTTCTTCGACTGCGTTGACCGCGTTTCAACAGTTGCCACCGACAAACACAGATCAATCAAAGTGGTGGTAGAAAACGGTAAAATGAATCTGCAAGTAAACACCAATGACGGATCTTTTGCTTACGAAGAATTGGATGTGAACTATTCTGGCGAGCGCATCGAAACCGGTTTTAACTCGCGTTATCTTTTGGATATTATCGGACAAATCGACAAAGAAGAATTGCTCATGCGCTTTAAAGATGGCGGCTCTCCGGCCTTGATTGAAGCGAAAGATATGAATTCGGTTTTTGTGATAATGCCGGTTAGGATCTAACTCTGCATAGGTCCCTGAGCAAAGCCCATCGCAAGACGGGATTTGCAATCCCGTCTTCATGTTCATGCACAAATCTTAAATATTAGGAATGAGCATGTGGACTGGGTTACAAACCCAGTCCAGCGCTAAGTGACAAATTCAGATAGTTGAAAAAAATAAAATCAAAAACTCTCCCCTCCCCTTGCTTTTAATCTCCAAACTAGTCCTTTCCAACTTCCGCAACTTCTCTTCCAAAAAACTCGAATTCGCTAAACCACTAATTCTATTTGCCGGATCAAACGGCGTTGGCAAAACCAACATTCTCGAAAGCCTTACTTTGCTTGGCCGCAGCACTTCTTTGCGCGGCGCTGATTTTGACGAAATGGTTTTTGACGACAAAATTTCTGGAGAGAAAAAACCCCAATTCGCCATTTACGCTGAAATTTTGGGCCACGAATTTATCGAAAAAATCGGCACTTCTTTTAACGCCGCACAAAAGAAAAAGATTTTCGAACTAAATGGTGAACCTTTAAGCAGTAAGCGCCAAAGCGATGCGCGAAATTATTTGATTAATTTTATTTGCCTGACACCTCAACTCGAACAGCTTTTTATTTTAGGCAAAAGTGAGCGCCGCAATTATTTGGATCGAATCGTCTCTGACCTTGATTTTGAACATTCCAGCCGCATCAATAATTACCAAAAACTGCTGCGCGAAAGACTAACAATTTTACAAAAATACGGCGCCCAAAAAGGCGGCGCCAAATGGTTGGATGTGATTGAAACCCAAATTGTTGAACTTGGCATGGCGATAGCATCGGCGCGCATTGAAGCCATTGATTTTTTTAATCGCGCGATCGCCTCTTTTTCTTCGAACTTTCCCAAACCAAAATTATGCGTTACGGGAGATGTTGAAGAATCAGTGATGAAACAAAGCGCCGTGCAGCTTGAGGAAATTTACAAAAATAAATTACAGGAAAATCGCGCACTCGATTTAGCCAATTTTAAAACCAATTTCGGGGTGCATCGCTCTGATTTTGATGCGATTTTTCAAGAGAAAAATATGTCGGCAATTCGCTCTTCAACAGGTGAGCAAAAATCAATCATGATCGGCATCACCTTAGCGCGCGCCAAAATTTCTGCGACTTACAAAAACCAACCAACAATTTTAATTTTTGACGAGGTGGTTTCGCATTTAGATGAGAATCGCAAAAAAGATTTATTCGAAGAAATAGCCGCAACTTCACTGCAATCATTTTTTAGTGCTACCAGCAGCAACTTAGTTCCGCAGCGCTATTTAGAAGAAGGCTTAATGCAAGTTGTGCAGATGTAAGTTGCGCAAAAAAAGTTAAAAATTAGAAAGTATCCGCATCTAAATTCCTCACTTTCCTTTCAAAATAAATGCCAACTTTAAAACATGTAGCAACCGCTCTATTCCTTGCTTTAGCCACATGCTTTTTGTCGCAAAAAACTTGGGCGGCGGAAGAAAAAATTGCGGTACAGAAAATTCATTTCTCCAAAGAAAATAATCTCGAAATTTCGCTTTCACAAAAAGGCACTTTCAAAATTTTTACCCTGACAAATCCGCGCCGCTTAGTTGTTGATATTTCTAACGCCAATCTTGCCAACCCAGATGAACAAGTGGTTTTACCCAAATTTATTTCATCTTTTCGCAGCAAAAAAAATGGTGATTCGCTGCGTTTGGTTTTTGATTTAACCAAAAAAATCTCCATCGACAAAGTTCGATTTGAAAAAGTAAAAGATAAATCCGGCAAAATTACCGCTGAAATTATTGACCCAGCTACATCTGCAGCAGCAGCGCCAACTGTTGCACCAAAAGCGGTTGCACCAAAAGCGGCCTCTCCAAAATCTGATGATTTTATTGCAAGCAAAGTCGAAGAATTTGAAGTCAAAACCACCAAAGTTATAAAGCCCGACGGCACTGCATCTTACGTTGTGCGCAAAATTCCTAAAATTACCGCCGCCGCAAATATTTTAAGTCACATGCCCGTCATCGTAATTGATGCCGGCCACGGTGGCAAAGATCCCGGAACCATCGGCAATTACGCCCGCAGCAAAGAAAAAAACATCACCCTTTCTTACGCCAAAGAATTGGCCAAACAACTTGGCAACACCAAGCGCTACAAGGTTTATTTAACTCGCGACACTGACATTTTTATTCCCCTAAAAAAACGCGTTGAATTGGCGCGCCGTAAAAAAGCTGACATGTTTATTTCGCTGCACGCCAATGCAATTTCGGACGATTCGGTTTCAGGATTTTCGATTTATACTTTGTCAGAAAAATCTTCCGACAGGCAGGCCGAACTTCTCGCTCAAAAAGAAAATCGCGCTGACATTATTAGCGGCGTAAACTTCTCTGGAGCCAGTCAGGACATCATGAAAACTCTAATTGACTTATCTCAGCGCGAAACTATGAACGGCTCCGCGCGCTTTGCTACCATTGCTATCAAGTCAGTTCGCAGCTCCTCAATAAATATTTTACAAAATACTCACAGATTTGCCGGATTCGCTGTTCTTACGGCTCCCGACATGGTTTCGACTTTGATTGAACTGGGATATTTATCCAATCGTGACGAAGAAACTTTGATGAATAGCCTTAGCTACAAACGCCGAGTTGCCGACAGTTTGGTTGGTGCCATCGACGAATATTTCGCGAAGAATAAAACGTAAATTAAACAATGAAAAAAACTTTAAGCACCCTGTTCGCAGCCTTTATGTTTCTAGGATTAATCCTAGTCACTTTCGGATTTTTTATGTTCAAAAGATACAGCGAAAATCTGCCTGATTACGAACAGCTAAAAAATTACAACCCAATGATAACCACTCGGCTCTATGCTGCGGACGGTTCATTAATTTCTGAATTCTCCAAAGAAAAACGCATTTTCGTTCCCATCGACACCATTCCAAAAGATCTAATTAACGCCTTTTTAGCCGCCGAAGATTCCAATTTTTACAAACATTCCGGCATTGATCCTTTAGCAATTTTTCGCACTTCGGTGAGAAATATTTTTTCTGTAGTTAAAGGCGAACCTAGTATGGGCGGCGCTTCAACCATCACGCAACAAGTGGTGAAAAACTTTTTGTTAACTAAAGAACGCACCTTCCAACGCAAAATCAAAGAAGCGATTTTGGCTTACCGCATGTCGCAAGCTTTTACCAAAGATCGCATTTTAGAACTTTATTTAAACCAAATTTACCTCGGCTCTGGATCTTACGGCGTGGCTGCTGCGGCGCAAGTTTACTTCAATAAATCAATCGATGAATTAACCATTGAAGAAGATGCTTTGCTTGCAACTTTGCCGAAAGCTCCGTCAAAACTTGATCCGCGTAAAAATCTCGACAAGGCCAAAGGACGCCGCGATTGGGTTATTGGTCGCATGGTTGAAGAAGGTTTCATTGAGCAAAAAGTTGGCGAATTAGCAGCTGAACAGCCGATTAATTTGAAGGTGAAAGAAGATGATGAAATCACCAAAGCCAATTTCTTTTCCGACTCGGTGAAAAAAGAATTAACCGAACTTTACGGCTCAGACAGCGTTTTTGAAAACGGGATTGTGGTTAGCACCACGCTTGATCCGCGTTTGCAAAAAATTGCCGAAACTGCTTTTGACGCCGGCGTTGAAGATTACGACCGCAAACACGGCTATCGCGGCGCTCTTGCTAAAATTGACTCTAACGGCAAATGGCAAGAAGATTTGCAAAAATTTGATCCCAAGAAACTTTACAAAGACAGCTGGTCACGCTCTGTGGTGTTGTCGCTTTCAAAAGACACCGCAACGATCGGGCTTGAAAATGGCAAGCTTGGCTCAATCGAATTCACCTCACTAAAATGGGCGCGCAAGCATATTAATGTTAACTCGATGGGTCCGGCGCCGAAAAAAATCTCTGACGTTTTGGCAGTGGGAGATGTGATTTTAGCTGAATCAACCGGTAAAGGTGAAACTTATTTCCTGCGCCAAATTCCTGAAGTTAATGGCGGCTTCCTTGCCATGGATCCGCACACCGGAAGAGTGCTTGCCATGATGGGCGGCTACGTTGACGAGCCAAATCAATTTAACCGCGCCACCCAAGCCATGCGTCAACCTGGTTCAACAATGAAAACTTTTGGTTACATCGCAGCACTTGAAAACGGCATGACACCAGCAACTGTAATTATGGATGAGGAGATTTCACTCAATCAGGGTTTTGGTCTACCGCCTTACCGCCCAAGCAATTACTCTAATCAATTCTACGGCCCAACCACTTTGCGCTCAGGTCTTGAGCAGTCGCGCAACGTTACTGCGGTTAGAATGGCCGACCAAATTGGTTTGGATAAAGTTGTTGATGTGGTAAAAAAATTGGGGGTTAACGATAATCCGCAAAAAATTTATTCACTGATTTTAGGATCAACCGAAACCAGCGTCATGCGCATGGCGGCGGCCTATTCAATGATGGTTAATGGTGGCAAAAAAATCACGCCATTGATGATTGAAAAAATCCAAGATCGTGACGGCAAAACCATTTATCGCCGCGACAAAAGAAGCTGCCCGAACTGCGTAATCAACAATCTCAACGACTATGTCACCAAAGATGTCGATCAATTGCCAATTCCGTTTTTGGATGAAAGTAAAGAACAAGTTATTGATTCTGGCACTGCTTACCAAATCACCTCAATGCTGCAAGGCGTTGTAGATCGTGGCACGGCGGCACGCGCCAAATCAATTGGTAGAATTATCGGCGGTAAAACCGGAACTACCAACAGCTCGTTTGACTCGTGGTTTGTAGGCTTCTCACCTGATTTAGTTGTGGCAGTTTACATTGGTTTTGACACGCCAAAAACTTTGGGCGCCTCTGAAACCGGCGCCTCTGTTGCTTTGCCAGTCTTTATTGATTTCATGAAAGAAGCTTTGAAGAACACGCCTTCAACTCCTTTTAGAATTCCAAATTCTGTTAAATTTGTAAAAATCGATCGCACCACAGGCAAGTTTCCAACTCCGGCAACACCGAAAGAAAATATTTTCTTCGAAGCGTTTAAGGCTGATGATTCGATTGAGACTATTGATACGACAACTGACAGCGCGGTTGGATCGACTGGTGAAAATTCTGAAGATAAAAATTCAGATTCTGATCCGACTGGGATTTATTAAACGCCATAGGTCCTTGAGCAAAGCGCAAAGCGCGTCGTCGAAGGGCCTGAAACTCGGTGTTCCG
>CAIRMX010000153.1 GCA_903879805.1 uncultured Alphaproteobacteria bacterium | reverse complement strand
GGTTGAGCAGTTGGTGGATTAGTTGTTGGAACTAAAGTTGGAACCCCAGTAGGGCTCATGCTTGGTGTATATGTTGGGAAAGTACTAGGGTTTAAAGTTGGAACTTCACTTGGAGTAAAAGTTGGTGCTCCAGTTGGACTGAGGCTTGGAACTACTATTGGTATATTAATTGGAGATCGGGTTGGAAAAGGTGAAGGTTTTCTTGTGCCTGGAACGATACCTAGTCTTCTTTCATGGTTTTGATTCTCTACCGCGTTTGGTATCTCTGTAAAAATAGTGTTTTGAAATTTATCTATCTCGCTTTGTGTTTTTACTTTGTAGGCTTCTTGTAGAAGTTCATCGGTTGTTAAGGTTTTTGTCTGGGTGGCTGATTTTGCTAGAGAAAGTAAAGAAAAAAAAGCTAACCCCTTTAAAGCGCTTGTTGCAGAAAATGGTAGTGATGTATTCAATGGTGCTGAAATATTAGTTCTTTCTCTCTTTGGTGTAGCTCTCTCTGGTGTAGTGGCTTCTGGAATCAGCGGTTGTACAGTGGAATTAAGGATAGGTGGTGGTGGAGATGGTAATCCTTTCTTGAGAGTAACGGGAATTGTTATTTGTGATCCATCTAATTTAATTCCGATGTAACAGTAATGATCATCTGGATCTTCACTGCTGCCGTCATGTTCGATTAACTTAAGAAGATTGGAGCGGTCGTATTTATAAATTGGGGGTGGAAGAAGATTTCCAGCTGAGTCAACTGCTGATACAAATTTTGGGTAAGGGCCTTCTCGATTAAGAGCTGTATAAACTGGGTAGCGCGGTTGGTGTAGTTGATTTAATCTAGAACCAATTGATGCTGATTGATAGAAATTAAAATCTGGTATTTCGCGAACGTTGGATCCAAGCACTGTTTCTACTGCGTCGCGTGGAGTTTGTTCGGCATCGTTCTCTACCAATCTGCCTCCTAAGACGGACATATTACCATTGGCTAGAGATCGTAAAATTTCGAGTGTAAAGGATGAAGAATAAGGATTGGTCGGCTTCTTTATGGTAACATATTTGTTCACCTCAGCCGAATGAACCAGTCGGTTGTTGGTTATGCTGATGTCGTTTGGTTGGATGCCTAAGTTTCTCTCTAGTGCTGCAACTATGTGAGATGGAATTGAGCTTTTGAGTTCTTCGTCAACAAAGAAGCTAGTGAGCCAAGCAAATTGTGATGCAATTAGGCCTAGATTCTTTTTATTGGTGCCAACTGGATCAACGTAAGAGGCTTTAAAACTGCCATCTTCATTTTTTGTAACGTGAAGACCAGCAACTTGAGAATCAGCAAGAGGCACTGGTATTACTAGCTGCTTGAGGCTTTTAGTGTTTTTAAAACTTTCAAAACTTTCAACTAAACTATGCTTAGCTCTACGGGTTTCTTTGCTAGCGTAGGAATGGCTTATCGGCAATAGCATCGCATTGCCGGGCATTAGTTTTGCTAATGTTGAATCAAAATCTTTTTCGTGAAATAGAGCTCGGGCTCGGCGGGCTTGAAATTGTTCTAATGATTCGTCGCTCTCTTGTTTTAGAGATTCTGCAATATCAAAAACAGCCGGAGTGGTTCCATCAAAATTTAATACATCATCCTCAGCAATCGCAGCAGCTCGATCTTTTTTTCGCTGCTGCTCGCGCGCTCTTCTCTTTTGGTTCTTGGCTTGTTTTTTTTCTTCGGCTGTTGATTTTTTAGACATGCAGATTGATTAAAAATGATGAGAAATTCCAAGTTTGATAATTCCAAGATTTACCGAGGCCGAGATACTTCTGTAATAATAGGCACCTTGAGGGATCCCTCCTTTGGCGATAAAGTTTTGGATGTTATATTCTAGATTGAAATCGGTATTTTGGTTGTAATGCATTTTTAAGCCCGCTCCGTAAAACATAGTAGTCGCAGTGCCGTTGCGTATTGTAGTGCGCAGAGCTTCAGCAGAAGTGCTACCTGCATCAAGCGCATATAAATCAGCTCCGCGAGTTCTTATGTTGTAAGAAACTGCGGCATATCCAACCGTGAAAAATGGAGAGAATCTCTCAGAGGCATCGTAACCGAAATCTACTTTTACACCGTATCTATTATTGGTTTTTAATCTTTGTAGGGTCTGGTCACTTTGCTGAGTTTTTGATCGACCGCTTCCCAGCTGTTCAAAAATCAGGCCGGGAGCAACAAAGAATTTATTAAAATTAAAGGCATATTTGTAATCTATTCCAATCCCGTAGCTATCACCTCTACTAACGTGATCAGTTAATATTTGTTCGTTAGTGTAGTCAGTGGTTCTGGCGGATGAAACCTCGTAGTAACTAGTGGAAGTATTTAACAAATTAATTCCTAAGTAATGTCCCTTAGTTCTGTTAGGTGAAGAAGTTACAACTTTTGGCTCTTCAACCGGTGCAGTGACGATTAGTAGTTTTGGGTTTTGTGGTAATTTACGACGTGCGATTTTTTTGGTTGGGGTTGGGACTTGATTCAGAGCAAATGGATCGGAGTTTGGTAAGATTTTTTGAGCAGAGTTTTTATTCAAAAGTGAATTGAAATCGACCTTCGAAAAAGGCTTAACATTCTGTGCAAAAGACGCCGAGTAAGACGCAAAAAAAACAGAACTTAATGTGAGAATAAAAGTTCTTTTCATGAGTTTTTCTAAGACTTCAATTTGTTAATAATTTTCTCGCAAGCGGCGTCAGATGTAATTCCGAAGTGCTTGAATAAATCTTCTGCTTTGCCTGACGCGCCAAAGTCATTCATGCCGATGAAAATTCCATCAGCGCCAATAAATTGGTGCCAGCCTTGAGCAATTCCGGCCTCAATTGCAACTTTTAAAACAGTAGAATCGCCCAAAATTTTCTTTTTGTAGGCAGAATCTTGTTGTTCGAAAAGTTCCAAACATGGCATCGAAACTACGCGCGCAGTAATGTTTTTATTTTCTAACTTTTCTTTAGTTTCAAGTGCAAGAGAAACTTCGGAACCTGTTGCAATAATAACCACATCAGGATTTTGCGCCTCTGAAATTACATATCCACCAGATTTACAGGAATTTTCTTTTTTAAATTCTACCGGCAAAAACGGCAAATTCTGACGAGTCAAAACCATCGCTGACGGAGTTGATTTGGTCTGCAAAGCAATCTCAAAACATTCAATAGTTTCGGCAGCATCAGCCGGACGAAACACATTTAAATTAGGCACGCCACGCAGCATTGCTAAATGTTCAATTGGTTGATGAGTTGGACCATCTTCGCCAAGACCAATTGAGTCGTGAGTGAAAATGTAAACCATTTGTTGTTTCATCAAAGCGGCAAGACGAATGGCAGGCTTCATGTAATCAGAGAAAACCATGAAAGTTCCGCCAAATGGCACGAATTTGCTGTGCAAAGCCAAACCGTTCATAATCGCGCCCATGGCGTGTTCGCGCACGCCGTAATGGATGTAGCGACCTTCAAAATTATTTTTCGAAATTGATTTGGTGTGAGAAGTTTTAGTTAAAACCGATTCGGTTAAATCGGCAGAGCCACCGATTAATTCAGGCAATTCGCCAGTTAAAAATTCGAGCGCGATTTGTGAAGATTTGCGGGTTGCTTGCTTTGGCTTTTCAACGAAAAGTTTTTCTTTAAATGAGGCAAGTTTTTGCGAGAAATCTTTTGGCAATTCTTTGTTTAAAATGCGCGCTAGCTCGCCAGCTTTTGCGGCATCAAGTTTAGCAAATTTTTCTTCCCAATTTTTTCTAACGTCAGACGATCTTTTACCAGCTTCCAACCATTTGTCGCGTAAGTCTTGCGGTAATTCAAAAGCGGCATTTTCCCAGCCTAAAATTTGGCGAACTTTTAAAATTTCTTCAGCGCCCAAAGGTGAACCGTGAGCTTTTTCAGAACCCGCTTTATTTGGTGAGCCAAAACCAATAGTGGTTTTGCAAGCAATCATTGTTGGCTTGTCAGAATTTTGGGCGGCGTTTAGGGCGGCGCGAATTTCATCAAAATTGTGACCGTCAATTGAAATTACATTCCAGTTACAAGCCTCAAAACGCATCTGCATATTTTCAGAAGTGGCGATTGAAGTTTTGCCATCGATTGAGATTGAGTTGTCGTCCCAAAGCACAACTAATTTGTTTAGTCCTAAATGTCCGGCAACGGAAATTGCTTCTTGAGAAATTCCTTCCATCAAGCATCCGTCTCCCGCAATTACGTAAGTTCTGTGGTTGATAAAATCTTCTCCAACGCGAGCTGCTAACATTCTTTCGCCCAAAGCCAAACCAACCGCGTTAGCAAGGCCTTGACCAAGCGGACCAGTAGTTGTTTCGATTCCGGCTAAGTGACCAAATTCTGGGTGTCCAGCGCATTTGGCGTGAATCTGACGAAAATTTCTTAAATCGTCGATTGAAATATCTTCGTAACCAGTGAGGCAAAGCAAAGAATAAAGCAGCATTGAGCCATGTCCGGCTGACAAAACAAAGCGATCGCGATCTAGCCAATCAGGTTTTTTTGCATCAAATTTTAAAAACTCAGTAAAGAGAATTGTGGCAACATCAGCCATTCCCATTGGCATGCCGGGATGACCTGAATTAGCGCGCTCAACGCCATCGATGGATAAAAAGCGCACGCAATTTGCAAGGCTGAAACTCAAGTCGTTTTTAATCATTTTTGAGAAAGTAGGAGTGAGAAATGTTTGATTGCTTTTTTTGTGAAGCTCGCGGAAATTACGATCGCTTTTCGTGAGAATCAACTTCCAAAATCCCTCATTTTACATCTCAATGCAAAAAAAAATAATCCATCAAATCAGAAATTCTGAAGGTGACTATGTTCCTCTTTTCAGATTACTTCCAAATCTTGTAACTCTTGCCAGTTTGTGCATCGCACTTACCGCAATTCGTTATGCCAACCAAGGAAACTTTGCCATTGCCTCAGCATTTTTGCTTTTCGCTGGCTTCATGGATGGCGTGGATGGCAGGCTTGCTCGCTTCTTTAATTCTAGTTCAGATTTCGGGGCGCAACTTGACTCGCTAGTTGATTTCGTAAATTTCGGCGTCACTCCCGGTTTTGTAATTTACGCTTGGGTTAATTCTTACGGCGATGTGCAAGGTTTAGATTGGGCTTTGGTTTTATTTTTCGCGGTTTGTAGCGCGATTAGATTGGCTCGCTTCAATGTTGACTTAACTCGCGAATCGGTGAACCCAACTTTAGAAAAATATTTCTTCAAAGGAATTCCAGCCCCAGTAGGAGCAGCAATGGCAATGTTGCCAATGGTTTTAACTTACGAATTCGGCAATGGTTTTTACTCAGAACCAGTTTTGGTAATTACTTACATGTCAGTTTTGGCGGTGTTGATGGCAAGTCGCATTCCGACAATTTCGATCAAAAAAATCCCAATCAGAAATGACAGTGCTTACATCACTTTATTGATTTTAGGTTCAATCATCATCGGCCTTTTGACCAAGCCGTGGCTTACTTTGGCGGTTATTGGCGTTACTTACGCAATTTCAATTCCGGTTACAACTTTCTTCTACGTAAAAATCGAATTTCTCTCAAAAAATAACAAAAAAAACTAAGTCCATGCAGAAAAAAATTCTTATTTTAAACGGCCCAAATCTGAATATTTTGCACAAGCGCGACAAGTCAGTTTACGGCGAAGCGTCATTAACAAAAATTGAACATGATTG
Organism: uncultured Alphaproteobacteria bacterium; assembly: GCA_903879805.1. Lineage (GTDB taxonomy): Bacteria > Pseudomonadota > Alphaproteobacteria > Rickettsiales > UBA1997 > UBA2645. Next base: position 4,714 of record CAIRMX010000153.1, on the reverse strand, counting down.
CACCGAACTTGCCAAAGAACTTGATTTGGAAGTGGAGTTGAAGCAGTCAAATAGCGAAGGCGAATTGGTAAATATCATCCAAGAGGCCATCGATAATTTTGACGGCATCATCATCAATGCGGCAGCGTACACTCATACTTCAATTGCCATCCGCGATGCTTTAGAAATTTTTCAGGGTCCAAAAATCGAACTGCACATCTCCAACATTTTCAAACGCGAAGAATTCCGCCAAAACTCTTTCTTAAGTGATGTAGTTGACGCTGTAATTTCCGGCCTTGGTGTTGATGGTTACTCCATCTCGCTACTGGCAATGAATAACATGGTGCAGCAATGAATATCGAAACGCTTCGCACAAAATATCGCGAACAAATCTTGGTAATTGCCCGTAAATATAAAGCAGAGAATCTGCGTATTTTTGGATCTGTTGCAAGAGGCGATGAAAAAAGTGACAGCGATATTGACCTTCTTGTGCATTTCAAAGAAGGAGCTTCCTTGCTAGACGAAGCTGGTCTTGATCTTGATTTAAACGAGCTAGTTGGTTGCAAATTTGATATTATTTCTGATCGTGCAATTAGAGGTGAGTTTAAGCCATTCATCCTCAGCGAGGCCAAGCCTTTATAGTATGAAAAAAATTAATCCTGATTTTATCAGATTATCAGACATTAAGTTGGCAATTAAGGACATCGAAGAATTTTATAAAACCGGCCTTGATGATCGTAAGACTGTCATGGCGATAGCCTACTCAATCGCTATCATCGGTGAAGCAGCCAACAAGTTGTCTTCGGAAGTTACTGCAAAACACAATGATATTCCTTGGAGACAGATTATCGCGATGCGCCACCGAATCATTCATGATTACGGTAACGTTGATATTCAAAACCTAAGACAAGCTGTGATTGCAGACCTTCCTTTGCTTGGAGCTAAGATTGAACTGATATTAAAAGACCTTATTCTTAATTTATGCTTCCTCTAAAAATCTCTGAAATTTCTAAATCATTTTCTCGTCCGGTTTTGGACGAGGTTAGTTTTGATGTTAAGGCCAATGAAATTTTTGGTTTCATCGGGCTGAACGGAATGGGAAAAACTACGCTGATTAAAATTATTCTCGATCTTCTCGACCAAGATAACGGTGAAGTGGAAATCTTTGGTGTGTCGCGGGTGTTGCCGCAAGCGCGTAAAAAAGTTTGTTATTTGCCAGAAAAATTTTCGCCTTCAGCTCACTTAAAAGGTGAAGAATTTGTGAAATTCGTTTTAGATTTTTACGGAAAAAAATATGACGCCAAAAAGGCGCAAGAAATTTGCGAAAATCTTGATTTACGTTTCGAAGTTCTAAAACAAAAAGTGACCAAATATTCCAAAGGCATGACGCAAAAGCTCGGGCTACTTGCCGTCTTTTTGTCGCAAGCTGAATTAGTAATTTTGGATGAGCCAATGAGTGGCTTAGATCCAAAAGCCCGCATCGCTTTAAAACGCGAACTTCTGGCTTACAAAGCAGAAGGCAAAACCGTTTTCTTCAGCTCGCATATTTTGTCCGACATGGATGAAATTTGCGATTCAATCGCAGTGCTAAACAATGCCAAAATTGTTTATCACGGAACTCCGCAAGGCTTCAAAAACAAGCATGCGCAAGATAGTTTGGAAAAGGCCTTTTTAAAAGAAATCGGAGTAAATTAATGACTGCACAAATTATTAACGGCAAAGAAATTGCTGCCGCAATGAAGCTAGAAATCGCGACACAAATTGACGAAATCAAAAAGAAATTTCACGTCACGCCAAGCCTAGCCGTGATCTTGGTTGGCAATGATCCGGCTAGCGAAGTTTACGTTGGCAATAAAGAAAAAGCGGCGCATGCGGTGGGCATGAACTCGCTTCAATTCAAACTTGCTGCCGACATTTCTGAATCAGAATTAATCAGCAAAATCAAAGACTTAAACGAAGATAAAAAAATCCACGGAATTTTGGTGCAATTGCCTTTGCCAAAACACATCAATCCGCGCAATGTAATTCACGCAATTGATTACCGCAAAGATGTTGACGGTTTCAATGTTATCAATGTCGGCAAACTTTCGGTGGGCGATGTTGAGGGTGAAGATAAGGCCTCAGTTCCTTGCACGCCACTTGGATGCGTTCACTTATTAAAAACTGTTAAAGGCGAAAATTTAGCCGGTTTAAAAACTTTAGTAATTGGCTCGTCAAATATTGTGGGACGCCCTCTGGCGCGACTTTTAATGCTAGAAAGCTGCACCGTTACAATCGCCAATCGCTCAACCAAAGATTTAAAATCTGAATGTTTGCAAGCAGATGTAATTATTTCTGCGGCTGGTGTGCCAAATTTAATCAAGGCCGACATGGTTAAAAAAGGTGCGGTGGTTATTGACGTTGGCATCAACAGAATCACACTTGCAGATGGCAAAACCAAATTGGTTGGCGATGTTGATTTTGAAAGTGTCAAAACCGTCGCCTCTGCAATTAGCCCAGTGCCGGGTGGAGTTGGGCCAATGACCATCGCTTACTTACTAAAAAACACGCTAGATTGCTGTCTAAAAATTATTAACTAACTCTTCAATTAACTTAAAGGAAACGACCATGTCAGACGAAGTAACAACTCTAATCAATCAAGCTAAAGACCAAGCTAGAAGAGAAAATATCAAAAACTTTTTTTGCAAAAATAGCAAAATCTTGTCGCGCCTTGCCATCACTGTTTTGTTATTAGTGATTGTGGCTCTTGGAATGAACTCTTTTCAAAATTCACGCCAAGCCAAATATTCAGAAATTTTTCATCAATCTTTGATTCACCAACAACTTGGTGATGAAGCTGCTTCACGCGCCGAATTGCAAAAAATTTACGATGCAAAAATGGCGCCAAGCGGCGTTAGATCTTTGGCATCCCTACGTTTAGCGGCAATGTATTTCAACGAAGGCAACAGAGTTGAGGCTGAAAAAATTTACGCTGAAATCAGCAAATGCGGATCTTGCGACACTTACATTCGCGATCTTGCTGGCTTGCTTTTAGTAAAAAGCTGGATGTCTGACGAAGCTGAAGTCAATAAAGAAGACATTGCGGCTCGCGTTGAAAAAGTCGAAAATTCCAACAAAGTTTTGAAATATTACATCTCAGAACAAAGAGCCTTTCTTGAAGCGCAAAAAGGCAATTTCGAAAAGTCACATCAAATTCTAGAGCTAATTATTAAAAGCCCAGAAAGCCCTCTAGCTTTGAAAGAGCGCGCTAAAGACGGCATCAAAATTCTAATTTCAAAAGGCTTTGAACCAAAAGTTGAAGTTAAATTGGAAGAAAAATCAGAAGAAAAAAAGTAGATGAAAAAATCAGCGCTACTTCTTTTTTCTATCACAATTCTAGCGCTTTCTTCTTGCTCAAAAGATGAAGATTATGATCGTGCCAAAGCAGTTTCAGCCTTTACCAGTCTTGATTTGATAAAGGTTGATCCGGCTTTGGAAGAAGTTGCAATTACAATTCCAGCTCAACAAAAAAACTCAACTTGGTTTGGTTCGGCAAGTTCGCAAAATCAACAAATCGAAAACTTCGCTAAAAGTTTTTTAGAAAGCAGTTGGTCTAAAAAAATCTCTTTCGACAAATCATTAAAAATCTGGTCATTTTACAGCGGCACCAAAGATGACCGCTTTGTTTTTTCTCCGATCATCAAAGAAGATAAAGTTTTTCTTCTCGATAGTGGCGGCACGCTGAAAGCTTACGAAATCAAGCAAGACAAAAAAATCTGGAAAACGCGAATCTTCCCACGCCAATATTTAAAAAATTATCAAACCCCAAAAATCGGCTGTTTTGACGGCAAGATTTTTGCAGTTGCTGGCATCAATAAAATCGTCGCAGTCAACGAAGTTGATGGCAAAGTTTTATGGTCAAAAGACATCTCCTCAATTCCAGTTTCATCTCCGGTTTCTGACGGCGAATTAGTTTACGTTGCAACCAATGATAACAAGCTTTACGCCTTTAACGTAGGTGATGGCGAGCTGCAATGGACGCAGTCTGGCATCTTACGCCCAACCGCAATTTTTGGCGCGGCGGATCCAGTAATTTACAAAAATTCGGTGATTGTTTCTTACTCATCTGGCGAAGTTTACGCGGTGAATAAAAAAACGGGTGAGGCGATTTGGTCGCAAAATTTAAACATCAGCAAAGCAACAAATTCTGACTTTTATTTAAACGATGTTGATGCAACGCCCGTAGTTAAAGATGACATTATTTATGCCATCGGCAATGGCGGCTTGATGATGGCAATGAAGCTCAAAGACGGCAATTATTTGTGGAAAAAAGAAATCGCCGGAATCGTTGATTTCTGGCTCGCTGGAGACTTTATTTTTGTGATTAATAACGACAATAAATTGCTCGCCGTAAATAAAAAAACTGGTGGCATTAAATGGATTTCACAATTACCGAATTTGAAAAAAGAGAAAAAACCAGAAACTAAAATTCTTTACAGCGGCGTGGTAATGGCGGGCAATCACCTGATAATTTCAAGGGCTGATGGCGAGTTGCTAATTGCCAATCCTTTAGATGGAAAAATTGAAAGAAATTTCTCAATTGGCAAAAAAATCTCCCACACGCCAGTGGTGGTGAATGACAAAATTTATTTCTACATTCTTGGAAAATATTTAATCGACTTAATCGAGCTCGAGTAGGTCTGTGGACCCCGTCATTCGACGGGGTGACAAACTAAAATTCAGTGTCACCCCGTCG
>CAIRMX010000152.1 GCA_903879805.1 uncultured Alphaproteobacteria bacterium | reverse complement strand
TTAGCTTATGCAGAGCTGCTTCAACACTGGCTTTTGTCGCTGCATTAACACCTTCTGAATCCCATCTTGGATCGCAAGCCAAATAAAATTCTTTTACCTGATTTGTCGCTGCATCATTGACAGCATTGCTTCCATCTGTCGGCAAGTCCTTTAGAAGATCATCAACATTCTCAACTCCCAAAACTACCAATTCTCTCTTTTTTGCATCAAGCGGCTCAAGACTTGCGGCGGCAAGATCTTTTAATTTTTCTAGCTCTGCTGCTTTTAGTAGTTCTTCAATTTGACCAGCCTTGGTTGTTACGTCGTCACAATAAATTGGCGCAGAAGTTAAGAACTTCATCCTCTGTTTATGTGATGCTGCCGCCCCTTCTTCTGATGTCTCATTCTGTAGAGATAAATTTAGACTCTGTAGATAGTCGTTTAGATGCTTTCTTATTGCACTTTTGATATCAGAATCTTGTTTACCCTGCAAACCCTCAACACCATCATTCACCTTTTGAAATAAAGGTGAAACAGTTGGATTCGTACCTAATAATGTTGATAAAAATAATTGCTCCCTACTTTTCGGCAATCGATCGTGCGGAGTATTTTTTAATCGATTTAATCTTCCATGAACGCGAGATAAAGCATCGATGGCATTTCCATATTTTATTTTAAAAATTTCATCAGCTTCCTTTATCTGATTTTCCCTTTCTTCCTCTTCCCTTAATTCACGCTGCCTTTCTAGTTCTTCTTCTGCTTCTCGAACTTTGCGATCTATCTCAGCCTGCAAAACCTTATCAACAATATCATTTTTAGCTTTAGTATTTTTTATCCATGCAACCGCAGCCTTATGCTGAACCAACTCATCTGTTGGATCAGCCTTCTGCTTTGTTGCTTCGATCTTATTATCCAAAATACCGACTACATCATCAGCAACAGCAACAACCTCAGCATCGGGCTCGCCAACGTTACCATTAATATTATTGAGTATTGATGTGAGGGTTGGTGATTTTAATCTTAAACCAGAATACAACCCTTCCCTTTGCGCCACCGACTCTTGGTAAGGATTTTTTAATGTTTCTAATTTTTCACGAATTTTATTAAAATCACCTAACAGACCATCTTTGCTTATCTCTAATTCTCGTCGTCTAGCTACCTGCTGAGCATTTAGTTTACTGTCTATAGCTGCAACCAAACCTTCTTCAACTTCTTTAGCCTTTTCTTCGAGTTTTTCTAAAAATTTGATTTTTTGCTGATGTATCTCTGCCGGAGTAGTTGGAGAAGAAGACTCTAACTCGCGATCTACGGCCTTTTTTAGCAGTTCTTCCCAGTTTTGAACTTTCTTCTCTTCGCCTATCTCGCCAACATTTTTATTTATCTCGGTAAAAATCGGAGTTAGATCTTCAGCACCCACTAGCCTTGCTTCCATCAATCCTTCTCTTTCTGGCAATTCTATTTTGTGATCATCTTTTAGGTCGGCTAATTTTGTACGAACATCTTTTAGGGCATTTATAGCGTCCCTTTCTCTATCCTTCAGTTCATCATTCCTTTTTCTATCGATCTCTTTTTGAGCTCTATCCAACTCACCTTTAAGCTTTTCTAAAGCCGCTTCAACTGTCGGAGCAATGTTTTGTAGCAAAGTTTTCTTGTGTGCGAAAGTTCCCTGCCCCGCAACATCTCTTTCTAAAGTTTTAAGAGCTTGCTCTGTTCCATCTTTTTCTAAATCTGCTTCTTTATAAAATGACAACACCACCTTTACAGACGGGTCATGGCGATTAATAAGATCATTCAGATGATCATCTAGAAGATTTCTATCCGTAACTCCTAATCCATTTAGAAGTTTCTTCATTTCATGTAGTGGCGCCATTTCATCTACAGCTGTCTGCATTAGAGCATCTAACTCATTGTCTCGCTCTTTTTTCAGGTGTGTTATTTTACCATCTAAAAGCTGAATGATAATCCTAGATTTTTCTTGAACCAGTAGCAAAAATTCAATTTGCGACTGATATGGCTTTTGCGGGTTTGCCTCTTTTATTTTTGCTAACTCTTCTCCTAAAAAGTCTTGTTTTTTTTGATTAAATTGTTCTTCGGTTTTGTGTTGTAAATTCACAATTGTGAATAAATTTTGCAGTTCTATCGCATAATTGCTCACAACAGAAAAATATAATCCCAATCTTGCAGTACCATTTAAAAGAAATGGATCAGATTCCAACGTACGAAATCTAGCGCGAACCTCGTTTAATTTTTCCAGAGCTTGATATGATGCTTCTTCCAACTGCTCAACTTCTATCCGAGCTATTTCATTATCTATCGCGCTTCCAACTTCATTAGCCTTTCTGGCAGTTTTTTTCAGCTGACCAATAGTCCAAGAATCATTAAATCCAAAAGTGCCATCAGCTATCTCATCAGAATCCAACGAGTTATATTCATTAACAATTGCAAACACTCCGCTAATTTTTGCATCACTTACTTCACCCGCTTCAACCAATGTTCTTTCTATTATTTCTTTTCTAGCATTTAGATCAAGGCCATAGGGAGATTCTTTTATCTTGAATAACTTTTTGCAAACTGCTCTCAGACTTTCCGCAGCAGCTTGAACTGCTAGCCCTCGCTCTCTAAGCTCTTCTATTTTTGAGCTCAAAGCTTGCGAAACTTCACCAGCCTTTTGAGAAAAATTCCCGAAAAATGTGATTGCGTGATCATAATCTTTTTGTGACGCAGTTGTTAGATCTAAACTCGCCAGATCAAGCTTAGCTACTTGATTAAATACTCTCCACAAACCTGTTGAATCGGAAACATGTTCATTCATTTGCTCAAATATTGGCAACAGACTTTTATCACTTTGAAAGATTGGCGACATCCACCTCAATCTTTTATCAAAGCCTGCTTTATAAGTATTTTTTAAAGTTGATAATTTTTCACAAACCTCATCTGTAACGGCAATACCAGTATCTTCTAACTCTCTCAGACGCTGCGACCTAACTTCTTTGACTCGCCCTAACTCATCATTAATTTTTCTTAAAGCCCTCGCAACTGTCGGATCAATGTTTTGTAGCAAATCTCGCTTATTTTCGAAACTCTGCCCTTGCCCTTCAACAGCTTTTTCTAAAATTGCACGCGCATGACTAGTTTGTTGTTGTTCATTTTCTTCTAAACATGCTTCTTTATAAAATAACAGCACCGCAGCTACAGACGGCTTATGGAGAGCAGTAGAACCCTCCAGATCAGGATCTAGAAGATTTTCATCCGCAACTCCTAGATAATTTATATTTCTCTTCGCTTCAAGTAGTAGCATCATTTGAGCGACAGCAGACCCCATTAGTGTAGATAACTTCATTTCGTTATCTATCGCTATTACAACTTCAGCAGCCTTTTTAGCAATTTCTTGCAGACGATTCAAATTACAATCTCGAAGAATACCTGTAAGAAGAGCATCATCTATCGTATCATAATTTTGCTTTTTCTCAGAAACATCATTATTAACTATTCCAAGCAAAGCATACTCTTTTGATTCCTCTTCTCCAGGCAATAGCAATTGAGCTACTATTATTTTTTCTCTAGCCTCTTGATCTCGGTTATACGGAGACTTTGCTATCTCGAATAACTTTTTGTGAACTGCTTTCAGATTTGTCACAGCATCTCCAATTGCTTGCGCTTGCTGTTCAAGATCTATTGTTCTTTCCTGTAAATTATTCTTTGTTTCACTAAGCTTACTTTCAATTTCTGTCAGCTTGGCAAGTTTGTCTGCGTTAGTCGGGATACCAAACAAAATACTATTAAGATATTTCGGGAAATCGTTTAATGCCTCTTGATCTTCCTTCTTTTCCTCAATTGCTCCATGTATTATTCGGAGGATATTCTCCCCAGTGTCATCTGGGAATAGTGCTTGTATTGATTCGAAACTCTGTTGGTAAAACAGTTTTAAGTTTAATAACTGCTTTTTAACTATTGCAGAAGTTTCTACAGATCTTCCAAAAGCTTCTTTTATATTCTTTTCCAATTCCTTTTCCCGAGCAGCTTCTTCCCGAGCAGCCTCTTCCTTTTTGCGTATTTGCCTATTAAGTTTTTCTATCTCAGCATCCAAAAGACTTTTGACCTCAGCAGCTTTTCCTGCCAAATCCTGTATGAAGTTAATTGGCTGCTTTCCTGAATAACTGGCCCCTTCACTCACAGCGGCGTCAGCGGATTTATTTAACAATTGTCCAATAGCCTTTTTATCATTTCCCACGTAGCCTTCTTCTGTTTTGCGATGCAGTTTTCTAAATATTTCTAAGAAAGGCGGTTGTTGCACTTTTTCTAAAAACAAAGCTTCTCTCGTATCTGGATCAGTAATATTGTACGGATGTCCTTCTAAAGCTTCTAAAGCTTTATGAACTTGTTGTAAAAGAGAAGTGGCGCCACCAACAGCGTGCGCTCTTTCTTGTTCTTGTTTTAGCTTTGCGGACAATAATTGCCCAGCTGCTTCCAAGACATCTTCTTTTTCTTTTAATTCTTTAAAAACTTCTTCAGACGTCCGACTGCGGCTCCCTAGTTCCGAAAAAAACTTTGTAATGCCTTCAGCAAAACGTTTTTGCGCCACCTCGGTTAACTTTTCTTGCCCAACTGTATTGATATCGCCATTAACCCCTGTAACAAAAGGAACGTTTTTAACCTCCACCAACCTGTCTTCCTCTCCCAATCCCAAAACTTTCAGCTGATACAAGATATTTACAATATTGATCAATTTTTTTAATAATGCCGCTTTTTTTTTCTCCAGCAAAAGTCTTTCCTTCTCGGCCCTAGCTCTTTCTCTCTCTTTTTTCTGAAGATCTTCTAACTCTTTTTGCAGAAACACTAAAGCAATTGCGTCAATTGCAGGAGCAAGCTTTTGTATATACGTAGCATCTTCAATCGTATATCGAGGGGGTAGTGTTTTAGTTCTAACACTCGTGTTCGCAAAAGCTCTTTCTCTTTCGCCTTGAAAGACTGTAATATCAACAGTTTGAGATGAAGCTGATTTCTGCGAGGTTGGTCTGAGCGAGCTTAGTCTGGATGAGCTTGGTTTTTTATCCGGATTTACCGCATCTAACGAACCAATCTCAGATGGAACTATAAGATTCTCAATTTTACTCACATCTTCATAGCTCCCTTTAAATCTAGAGTCTGGGTCGAGTCTCAATTCTAAACATTGGGCAGTAACAAAAGTATGAAATAGGCTTTGCAAGTTAGCCGGCATTGCATCTCTTAAATCTCGCATCAGATCAAACGTCACGGGTAATTTTTTTCCCCCTAGGGCTCTGAAGAAAAAATCAACAACCCCTCTATTTGATTCCCTAAGCTTTTGTGGAGCATCCTCGTAACCATTTGCTACCGTATCAAATGCTCTGATGGCTCCAACAACAGCGCGTGGTATTATCGATCTAATTTTATCAACCTCTTCTTGCCCAATGCTTGTTAATTTTTCGCGCCATTCTTGAATCATTCTCAATCTAGCAGCAGCTTCTTCTTTCTTTCTTAAAGCTTCTTCTCGCGCCTTTTGTACCATGGCTGGATAGGTTAAATCCTCAATGGCTTGAGCAATCGTTTCACGATTTTTGGGATTTTTCTCGCCACACGCTTCTGACTTTCTTGTGATGACAGCTTTTTGCAATCTTATGATCTCTACAAGCTCAGCTGATCCTAGAGATACATACTGCTTTGGACTAAGTTCTTGCTCTAAAATCTTATTCTGCAATTCGACTCTCGATTTGGCTCTAGTTTCGGCTCTCACTGACTTGTCTCTGAATTCCTCTTCTAAAACAGGCGTCCTCGGAGCTGATAATTCTGGACGGACTCTCTTTGAAGGTGATTCATATTTTTCGAAAGTATAATTAACCCATTTAACTTTATGAATCGCTTTAGAGAGGCGATCAAACGAGGCCCCTTTTTTGCAGCTTTCTAGAATTCCTTCCGCCTCAACAAGATCGATAGGTGAATCAATCTCAATTGGTGCATCTGCGTTCTGAGCCCCAACAATACCGTGCAATGGTCTCAATTTCTCAAATACCTCTGAGCCCAATTGAGTGATAATTTTCTCTACCTGTTCGTTATTGTCTTGAGGACTTGCGGTTTGCCCTGTAATCGGCGATCTAGTAATTCTTGCAGATCTGCTATTTTTTCCTTCAGTAGGCGGTGTTGGGGGCATAGTTGATTCCTCATCGAAACCATTGCGTGAACGATCAATAAAAGCTGCCAATCTTTGAGCTTGTACTACTTCTCGCATCTTTTTCTTAAAACCCGACTCTTTTTCAGTCGAGGAACCTTCTGAAGACACTGGGCTAGCACGACTTACATCGCCTAATGATTCAGACGTCGGCAATCTAGCTTGTGTATGTCCGCTAACGGACCCTCCTCCAGCAGACGCAGTGGCATTATAAGACGGCGGGAGTGGGAGTTCGGACGGAGTTGATTCCTCATCGGAAACATGAGCTGCAGATCCTTGAGAAAGATTTACAGAGTCAGGAAAAAAAGCTGAAAAGCTTTGAGCTCTTTGTATAGATTTACGCTTTTCCGGTTGCCCAGTAGTCGAAAGACTATTTAAAGGCAGTTTACTGGCACCTTCTACACTCCCTAGTTTTTCTTGATTATCCCCACTATCCTCACTTCTTTTTAGCGCTTTTTTTACTCTATCAGCATTCAAAGCATTCGGACTCACTCTGTTAGACGCGTTATTAAGAGCATCTACCGCTGCGTTTTTAGGTAGTTTTGGACTCCCTTTGTTACCTTTCATTTTCTAAATCTTTTAAAATTAAAAATTCTGTTACTTCCCGCTAATCTCTAGCGCTAATTTATAAATTTCTTTTTTACCTGTGTCGTAAATTTCAGCCAAATTTTGCGACAAATCTTTCAAACTTTGCCCCGCTGCAATCGCCTTAGAAATTTCTTTTTTTAACTCTTCTTCGCTAAAAGATTTTTCATTTTTATCGGCTTTTTCAACCACGATCACAAACTCTCCACGTAGCTTCTGCGGCTCGTCAGCAAAGAATTTTATTAATTTGCTTAATTCGCAAGTAACAATTTCTTCGTGCATTTTGGTCAGTTCGCGCGCGGCGCAGACATTGCGGTTTCCTAAAGTTTCAAAAATCATCTCAAGGCTTTCAACCACGCGGTTTGCCGATTCAAAAACCACGAAAGTAAAATTCTTCGGCAAAGATTTGAGCAGTTTTTCTTTTTGAACTTTTGAGGTTGGCAAAAAACCAACAAACAAGAAATTGTCACAAGCAAGGCCCGACGCACAAAGCGCTGCCGTCACCGAAGAAGCACCGGGAAGTGGAATAATTTTCTGATTAAACTCGCGCAAAAAATTAATTAATTTGTAACCAGGATCAGAAATTAGCGGCGTTCCGGCATCCGACAACAAAGCCACCGATTTGCCACTAACCAAACATTCGAGAATTTTTTTGCGAACTTTCTCGTCGCAATGGTCGTTGTAGGTGAAGAGTTTTTTTTCTTTGATTTTGTAAGCGGCAAAAAGTTTTGCCGAAATGCGCGTGTCTTCGCAAACCACCACATCAACTTCATTTAAAACTTGCAGCGCCCGCATTGTAATGTCGCCCAAATTGCCAATCGGAGTGGCCACGACGTAGAGCGCATTTTCCAGTTTTATTTCTTGAGTTTTTGTAAGGTAATCCTGCATGATTGAGCTTTGCTTAGTTTAATTTTTTTCGTCCTTTTTTATGAAAATATTTTCGCTGTTTTTAATGCTAGTGCTCGCCAGCTGTCAACCCTTATCTAACAAGGCTGGAATAGCGCAAATTTTTAGAGAAAAGCCGTCACAAAAATCTCAAGAAAATTCATCCATTCCCGAAACTCACCAACAATTTGAATCGCGCGAATTAAACACCCAAAAAGCAGTGCAAAAAAAGGTGCAAGTTGCGCTGTTCTTACCCTTCAGTGGCAAGAATAAAGATTTGGGCTGGAGCCTTTTCAACGCTGCCTCAATGTCACTTTTTGAAAATGATTTAAATCACAATGTTGAGCTGATTTTAATCGACTCGAAAGAGACTGCACAAGAAGCCCAAAAAGCCTTCGCAGAAGTTGTTGAACGTAATATTAAAATTGTCATCGGACCGGTTTTTAGCCAATCAATTGAGACAATCGAAAGCTCGGCTAAGAAAAATAAAATCACCGTAATTTCGCTTTCCAACAACCAATTGCTAATGGGCAAAACCACTAATGAAGGCGGAATTTTTCTCGCCGGAATGTTGTTGGAAGCGCAAATTGACAAGATTGTTGGCTATTCTTTGGCACAGGGAAAATTCAGTTTTTCAATCGTCGCGCCCAACAGCCAATACGGCAACACCGTGACTGCAATGTTCAAAAAAATTGTTAAAGGTCGCGACGGAACTTTCGTCACTGCTGAATTTTACGAATCAAACGAGAAAGATATCGACCGCATTGCCGACCACGTGGTTAATGCTTTTGTGGTTGCGCCTCACTCAAAAAAATCGAAAAAAACTGCCACCAGCGAATCGGATCGCACTTATTCGCAAGTAATCATGATTCCAGAATCGGGCAAAATTTTGTCAAAAATTGTCGCAGCGATTAAGGCGCAAAATAAAGACGAGAGAGATTTTCAAATCATCGGCACCAACCAATGGGACGACTCTTCAACCCTTTCTGATTACAACTTGCTTGGTGGTTGGTTTGCGGCCCCTGAAAGCGAAAAATTTCGCGCTTTCGAAAAAAATTATTACCAAACTTACAGCAAATTTCCGCCGAGAATTTCTTCAATCACTTACGATTTAGTTGCGGCAATTTCAAAATTGGTTGATCGCCAGAAAGGTGAAGTTCCGACAATTAATGATTTCACCAATCCAGCAAATCCGCCAATTAATGGCTTTAGTGGCATTGACGGAACTTTCAGATTTTTACCGAATGGTTTAGTGCAAAGAAATTTAGCGGTGCTGCGCGTTGGCAACGGCCGCTTTGACAGCATTGAAAAGCCAGTGGATAAGTTTTTGAAGTATTAAAAAAGTATTAATAGGTCCCTGAGCAAAGCGCGAGCGTCGTCGAAGGGCCTGAAACTCGAAGTTCCGGCCCTTCTTTCGACGGACTTCGTCCTTTGCTCAGGGACCTATCAAGATAATTTTCTTCAGCACTTCCTTAGAACCCGTCCTAAGTCTTTCTTACCGAACAAGCAACAACCTCACAAACGCCAATTCAATCATTGCGAGAGAGGTGGAGAGCTTTCTCTCGCAGTTCTTCCAAAGTCT
>CAIRMX010000151.1 GCA_903879805.1 uncultured Alphaproteobacteria bacterium | reverse complement strand
TTTTGTAAAAATCAAAAAGCCTGCCCACAAATGATTGTGAACAGGCCTTAGGAAGCTGAATGAGCTATTTGTTGCTCTGAATGTCATCTGTGAAATTCTTATACAGAGCTCTAAGCATTTCTGGGTAATAAAAATCATTTGGAAGGCTGTATGCCCAACCCAATTTTTTATAATGATCAGCTGTGTAAGTTTTAGTAAAAATTTCTTTCTTAGTTTTGGAGTCGATCAGGCTTAACTTAATTTCCAGATCATTAGCTACATGAGTTGCTGGAAGTCCAAATACCCATAAAATTGGTCCATAAACACTTAGCCCGTAAGAAAATAATTTGCCCTTATACTGCATAGAAAGTATTTCGCCGCTGACATAGTATTCCGAATCTCTAATTGAGCTTGAGAAAATCGCTTCTTTAAAAACACGAGAGGCGTTAAGCTCTTCGGCCATAGCTTTAGCAAAATCTTCTTTTGGGTTAAAATTGACCCATAGACCAGAATTAATGTGTCTAGCTGTAGTTTCGGGAGAAGAAAGATTTTGATAACCGTAAGGAGCTAGTGGCAGCATATACAGCATTACCGCGTCAGAATTCTCATTAGATCTTTTGTCAGAAAATGGTAAAATGACAACGGTCTTGTTCTTTAAATTTATGGACTGCGAGTAATCGTTCTTGCTGTAATCATTAGCCTTATAAATCCACCCCTTAGTATTGGTGCAGGACGTGATTAGAAATAATGCTCCAAACAATATGAACTTAGAAGATTTGATGAGGTTGCTTGTCATGGGAAAATAAGTTTTATTAAAAGAGGGATTTGATTCTGAGTTTTGGACTAAAACTAGCCTAGACCTATTATTTGGGATAAAAAATAAAACGCACTTTTTTTGAAAAAAAAATCAACTTACCAAAAGATTCCTGCATCAAAATTATCCAATAAGACGCCCGGTTGAGCTAGGCGTTTTATTACTGGACGATTTTTATATTCAGGATATTTCGCTCGGAAATAGGCGACTGCCCCATCATAGTGATCTTCTATTTTTAAGTTGATTTTGCCACGGATCCAATATTTTTGTTTTGTAAAAGTGAAATATAGGTCGCCAATATATACGATTTCATCAGGCTTAGCTTCAAATGAAACGAAGTTCGAAGAGTTTAGTTTTGTATTCCAGCCCGAGATGGAGTTGTTAAAGTTTGGCTGTATGCCAGCAGCGGATCCACCGCCCATAAAAGCAGCAATTGGTAGCAATAACCATCGTTCTGGATGGTTATTAAATTCTTTAATCTCATCAAGATAATAAAACCCAGGTTTTGTAGAGTAAAAACTATATTGGCTGTGGAATTTTTTTCGAGAATAGGGGTTCAAATAAAAAACATCGGAACATTTTTTTGCGACCTCATCTTTGCACCAATTCATTTCAGTAAATTCAGTATCAAATGCTTCATTTTTATATGATTCGTAGGTAGCGCTTATCTTAGTTATTGTAATGGAATCACCTTTATCAAAAGGTTTCACATCCAATCGGAAATCACGATTTTTGTTATATCCAGAGGAGCATGATTGAATTATTAGAAGTAAAGCCAAGGTAAGTTTCTTAAGCATTTTTTCATTATTTGATAATTTTCATATCGTACAGGCCGCGATTTATTGAGTAAGAAATCGCATTTAGGCAGGAGCTTCTAATATCATTTTTCTGCTGATCAGAAAAGTTGTCGAAAGATGTGAATTGCTCTTTATTTAAATTAGATTCGATTGCTGAGTCGTAATTCATCTTTGCATAAGCGGCAAATTTTTTTTCATTTCTTTTAACCAAAATCAGATCAAGTCCAGTAAAGCAGCTTGTATAATATTCATCATTATGTGATTGGCTGACAATCTTAAACTGTAGCTTTTTTTTGCCATCTTCCGCGAAAGATTTTGCTCTTTCATCGGTAAAGATATTAAGGAATTTATTTAGACCCTTATAAGACAGATCCCCAGTTATATAAATAAGAGCTAAAGGAAGGCAGTAAACATTGCTACAATTGCCAAAAAAATCACCCGAGGTATGTTTCTTAAGATTTGGAGTTTGTGGGACTAGGAATAGATAGTAGTCGAAGTCTTTTTGTGAAACTTTGCTGGAGTTAGATATAAATTCTTGAAAAGAAAAAGATTTATCCAGTGACCCTGATGTATCGACGTATTCAACTTTACTAAAAATGCCCTCTAAGCTTTTGCTAAGAGTATTTTTTGAATAATTCGTCGAATTCCAATTGATATTAGCCGATTCAAAGCTTGATCCTTTAAAGAAATTTTTTTGAGCTCCAGATAATTCTTCTCCATTCGATAAAACAAAAACCAGTAGTGTTTTTTTATTAATCTCATCTGTCGATATCAGCTTTCTTTCAAGTGTGGAGCAGGATTGAAGGTAGATTACAGACAAGAAAATTAGGAAGTATTTCTCTAAAAAATTCATTACTACTCGGTAATTAGGTTGTTAAAATTTAAGTCAGTTTTTATTTCTGTTGAGGATTTGGTAGAGTAGGTGTCTTTGGATCTTAGGTTAAAAAGAGGATCGATTAACCCGAGAGAGTTAGAAGCTACATCACCTCCGATTTTAGCTGCGGCAGCTGTAGTCAAGGATGCGCCACCAACAATAAGTTGAGGCATTATGATTGTGGGGATTTGCGGTCCAATCATGCCAAATTGATTAACCGGACTAACCATGTTAGCTAATGCTTGTGATGCAAGTTGCGAAGCAGCCGCAACCACTGCCACCCCAACATAATTCGGCTTCACCTGATGAATCGTTGTAGTATTGTCGTAAGTATTGAATGCTGAGTTAACATTTAGTTTTGCGCTTGAGTCAGTAATAGTATCAGCTCCCAAACTATCTCTAAATTTTCCGGTAAGAATCGTCGCATTGTCAGCGCTTAGTTTTGACGCGGTAATTGTTGTATCAGATCCTGACTGAGTACTGAGATCACTATTAAACGTTAGTGTCGACATTTTTTGAGTTGTCTCGTTGGTGATATTGACCATTGTTCTGCCTCTTTCAGACTGCCCTCCAATCATCGCTCCACCACCTGCTGCACCAATTAATCCAACTCCAAGACCAGCTGTAAAGTAAGCTACAGCTACCGCCGCTACTGCTCCCACAACTACAGCTCCCGCATCCTTTTTAATCTTCATATCTGTAGTCACGTGCCTGTGATAATCCTGACCAGACTTAATAGTTAGAAGTGCATTAGGATTGTAAGTAATTGTGGTGGAGTCAGTTGGATCAACATATTTACCAACGATGATATTCCCATTCTCTCCTGCTAAATTTGATGCAGTGATCGTTGTGTTATTTCCCGAGTTAAGGTTTATATCTCCAGCATTGCTTCCAGTTGCCGCATCGCCTGATGCAGAGATATTACTCGAAACATTAGTCAGAGTTATATCTTCCTCTCCATGAGATTTTTTGATCCAAGTGGTTTTCTTTCCGCTTAGTACTTCAGTGTGCTTGTAGTCTAATGCGGAGGAGATGTTGATATCTTCTTTGGCAGTTAAGTTGATATCTCCACTGCCACTGTTGTTCAAAGAATTGTTGTCAGTGTCTTTTGTTGTTAGGTTGCTAGCGATTAAACTAATTGAACCTTTTGAGCCTGTTGCGCCAATTGTGTCACTGTTGAGATATCCTGAAGTAATCGAAATATCGCCGTTATTTGTAGTAGTTAGATCGCTGCCAATCTGAGTGGTTGACTCCGACCTGTTCAAATAAGATTTCCCTTTTCCAGTTCTGCCAGCTGAATAGCTGTAAGTTGAGTCTTGAGCAGAAGTGATATTCACATCATTCTTCGCCGTTAGAGTTAGATTATCTGCTGATGTAAGAGAGCTTCCTTTGATGTTTATGTCACTTGCCAGTGAAGCTAAGTCCAAAGTTCCGCCACTTGAAACACTTGATTCGATGTTAGTGGTGTTGTCAGTGACCCTAACCCAATGCTTCTTTTTACCTCCGCCTTCAGCAAAAGTTTTATCGCGAAGTGCAGCTGTAGTTACATTAATGTCACCAGTCGTCGCCTCAAGATAAGAGCTTCCGGTTGCTGTGATGTTGCTTCCTTTGTTGTTGATATCGTTGCCGGCAACCAGAACTAAATTTCCACCTGCGGTTAGGTTTCCTTGACCCACCAAAGTTGAGCTGATGTTTCTAGCATCAGAGGCTAGAGCTTGAGTTTCAGTAATTGTTGATCCGTCTGCATTGGTAGAGCTTCCGTTTATTTTGTAGTTAACGAGAGCTTGGTTGTTGATGTCATTTCCCGCGGTTAAATAAAGCAGATCTCCGGCTTTGATGGTGGCGCCGATATTATTGATGTCATTTGTGGCATTAAGTGAAACCATGCTTCCAGCTTCGATTCTAGTTTCGTTGGTGGTGGCACCAGAGGCAGTTGTGTAGCCAGTATCTTTGTGGATGTTGTTAATGTTGGTGGCACTCATCACTACATTGTCGGCGGCTTTGATCGTGTAATTGGAATTGTTGATATCGCTTGCGGCAGTCATAAAGATACTTCCGCTGGTGTTGAGATAGTTGTTGGCAATGTTGATGGAGCCAGTTGAGTTTAGCTCGATGTCAGATATAGCATTGAAGGTTATTGCTGATCTGGTCGATTCGGCGTCGTCTTTAATTGATGATGTTGTAAATAATATATCAGATTTGGTTGAAGTGGCGGCAGTAATGACTGATTTAATTGGGTCGTTAAAAATGTTAATGTCTGCACCATTTAAACTGATTTTATTTTTTGAGTCTAAAATAGAGTTTTGTAATGAGATGTTGCCAGTTGCGTTGAGAGCAATACTGCCACTAGACTCAATTTTAGCTTCATTTGTCCAATCATTAATAGGTGAGCCATAATTTGAGCTATGTCTTTTAGCATCGTAGCTATTCTTAATATTGGTAGCATTCATCACCACGTTGTCGCTTGCTTTGATTGTGTAGTTGGTGTTTGTGATGTCGTTGGCCGCAGTCATGAAGATGCTGCCTGACGTGTTGGAATAGTTGTTGGCAACTTTGATTGAACCACCCGAAATAATTTCAATGTCGGAAGCAGCGTTAAAAATTGCTAGGCTTCTGGCAGCCGCCGCTTCGTCTTTGATTGCGCTAGAGCTGATGCTAAAGGTTGGACTACCTGCGTTTGTTTCAGCTACTGGCAAAGACTTGGCCAAAAGTTGATTTAGTGAAGTTTGTGCAAGGCTGAAATCTTGGTTGTTGGCAAGGGTAATGTCTCTTGCCGCACTTAAAGAGATTAACCCGCCTGAATTGAGAGAGGTGTTTTTTAGAGCGAGGCTATCGTTTGCAGAAATTACTAAATTACCGCCAGACTTAATTGCGGCGTTGGTGTTGTAATCTGTTTGGTAGGTTGGGGCAGAAAGAGTGTTCGAGTTAGAGGTTTGCCCAGAGGCTTGATTGCTGCCTAGGCTTGCGAATTTTGATGAACGCAAAGCTGTAGCTGTTGGAGAAACGAGTGCGGGAGATGCAACTATTTGCGGAGCGCTGTTAAAATTGGCAACATTTAAAATTAAATTTCCTCCACTGCTAATAGTGCCGTTATTGGTTAGAGTAGCGGTTGGAGAATTTATTGTGAGGTCTTCTTTGGCAAAAATTACCGAGTTTTTAGCCAAAGCGCCTTCATCGCCAAGCAGGCGGTTTCTGGTGGCAAGGCTTAGATAAATTTTTGGTGCTAGCACGCTAATGCCGTTTACCTTGGTGGTTTCGAAGGTGACGATGTCTTTGGTTAAAGAGTTGGCTTGGTCTTTTGTTAGGCCTTTAGTTGCAATGTCGGTTGCGTTTAAACCAAGGCGGGCGATTTCGGCAATTGAGTTGTCTAGAAGTTCTTTGATTTGCTCGTCTGTGTTGGTGATGTTTTTAGAAAGAAGCAGTGAGTCGTTGGTTAGGGTGCGCAGTTGTTTGATGATTAATTGTGATTCGGCAAAGGCGTCACCAAGCATGCGAGAGTTTTGGGATGGATCGCGGCTTTGGCGGTCGATGTCAGATAAAAGAGCGGCGCCGTCAAGACCGAGTTGGTCAAAATAATATTTGCTGCCGAAGAATTTTGAAACGTCGGTGAACTGGCTTCTGCTTTCAATTAAAGGTTTGGTTGAAGCGTGGTCGAGGTTGATTTTGTAGGTGCCAGAAAAAATTGTGTCAGAATCAGATGGGTTTGAATCTGCTTCTGAAATTTTTACTTCAGATAAATTTTTGGATGAGTTTTTAGAGTTTATTGCGGCGGTGATGCTTGATAGGTCTAGGTTGATGACGCCAGTTTCGCCTAATGTGTAGGCGTCGATTTTGTTAAAGTTGGTTGAGTGGGCGGCAAAGTCTGGCGCAGAAACGCTGGCGTTTTGTTTGATTGCATCATTGTCGATTTTGGCGGTGAAACTGCCGGTGAAAGATCCGCCGGCTTTGATGTAAGAGTTGATGCTGCCTGTAACTTTGTTGAATTCGAAATTACCACTTCTGTCAAAATCAGCGCCTGCATTTTGAATGTCACACCACTCACTGCCGTCGTGGCAGTGATATTTTACTCTACTGATTATTTGACTGGTTTTGTTGTCGAGACTTGAGCCTTCCATTAGCAAATTGCCGCCGCTTTGAATGTTGCTGTAGTCGTTGGTGATTTTGTCAGCGTAAATAAACATATTGCCCTTGGAGGTTAGGTTTGACCTAACCAAGCTCGTGTTTTCTTTGTTTAAATAGATGGTGCGGTCAATCCCGGCACGGTGATCCCACCAAGTCAATCCACCAATTAAAATTTGGTAACCATCATTGAAGCGGCCGCTGCTAAGATTTAAGCCTGAGTGATAACCGGGTTTGTAAAAGAATGGGCCACCAGAATCATGGTTGGTATGAACTGTATCATCTGATGGATCAGCGGTATTGTTAGTGTCTTTGTGAATAAACTCAAATTCTGTGCGATCAAAAACAGTTAAATCTCCTGCGCCTTTTTCGTTTAGCAATTCTTTGGTGCGAATTGTGAAAGTTCCCAAAGCTTCAATTTCGCCGCCAGCCTTATTTTCAACTTTGTTATTTTTGGCGCTTGAGCGGTTTTGAATTACCAAGTTGTTTCCAATATTGATTGCGGCTTGGTTGTTTGAAAAAATGTTATCGACGTTAAAAGTGGCGTCGCCGCTGGTCCAAATAAGGGCAGAAGTGTTGTTGTTTAAATTATTGGTGATGTTGGTGGTTAAATTATTAGCCACAGAAATTTCGCCAGAATTGCTTAAATCTTTAACGTTAAAAGTTGCGTTATTGTTTGAGGTAAAAAGTGAGGATGCGCTTAAATTATAAAAGCCGCCGTTTAGCGCGGTAATTGTGGCGGCGTCATTTCCGCCAGTAACTTTGGCGTTGTTGTAGTTGTTAACGCTGCCATTGGTTGCAGTAAGGTTGAGTTTGGTTGCTGAAGAAATTGTGCCGTAATTTTCAATGTTGTTTTTGGCAGTAAAATCAATGTAGGTGCCAGCCGCAAGCAGAATGTTTTTGTTAAGATTTGCACTGTCTGGCGTGGTGGCGTCGTAGCCGTTAAAAATGCTGCCGCCGCCATTTATTCCATTAGCGTTAAATGTGATGAATTCGCTAGCAACAAGACTGCCGTAATTAAAAATATTATTGGCGGTGACGTTAACGTTTTTTGCTGTGACTTCACCTTCGTTTTTGTAATCTTCATCTCCCATGTTCACATCAATTGAGCCGCTTGCAAAAAGGCTTCCTGAGGTGCTAATGAAGTTAAGTTTGGGATTATTCAAGGCCGCTAATTTGGTGGTTTTGCCGGTGATAATGCCTGACTCGTTATTTAGCTCGTCAGCTTTAATGCTTAATTCGCCGTCAACAGAAACCAAGCCTGCAGAAATAATGCCGTTTATTGGTTTGGTGTTTTTATTCTTCACGCTTGCAGCGCTGATGCTTAAATCCTGATTTGCCAAAACCAAAGACGATGCCAAGGCGTTGTTGAAGCTACTTGCTTCAATGGTTAATCCGGCGGCAGATTGTATTAGAGCCTCGTTAGTAACATCACCCGAAGCTTTGATGGTTAAGAGATTGCTCGATTTAATGTCTGAATAATTTGTCAGATCTTTCAAAGTTAAAGTTAAGGTGCCGCTTGATTGTAGTTTGCTTGAGTTTTCTAAAGTAGTTGTGGTGACGCTTAAACTGGTGCCGCTTAAAATTTCTGAGGAATTATTAACCGCTGAAGTGAAGTTTTTTGAACTATTGTTGATGTCAATTTTAGAAAGTGATTTAAGGCTGCCTTTATTTTCTAAACTAGCGTCGATAAAGGTGCTAAGTAGGGTAAAGCTTAGATCACCACCAACAGAAACTTCGCCGTCATTTTTAATTTGATTGCCGCTAAGAAGTAGATTTTTTGAAGATAAGATATTGCCGTGATTGGTTAGCGAGTCGCTTGCTTTAATTTCTGAAGCGTCATTGGCAGAATAAATAACGGCGGCAATTTGGTTGGTCAGTTCGGCAGTGTTAATGGTGCTTTTAGCGAAGGCTTTAATTGAACCAGCATTTTCAAGAGTTGTGGCTTTTAAGTCTAAGTCTTTGGTGCTCTGCAAGTTTGCTGTGGTGCTGTTGGTTAGCAATTCATCAATTGTGAGGTTAAGATTTTCTGTGGCCAAAATATTGCCTGAGTTGCTCAGGTTTTTGGCATTAATGGTTAAATCTTTTTTGGCATTTAGCTCACCGTAATTTTGCAGATTTGCGCTTAGAATAATTTTTATTTCGTCAGAAGTTGAAGAAATTACAGCGCCAGAATTATTGGTTAAGTCACGCCCAGTAATACTTAAAAGGCCAGAGGCGGAAATTTGGTTAGAGTTGGTAAGTGAAGCTGCGCCAGTAATTGTAAGTTTTTTTGTGGCAGAGATTTCTCCTAAGTTTGTAAGCAAATAGCTGAGCTCTAGATCAAAATTGTCGTCCGAGTAAATTAAAGAATTTTCTGAGTTTGTAAGAGTGGCTAAGTTAAAAGTGGTTAAACCTCCTGATTGAATGAGTTTATTATTGGTTAAAGAGTTTGCAGTGACGTTTAGAGCATTACTTGCGATTAGATTTCCCGAATTTGTAAGTGAATCTGCAACCACAAAACTTAAATCATTTTGTGCCGAAATTTCCGAGTTGGAATTGTTGGTAATTTGATTTGAGGAAATTGTTAAATCATTTCCCGAAGAAATAATTGCCGAATTTGTTAAAAGCCCAGTGAGGGCAATTGAGTAGCTTTGTGGTGAAAATATCGAAGCGCCAAAATTGTTGGTGAGGTTTGTGCCACTGATGTTTAGAGAATTTTCTCCGTAGAAAGATCCGAAGTTGTTGATGTTTGTAATGTTTGAAAGGTTTAGTGCTAGTGCCTCAATTTGCCCAGAATTGGTGAGTGTGCCGCTATTTAAAATATCTAAATTGTAAGCGGAAAGGTTGCCTAAGTTTTTAAACTCAGCGCCTGATTTTAGGGTTAAATTTGGCGCCGAGATGATCGAATTAGAATCAAGCGATGAAATGTTTTTTGTTGAGGTGATGCTCACTTTATTTCCGGCAGAAATATTGGCGTAATAAACATCGCCATTGGCATCAATGTTTACTTCGTTGCTAGCCAAAACCTCGCTAGCCATATTTACGCCAACACCTTCTTTAGTGGCGACGATGAAGATTCTGCCTGATTGGATTTTAGCTAGGCTTGAAGCATCAATGGCAAAAAGTGGAGTGGTGCCGGACGCAAGTGAGGTGGTAGAATTGGCAATTTCTTTGGTTTGGTAATCGTAACGCCCTTCGCCAGATTTTACGGTGAGGGTGGTGTTATCTGAGCCGTAAACATTGGCGAGAAGTTTGATTGAAGAGGCAATAATGTCAGTTGAGGTGGTGTTGGTAATATCAAGCCCAAGCCCATCAACCGTGATTAACGGAACTAAGAGATTAGGATTGGTTTGTTCTTTTAAATTAAACCCAAGATTGCCACTTGAATCAAAATTGCTGCTGCCGGCAACAAAAGTTAAATGCGATGTACTCAAGAAACCACAGCCTCGGCAGCTGATCCCGTTAGGATTTGCAATAATTAAATCTGCCTTGCTGCCAGCGATTTCAGTGTAGCCAAGTAGCTGCGTGTTATTGCCGGATGTCACTTCATTCAAAATTACTTTAGCACTTACACCGTCAGAAAAATTTGGGTTTACCGTAACTAAGCCACCAATTTGAGTTTGAGTGACTGCGTTAGATCCGGCAGCGCTTCCCGATGCAACTCCATCGCGACCAGAAAAGTTATTAATGATCTGGCCACCCGTGTTAACGTTGTAATCAGTAAACTTATTATGACTCAAACCGTTGGCATTCGGTGCAGCAATATTAACCTGATCAACACCAGAAGCGGTTTGAGTAACTTGAGTATTAGTTGTACCATCAGGATTAATCGGAAGCGCTTGAGCTGAGGCCGAGGCAACAAAAAGAAGCTGCTCAAATATTAAAGAGATGAGTGCGAAGTGAACTAAAAAACTCTTAGAAAGTTTTAAAATTTTCTGAGACGAGGTACCGTTGTAAAAAAGCCTTAGGCTAAGAGAGGTCATAAATAGGATAAAATTTTGTGATGAAAAATTTATGGTTGGTGGATTTTAGGAAAATGGTGTTTGAGATATCTGTATGCACCGTAAAGCCAGAGAAGTTGTTTTCAACAAAAACTAAGAGAGTTGACCTAAATGTAGTGCAAGAATGGGAAATGAGACCTCACCAATGCAGCTTTTGTAAGGAATTTCTTGTAAAAAACGAACTTCGAGAGATTTTTGTTAAATCGGAAGTCAAAAAACCTTAAAACGCAAAAAAGACAATGTTGGGAAAACTAGAAAAAGTAGAGCTGCGGGAAATCTGGAAAACTGAGGATCAAGGCTTTACGCCTTGGTTGGCTAAGGAAGGAAATTTGGAGCTGCTAGGAAATGCGATTGGAATTGAGCTGGAACTTGAAGCTCAAGAAAAAGATGTTGGTCCGTTTAGAGCAGATATTTTGTGCAAAAATATCGAAGATGACAGTTTGGTTTTAATCGAAAACCAAATCGAAAGAACTGATCACAAACATCTTGGTCAGCTTTTAACTTATGCTGCTGGATTGCAGTCAGTGACGATTGTTTGGGTTGCAGCAAAGTTTACTGAAGAACATCGTGCCGCACTTGATTGGTTAAACGAAATCACCGACAAAAAATTCCGTTTTTTTGGTTTAGAAGTTGAGTTGTGGAAAATTGGTAATTCTGCTGCTGCGCCAAAATTCAACGTAATTTCTAAGCCAAATAACTGGAGTAAAACAGTTTCTGATGCAGCAAAAGAAATTGAAAATCAAACCACTTCTGAAACCAAAAAATTGCAATATCGCTATTGGTTGGGGTTGGTTGATTATCTTGAAGAGGTAAAATCAAAGGTTCGTCCGCAAGAACCAAGACCACAGCATTGGTTAACTTTTACAATTGGTCGCAGCGGCTTTCATTTAAACACGCTTCTTAACACTCGTGAAAATAAAATTGGTGTTGAACTTGTGATTACTGATAAAGATGAGCCAAAGGCTTTTTATCACCTTCTTTTGAAGGATAAGGAAGTAATTGAGAGGGAGATGGGATGTGTTTTAGAATGGAAGGAAAATCCAGAAAAGACTCAGTCAAAAATTGCGCTATTTAAGAGCGGCAACATTTCTGATGAAAAAAGCAGACCTGCACAACAAGAATGGATCAAAAATACTTTAGAAAAGTTTGATAGTATTTTTAGGCAAAGGGTTAGGAAATTAGTTATTAATTAAACTGCAAATCACGATGCATAAAATAATTGCCGCCATATTGCTAATCTCTTTATTCTGTGGATGCTCAAAGAATGTCAAAATAACAAAAAACTATTCGAACTTTGCAGTTTTTAATGCTGTTGAAAAAGGTGATGGCGAGCTATTGAGGAATGTCATAAAAAGTGGTGCAAATGTTAACGAAAATAAGGACGGGGAATCACCGCTTTTTCGCGCAATTTGGAATGGGAATGTTAATTTTGTGAAGGTGCTAGTGGATAATGGCGCAGATGTTAATAGAGGAAATCATATCAATATAACGCCTTTGCATTTTGTTGCGAGAGTATCTCCAAAAAGAGTGTCATTTGATGACGGTTTGGAAATGACAAAAATTTTGATCAAAAATGGTGCCGATGTTAACAACCCGGATGTAAGTAATTGTGGTCCAGTTTTTGAGGCGGTTTCTTCAAAAAATTTAGCGATAGCAAAACTTCTTATTGAGAATGGAGCTGTGATTGATGCGAGAAGCAATAAGGCAAAAAATACGCCGCTTAATAGCGCCGTTATCGATAAAGACAATAATGAGATGGTAAAATTCTTATTAGATGCGGGGGCAAAAGTGGACTATCCTGGTTACAAAAATGAAACTGCTATTTTTTATGCTATAAGATGGAAAAATTTTGTGGCCATAAAATTATTGGTGGAAAAAGGTGCGGATTTAAATTGGAGCAACAGCGATAATCTGACGCCACTTGATCTTATCAAAAGTTTTAACGACAAAAAATATCCTCAAGAAATAGTAAAATTCTTAATTAAAAAAGGCGCTAGATACAGCAAAAAATAATTTCATTTTACCATTACAACTCTGAACTCGCCGCGCGTTGCAACAACCTTCAGATTTTTCTTATCACACACGAAATACCCAGTGTATTTCTCGTAATTTTTAACTTGCTCACGCTCAAGAGTAAGGGTAAAGAAATTAACGCCAGCACGTCCAATTTCTTTAAAATCTTTCAAATCATAAAATGATTTTTTGGCAGAAGTTGCTGCCATTGAGTTCACAGCTTCTTCAAAAACATCAATCAGTTTCTCAATTTCCTGATCGCTGCATTTTTCATTTCTGACGTCCTCAATAAATCCTTTGTAAATTAATCGGTTCATAAACTTTTTTAAAATTGGTAAAGTGTCGTGAAACCAATGAACGCTTCGCTTTAAACACTTATCAAGTGGAATGATTGAGAATCTTTACTTAGCGCAATGTTCCTTAAATTCCTGATTAAAATTGTCGATTTGGCGGAGGGTTTCTTCGCTCATTTGCTCGTATTCTTCTTGACTGACAGTTATCGGTTTTGCCCACAAACAGAAGCTATTTGCGGATGTATTTTTGCATCCTGCGTTTAACAGCAGAAATATCGTCATTGCGGCGATTTTCTTGGCGTTTTTTTGATTCAGTCGCATCAGTAAAATCTTCTTCGAGCTGTTTGGTTTTTTGGGATTTTTTGCCGTAAAAATTGCCCAATGTAAAAATGGTGATTATTGCGCCAGCGATTGCCGCTAATCTTGTCAGTAAGTTTGGGATCATTTTTTGCTTTGCCTTAAAAGTTCGAGTAAGCCTGACCCAATCAAAGCTGCGCCGACATAAATCAAGCTATCTGCGCATCCATCAAGACGATCAAAAGGTGTTGCTGTGACATGGCGTAAGCCATAAAGAAACAGGATAAATTTCATCAAAGAGCCGATGACTAAACAAAAAGCTCCAGCAAGTCTCTTTGATGATTTATTGCCGTTAAAATCTTCTAAAAATTTGCAAGCCATAGTTAATCGGTTACTAATTCAAAATGTGGTAAGTCGTAAAAGTTTTGATCTTTGAGATCGTTGTCGCAGTCCCAATCTCCGCCCCAGCGGATTTTTATGTTCAGCATTTGCGCGATGCCCTGAACTTTGCCTGCAAAATGGTAAAATTTATTTTTGTCATTCCAGTCAACTGGCCATGGCGCAACATCAACTGCGAGTGATGGATTTTGATTGTGCTTGCCGCCTGATTTAATTTTTGATTTGCCGGCTTTGAATGCTTTGAGCTGATCTTCGTCAGATCTGTGTCCTTCAATGATGGCGCAGTCGTAATGCTTGATCACCTCACCAAATAATTTTTGTAAGTCAGGATGGCAGGTGGCGAGTTTTTC
>CAIRMX010000150.1 GCA_903879805.1 uncultured Alphaproteobacteria bacterium | reverse complement strand
GCCCGATAATTGCGAGGTGTTAGCTGCGTCAGAAGCCGATAACGTACCGTTAATGTAGGTTTCTTTGCCTGCACTTGAATCTTGCACAAAGGTGAAAAGTCGCGGCTTATCAGTTGAGTCAGCGTAAGCGCTAACTTTTGGAGTGATGGCGTAATTCGTAGAATTATGGCTGTGCGAGATGACGCCATCGCTGGCATATCCCAAAGCTAATTTATTGTCAGCTGCGTCGCTTACATCTGTGGTGCTTAAAAAATAT
The DNA here is from genome assembly GCA_903879805.1 of uncultured Alphaproteobacteria bacterium. Lineage (GTDB taxonomy): Bacteria > Pseudomonadota > Alphaproteobacteria > Rickettsiales > UBA1997 > UBA2645. The sequence goes on along the minus strand of CAIRMX010000150.1, from coordinate 4,069 downwards.
CCAGCATTTGCTGCCTGTCTTTTTTCTAAAATAACGATCGTGTAGTCGGTGTTATTTAAAAAACTGGCATCGGCAATTTTTAAATAATTTGCCGTGCTGCCAGAAAATTTTACTGCGTGAACGTAATTGATTGTATTGGAGTAAACCGGCCCGCTTCCTACTTGAGAAATAGAAAATTTGTTAACATTTACACTTTGGTCATTCCAAGTGCTAATCGCGTTAGAGTTGTTACTTTCAGAATCTAAGAAGCTGGTATCTAAACTGCTTTCTAGCCAGATTGCATTGCCGGTAATACCAGTGATGGGAGATGATTTTGTTAACGCTTGAGCAGATTGAAGACGAAATTTTTTTATGAGAGCGTCAGCGGTGATGATTCCGGCAATGAAGATGCCGATTATGATGATTATTACAGAGAGCTCGACAAGAGTGAAGGCGCGAGGAGATTTACGAAACTTGCGCATGATATCTAGTAAATAAATTTGAAGTTGGAAAAAATTTGATACAAAAGAGTCAATCCACGATTGTCAATTTCTAACAACAAAAAAGGGTCCTGAAAAAAATTCAGGATCCTTTTTTAACACCAATCTTATTTCACAAAGATTAACGAGAGTAAAACTCTGTAATCAAATGTGGCTGCATTTCTACAGCGTAAGGAACTTCAGCAAATGCTGCTTTAGCAAGCATTTTGATTGAGTGATTACCTTTATCCAATTGTAGGTATCCAGGAACATCACGTTCGTTTTTAGCCATTGTTTCAATTACGATTGCAAGAGTGCGAGATTTTTCGCGAATTTGCACAACATCACCAACTTTCAATCTGTAAGAAGGAATGTTAACGGTTTTGCCGTTTACGGTAACGTGTTTGTGGTTCACAAATTGTCTAGCAGCAAAAACTGTAGGAACAAAATTAGCGCGATAAACGATAGCGTCTAATCTGCTTTCAAGCATGCCGATGAAGTTTTCAGAAACGTCACCTTTAGCTTTTGAAGCCAAAGTGAAAGTGTTGAAAAATTGTCTTTCAGAAATGTTGCCGTAGTAGAATTTTAGTCTTTGTTTAGCGCGAAGTTGAGTACCGTAGTCACTCACGCGACCTCTTCCAGATGCAGCACCATGCTGACCAGGTTTAAAATTACGTTTTAGGTACGGATCTTTAGCTTGACCCCAAAGGCTTCCGCCCAATTTTCTGCTAATTTTTTTCTTAGCATTTAGTCTTTTTGACATGTCTAGATGTGTTTTGAATTGCGATTCCCATTGGTTCTTCAGGATTGGCTTTTGACAGCTATTTGCCCGTGAAGAATTTCTAAAAAACTGACTTTTTTAAAAGGGGATTGCGAAGAGAAGGGCGGGCATTGTGGAGGCGGTTTCTTCTTTGTCAACTGGGGTGGTGAAAAAAAAATCTGAGCTCGCGAATAACCACCCCCAACCCCTCCTTGAAAAGGAGGGGCTTTAGTCTGAATTCGATTTCGAGCAACCCCCCTACTTTTCAAGGAGGGGTTGGGGGTGGTTATTCAAGAACTCAAACTACCTCTTAATCCCCCGCGCATAATGCCCCAAAACCTTCACATACCCTTTCGCCTTCGACTTCGAAAAATTCTTCACCACCTCATCTTCCTCAAGCCAAAACCCACCCACTTCAATCAAATAAAAAACCATCCCATCCACCTGATGCAACTTCACCGATTTCAAAATTTTCGCTTCAAGCCCCTGATCTTTTAAAGCCGTCAAAACCTGCCCCTTCGAAATTTCGCGCGACACTTCGACATAAAATAAACTATTATCGTCACTGGATTTTTCCGGATTTTTCGCCGCCACCGCAACCAATTCAATTTGATCATTTTGCTTTTTCTCATCAGCAAATTCGCCAAATGGAATTTTCGCAAATACCTTCAAACCATTGCGATTGTTCGCCAAAGCGATCCACCAATTTTCCGCCGCATCTTCCACTTTCGCATCAAAATCATTTTTGGGCAAAGCAAAAATCCCAATCTGCGCCTCACCTTTTTCAAGCTCTAGCGCCACGTTACTAACACTGTCAAAATTGCGAATCGGCACCAAATCATTGTAATATTCTCTCACCAAATAAGCGTAATCAACCACATCGCGCGGATTATGAATTGCAATGCGCAGCGTCTGTTCATGCATGTTGGCGGCAGTAATAATTTTACGCCAAATTCCCATCACAGTCGTGCTCGACAAAACACCCTTAGACTTTTCGACCAAATTTTTAATCATGTCCGCCTCGCGATTAGAGCGGATGAAAAACTTTTCCTGATTATTTTTTTTGAACTCGCCAACTTTCGTCACCACTTCCATGCGCGCTTTCAGCAAAGAAATTATTTGGTCATCAATTTTATCAATATCTTGTCGTAAAGCCAGCAATGCGGGCTCGCAAGTTTTATTCTGTTGATTTTGAGTCATGGAAATTTTACAAAAATGAAAAGCAGTTTAATTAAAATTGGATTTAAAAAGAATGAAAGTGAAGTCAAGTTTCGGCCCTAATTACAACGAATTTGAGATTGGCGAAATCGTTTTTCTCGCCCAAGAAAAAGCCCTAAAATTAAGCAGCGGCATTGAAATAAAAAATTTCCCCCTCGCCTATCAAACCTACGGCAGCCTTAATGCAGACCAATCAAATGCGATTCTAATTTGCCACGCACTAACCGGCGATCAATACGTTGCCTCTACCAATCCCGTCACCAAAAAAGCTGGCTGGTGGAACGCGATGGTTGGCCCAAATAAACCAATCGACACTAATAAATTTTTCGTAATTTGCTCCAACATCATCGGCGGCTGCATGGGATCATTTGGCCCAAAAACCATCAATCCCGAAACTGGCGAGCCTTACGCACTGGCTTTTCCGATGATTACAATTGGCGACATGGTGCAAGCGCAAAATCTGCTTCTTGAACATTTAGAAATCAAAAAACTGCACGCCGTAATCGGCGGCTCAACCGGTGGAATGCAGGCTCTGTCTTGGTCGGTGCTTTATCCGCAAAAAATAAAATCGGTGTTGTTGCTGGCCACTTCTTACCGCCACAGCCCACAAAATATCGCCTTTCACGAAGCCGGACGCCAAGCGATTATGGCTGACCCAAATTGGTGCGGCGGCAAATATTTGTTGGAAAAAAAATATCCGTCTAAAGGCCTCGCCGTGGCGCGCATGATTGCACACATCACCTATCTTTCAAAAAATTCACTGCAGGATAAATTCGGCCGCAATTTACAAAATAAAAACACCGACGCCAAAAACGCTTTTTCGCTAAATTTCGATCCCGAATTTCAAGTTGAAAGTTACCTACACCACCAAGGCATGAGCTTCGTCGAACGCTTCGACGCCAACTCTTATCTCTACACCACAAAAGCCGTAAATTATTTCGATTTAGAATCCGATTTTAACGGCAAGTTAAGCAACGCTTTCGTCAATTTCGCCAAAAATAAAAATGGCCGATTTTGCCTAATTTCTTTTTCCGACGATTGGCTTTTCGAACCCAGCGACACCAAAAAAATCACCCACGCCCTAATCGCCTGCGGCATTGACACCAGCAACATCGTAATGGAAAGCCACCACGGCCACGATTCTTTTTTGATTGAAAACGAAGCGCTCAACAGCACGGTTTCAGCGTTTTTGAATCAGTCTTAAACTCGGGTTCAAAGCCCCTCCTTTTCAAGGAGGGGTTGGGGTGGTTATTCCCAGAATTAGATTTTTATTTTTTAAGAAATTTCCAAAAGCCCGATTTTTTTACAGAGCCCTATAACCACAAACTTAAGATTTCTCCCGCGAATAACCACCCCAACCCCTCCTTGAAAAGGAGGGGCTTTTGACCCGAGTATAAATTAAAAAAAATCCCCGAAACGTTTCCGCCTCGGGGACCTTTCTTGAGAACGCACGCCTTTTCTGGTTTGCGGGTAGTGGCGGCTCTTTTACATCAATTGCAGCGGGAATTTTAGACACCGTTAGCTAATTATTAATTTTAATAAAATCTTCACCGCTGCTAGAGCAATAAAGCTCATGAATGACTGATCTGATTTATCATACCTCATGGCTAGTCGTTTATTTTCCTTAAGTTTT
>CAIRMX010000149.1 GCA_903879805.1 uncultured Alphaproteobacteria bacterium | reverse complement strand
GTCGAAGGGCCTGAAACTCGAGGTTCCGGCCCTTCGACGACGCTACGCTTTGCTCAGGGACCTATAAGGATTTTTTAAGAAAATGCCGACATCACTAAAGTAAAAATCGCCATGGCCAAACTGACGTAAAGCACCGTTACAAAACATTGATTCTTCAACGAAAACATCCCGACTTTTTGTGCCGCTTCGCTTTTTTCACCAACCAATTTTTCGCCATCAATAATTTTTTTGCGACGCAGCAAACGCTCTAAAATCAAGCCTTCAATCACGTAAGTCCAAAAAATATAAACTAAAATTGGCAAGAATGCCGGCCAGATTTTTACAATAAATTTTAACATTTGAGATTCGTGTTTTAGGTTGCAAGGAAGACAAAATTCTCCAACTCATTTTCCAAATTCCCAATGATTATTTTTCCGGCGATCGATTTAAAAAATGGTCAATGCGTGCGTCTATTTAAAGGCGACATGAATCAGGCCACAGTCTTTAATGACAATCCTGCAGCGCAAGCTCAAGAGTTTGAAAATCTCGGTTTTAAATTTTTGCACATTGTTGATTTGGATGGCGCCATTGCTGGTGAATCAGCCAATGAAGAATCGGTAAAAAGCATTTTAAAAAGTGTAAAAATTCCCACCCAACTTGGCGGCGGAATTCGCTCGATTGCGGCAATTGAAAAATGGTTAAGCCTTGGCTTAAGCCGCGTTATTCTTGGCACGGTGGCTGCAAAAAATCCGGCTTTGGTGATTGAGGCTTGCAAGAAATTTCCCGGAAAAATCGTCGTTGGCATTGACGCTAAAAATGGTTTTGTTGCAACTGAAGGCTGGGTTGAAACTTCTGAAATTGCCGTTTTGGAATTAGCAAAAAAATTCGAAGATTGCGGCGTTGAAGCAATTATTTACACCGATATTTCTCGCGACGGAACCTTGACTGGTGCTGATTTTGAAGGCACAAAAAACTTGGCGGAAAATTTAAAAATTCCGGTGATTGCCTCAGGCGGCATTTCGAATTTGGAAGATGTTTTGAAAATTAAAACTTTAGAAAAAAGCGGTGTCATCGGCGCCATTGTTGGGCGGGCAATTTACGACAAAAAAATTGCGGCGCGCGATTTGGTTAACTTGTAATCCTTCGACAACTTTTTCTTTATAGGCAAAATTTTAAGCTCACCCGATTCTACACTCCCCTCGAAACAGAATTCACTTCTCGATCCATTTTATGAGCAATATTTGCAGCCACCAAAGGTGATGGCTGTGAGATTTTATTCAAACTATGCAGCGTGGCGTAGAGCTTTGAGTATCTTGCATCCGGCGTGGGACTGCGTTTTAAATCAGCCAATTTCACTAAATTTTCGACAAACTTGCGGCGCTCATTTTCGTTAAAAGAATGAGATTCACTAGCCGCGGCAATCTTCTTATATATTGCCTCATCTTGCGTGGACGCGTCAGGATATTTGTGCAATTGAAATTCTTTAAAGAGCAATTCTGCGGGATTAATTGCGGGAATTCTTTGCACCTCAGACATCACCTCATCCAAGGTAACATGCTCAATTGCTGCCAAAAAACTTAATCGCAAAAGCAGGCCGTGCGCTTTGGTACTAACAATTCTTAAAGGCGGTCGCGGCAGTTTTGGTGCGGCGCTTAAGTCGGTAAAAAAGTTATTTTCTCTTCAACATTGGTCATTTTCTGCAAGTGATCCAACGGCATTTTACTTGGGTCGTAGGCGGTAAGATCAATATTTAAGCCGGAAAACTTGAGGCCAAAAGTAAAAATTTCGCGAACAGTTGGGGTAGCTATCTGTTTGCGGAAAATCTTTCCGCGGAAAATTTCATCCAGACCTTCGCGTGGTTGCGGAATTTCTAAATCAAAAGTTCTGCTAAAAAAATCTTTTATCGCCTCGTCACTCCACTGAGTTTTGTCACCCAAATTCGGCATCACAACTTCAATATCGAGATCACCAGGTAGCCTTTTAGAATCAGACGCCAAATAAGCCGCGCTACCTTTGATTGATACAGTGCAGCCTTGCCGTATTAAGTTTTCTATCGGGCGCT
>CAIRMX010000148.1 GCA_903879805.1 uncultured Alphaproteobacteria bacterium | reverse complement strand
TTCATGACTTGCGACGAGATGGACCCCGTCGTGAAGACGGGGTGACACCGAGAGTGGAGTGAGTACGGAGGATAGTTTTTGGCTAGTTAAGTATTTAAATCCCTTTTCAAGGAGGGGTTGGGGTGGTTATTCGAGAAGTGCAAAATTTATTTTTTTCTAAAAGAACGAAACACTACAACTCCAATCCCAGCTCCAAAAACTAGCGGCAAAATCCACAGCAAAAACCCATTATTCTTCTGGCTAATCTCAGTCAAAATATCTTCGCCAAATTCCTGCACCAATTCTGTTTTAATCTCCTCATCGCTTTTACCTTCAAGAATTTTTCGGCGAATTAATTTTCTCATCTCCAGCGAAAATTCAGTATTTGAACTTTCAATCACTTGGCCTTCGCAAACAAGGCAACGCACTTCTAAAAACAACTTCATGGCGCGTTGTTCTTTGGCATCATCTGGAATTCTAGGTTCGGGAGAAAGGGCGTAAGCGGAAGAAGAAATTAAGAGCAGGGCGCTTAAAAAAAACTTAGCCAAAAAATTTTGCATCAATTGCACCGTCAAAAATTTTTTCAAAAGAGCCGGTCATGATTACCGGAGTTTCATCGCCATGCCATTCAATTAGCAAGTCGCCGCCTTTGAAGCGGATGGTGATTTTTTTAGATTTTACTAAACCTTGGCGAATTGCTAAAATCGCTACCGCGCAAGCGCCAGAGCCGCAGGCCAAAGTTTCGCCAGAGCCGCGTTCCCAAACTCTAACTTCAATTAAATTGTCAGAAATAATCTGAGCAAACTCGACATTAGTTTTTTCTAGGAAAATCGAATCAGTTTCTATTTTTGGGCCGATGTCAAAAAATATTTCGTCACTAAGTGGCTGGGCAATAAAGGTCACAGCGTGTGGATTGCCAACATTGACGCAGGCAAATTCAAAATTGAAAAGTGAGATTTTTTGCGAATCGGTTTCGTGGGAAAGCGGAATTTTCGCCCAATCAAAATTTGGCGCGCCCATGTTAACCGAAATGAAATCGCCATCTTGGGTGCATCTTAAAATTCCGGCAGCGGTTTGAATTTTGATTTCGAGGGTTTGTTTTTCAGAAAATAAAATTGAGGCAACGCATCTAGTGGCGTTGCCACAAGCGCCAGACAAAGATCCGTCAGAGTTGTAAATTTCCATGACGCAATCAACAGCTTCACCTTCTCGCATCACAATCAATTGATCGCAGCCGATATTTTTGCGGTCAGAAATTTTTTTGATTTGCTCAGAAGTAAGGTGAATGTGGGCTTGGCGGCCGTCAAAAATGACGAAGTCGTTGCCGACTCCGCTCATTTTAACGAATGGATAATTAAGAAGAAGATTTTGCTCTGCTGACATAAGTGAAATCTTCAGTTCTGATAATAATTTCTTCGCCAGATTCGATGAAAGGTGGAACCATGATGCGCACACCATTTTCAAGGATTGCCGGTTTGTGTGACGAAGCAGCAGTTTGACCTTTTACCACGGCATCAGCTTGAGCAATAATGCCGGTAACGGTTTCAGGAATAGAAATTGAGATTGGTTTGTCGTTACAATATTCAACCTGAATATTCATGCCTTCTTGCAAGAATGGCAAAGGTGCGCCAACTAATTCTTTGGCGAATTGCAAAGTTTCGAAATTTTCCATGTCCATTGCGACTAATTCATTTTGATCGAAATATTGGAACTGATAATTTTTTTGCTCGACGTAAGCCACATCAACATCTTCGCTAGAATTGTATCGGGTGTTAGTTTTGTTGCCGGTAACGATATTTTTCATCTCAACTTGAATGTAAGCGCCGCCTTTGCCGGGTTTTACGTGTTCGCGTTTGATTACTTTCCAAAGTTGGTTTTGGTATTCGATGACATTTCCGACTTTTACTGAATTTGCGTTGGTTTTCATTTTGTAGAGGCTCCGTTTTTAATTAAGTTTGAGTCTGTGAATAACCACCCCCAGCCCCTCCTTGAAAAGGAGGGGAGTTACTCGAAACCGAATTCGATCTAAAAGCCCCTCCTTTTCAAGGAGGGGTTGGGGTGGTTATTCGCGAACTCGGTTTATTTTATTAATTCAAATTCTTCACAATCTCTTCGACTACCTTCTTCGCATCACCAAAAATCATCATGGTGTTGTCGTTGAAGAATAGCTCATTTTCAACTCCGGCGTACCCCGAAGCCATTGAGCGTTTAACGAAGAAAACTGTTTTGGCAAATTCTACATCCAAAATTGGCATGCCATAAATTGGGCTGGTTTTGTCGGTTTTAGCAGCCGGATTGGTCACGTCGTTAGCGCCAATTACAAAAGCCACATCGGTTGATTTGAACTCGCCGTTGATTTCTTCCAGCTCGAAAACTTTTTCGTAATCAATATTAGCTTCGGCAAGCAAGACATTCATGTGGCCCGGCATTCTTCCGGCAACTGGGTGAATGGCAAATTTTACGGTGACGCCCGCCTCTTCAAGCAATTTAGTCATTTCTGCAACCGCGTGCTGAGCGCCAGCAACTGCCATTCCGTAACCCGGAACGATTACAACTGAAGAAGAGTTTTTCATCAAATAAGCAGCGTCTTCAGGGCTTCCAAGCTTTACTGGTTTTTGTTCTTTTTGTTCACCAGAAACTGCAGCGGCTTGCTCGCTAAAGCCGCTGAAAATCACGTTGAAAATTGAGCGATTCATTGCTTTGCACATGATGTAGCTAAGGATCGCACCACTTGAGCCAATTAGCGCGCCGGCAATAATCAAAAGCGGATTGTTAAGGGTAAATCCAATGCCACTTGCAGCCCAACCTGAGTAAGAATTTAGCATTGAAACCACCACCGGCATGTCTGCGCCACCAACTGGCGCGATTAGCATGAAGCCGATGAAGAATGAAAGTAGGGTGAGAATAATGAATAAAAATTTCGAACCGCCAAAAATGATGAAGGCCAGAAGAATAACTGCGCCAGCAATTGCGACAAATTTTGAAGAGCGTTTTGGATTTTTGAAAAGCACAAATTGTGATTTCATGTTTCCGTTGAGCTTAAGAAAGGCAACGATCGAGCCTGTGAAAGTGATGGCGCCGATTACCACGCCAATTCCCATTTCAATTAGGCTGGCAAATTTGATGTGACCATCAGTGCTAATTTTAAAAGCTTCTGGCATCCATAAAGCACCCGCTGAAATCAAGACTGCGGCGAGTCCAACTAAAGAGTGAAAACCGGCAACTAGTTGCGGCATTGAAGTCATTTTCACTTTTCGGGCAATGACGTAACCAATGGCGCCGCCAATTGCGATGGCAAGTAGAATTGGAAAAATATTTTTAACCTGTGGCAAAAATAAAGTTGTGACAATCGCCAGCGCCATGCCACCCATGCCGAAATAATTGCCCCCACGCGAAGTTTTTGGTGAGGAGAGGCCGTAAAGTGAAAGAATGAAGAGTGTGGCTGAAACTAAGTAGGAGAAGGCGACGAATGATGACATGTTTAATGAAAGTTATTTGTAGTTGGTAAAAGTTTTTTCTAAACCACTCCGCTTCGCAAGCAATCGTGAAGATGTAAAATCCCCACAACTTTTTTTTGCTCGTCCAAAACAAGTAAGCTGGTAATTAATTTTTTATTCATGATCGCAATGGCTTCAGCGGCGAGAGTGTCGCAGTGAGTAGTTAGTGGATTTTTAGTCATCACATCTAAAGCACTTTGCGCTAAAAAATCATTGGTGATGTGGCGGCGTAAATCGCCGTCGGTGATGATGCCAACTAAAATGTCTGAGTCGTTAATAACTCCAGCGCAGCCCAAATGTTTTGAAGTCATTTCAAATAAAACTTCTGACATTTTTTGATGCTCTCTCACTAGCGGCACGTCTTTTTCGCGGCGCATTAATTCTTTCACTTTCAAAAAATTTGAACCGAGTTTCCCACCTGGATGAAAGGTGCCGAATTTTTCAGAACTAAATCCGTGAGCGTCAATTAAACTAACTGCCAAAGCATCGCCGATTGCCAACATCATTGTGGTTGAAGTGGTTGGAGCGTTAACGGAATTGGCTTCAGGAATGGCGGGCAAAACCAAAGCAACAGTGCTGGTTTTGGTCAGCTCAGATTCAGCGCGGCGCACAATGCCGATGGTGGGAATTTCGAAGCGTTTGCAATAATAAATAATGTCTTTGAGTTCTTTGGTTTCGCCGGAATTGGAAAGCAAAATAACTACGTCTTCTTGTGTGATCATGCCAAGGTCGCCGTGGCTTGCTTCAGAAGGGTGAATGAAAAAAGAAGGTGTGCCAGTTGAGGCAAAAGTTGCGGCGATTTTATTGGCGATATGTCCTGATTTTCCCATGCCGCTAACGATCACTTTGCCTTTGCAGTTTAGGATTAGTTCAACGGCGGCGATGTAATTTTCACCGAAAAAATCGAGCAAAGATTTCAGTCCTTCAATTTCAATTTCGATAGTTTTAACCGCAGAGTTAATGTAGGATTTTTTGTCTTGCATATTTTTGTTTAGGCTTGATTTTGCTGACTTGACAGGCATCTAAAAAACTTTTTCTCAATTTCAATCATGAACCTAAAAGAGCAAGAAATTTTACAAGAATTCGCTGCAGCAAAAGCGATTCTTAAAGGACATTTCATTTTATCGTCAGGACTTCACTCAGATACTTACATGCAATGTGCACGAGTTTTGATGGAACCAAAAAGAGCAGAAAAACTTTGCTGTGAACTCGCCAAAAAAATCGAAGATAAATTAGGCAAAAATTTTGCTGACATCGTTGTGGCTCCGGCAATGGGCGGAGTTGTGGTTGGTTATGAAATGGCGCGCCAACTGGGTTTGCCGACAATTTTTTGTGAAAGAGTTAACGGGCAATTTGAATTGCGTCGCGGTTTTGAACTAGAAAAAGGCGCTAGAGTTTTGGTGATTGAAGATGTGATTACGACTGGAAAATCATCGCTTGAAACTTTCGATCTGGTTAAAAAATTAGGTGCAGAAGTTGTGGCGGAAGCATCATTGGTTGATCGCTCGGGCGATGCTGATTTGGCGAAAAAAATGGGCGTTCCGGTGGTTTCACTTCTTACAGTCAACGTGAAAACTTTTGACGAAAATAATGTACCCAAGGAGTTGAAAAATATTCCGGCGGTTAAGCCCGGTAGTCGGTTTATTACTAAATAGATTGAGTCTGTGAATAACCGCCCCCAACCCCTCCTTGAAAAGGAGGGGAG
>CAIRMX010000147.1 GCA_903879805.1 uncultured Alphaproteobacteria bacterium | reverse complement strand
AGATCTTTTGCGTGGTTAGAAAAATGCAGAAGACTTTGGAAGAACTGCGAGAGAAAGCTCTCCACCTCTCTCGCAATGATTGAATTGGCGTTTGTGAGGTTGTTGCTTGTTCGGTAAGAAAGACTTAGGACGGGTTCTAAGCTGATATATTGATGAAGCTTCTGCTCTTGCTTCTTTTGCGATGGATCGACGCCTTCAGTAATTTGTTTTTTAGCATCCGATCTCTTTTCACGAGCTTCTGATAAAGAAACGAGCGGATAAGTGCCAATAGCAAAAGTTTTTTCCTTACCAGCAAACTTGTATTTGAGTCTCCAATACTTCCCACCATTGGGATGAACCAGCAAATACATGCCCTCGCCATCTGCTAACTTGTATTGCTTATCAGTTGGTTTTGCGTTTCTGACTTTGATATCAGTTAATGACATATAAGGGGTATATTTCTTTTGGGGTATAATTTATACCCCGATTTATGCCCCATGTACCCCTCAGATGTCAACGGATGATTTTGGACGACATTGGGCTAAAAGCCTTTGATTCTAGGCTGTGAAGGCTGATTTATTGGACTTTGCTGGATGTTGTAAGATGTGTGGATGGCTCCCCGCAATCGATCTTATTCGAACTAAACATTACAGTCGGGTTAAGCTGATTTATTTTGAAATAAACAACATTATGAATTTCCAAAAATGAACTATCCTGCCGCAAATCTAATTTGTTTTGTTGCCTAAACCCGTTATTTGTTCTAGTCTTCTTGAAATATGAGCTGCGGCTATCAATCAAAGATCTAGAAATTAAGCATGAATCACATCAGCGAGGCAAGAACACGTCAAGAAATCATAGATAAGCGACTGCTAAAAGCGGGCTGGGATGTAAGCAATCCATCTCAAGTCACCTCTGAATTGAATATTTGGATTGGATTGCCAGATGGAATAACAAAGCCTCAGCATGAGCATCAAGGTTTTCAATATGCCGACTATGTCTTGCTTGGTGATGATGGTTATCCGCTGGCAGTTGTAGAGGCAAAAAAGACCTCAAAAGATGCAAGGGTTGGTCAAGAACAAGCTCGTCAATACGCTGAAAATATACAAAAGAACTCCGGCAAAGACATGCCATTCGTCTTCTACACCAACGGAAATGATATTTATTTTTGGGCTACAGAAAAATACCCACCTCGTAAAGTGCATGGCTTTCCTACGAAAAAAGACCTCGAAAGAATGCTTTTCTTGCAAAAAAATGAGAAGCCACTTTCTCAAGAGTTAATCAATAAAGACATTGCTGGTCGCCCATATCAGATTGAAGCCATTCGTTCAGTTTTTGAAAACCTAGATAAGGGAAAAAGAAAGTCGTTGTTGGTTATGGCAACTGGCACGGGGAAAACCCGAACTTGTGCCGCAATGATAGATTCGCTCACAAGAGCTAACAAAGTGCAGAAGGTTTTGTTCTTGGTAGATAGAATCGCACTTAGAAATCAAGCGCTTGATGCCTTCAAAGAATATTTACCAAACTCTCCAATCTGGCCAAAAATCGGTGAAGATGAAATTACCACTGACAGAAGAATTTATTGCGCCACCTACCCAACAATGCTCAACATTATAGAGGATAAAGATTGTCCTCTAAGCCCGCATTTTTTTGACATGATCGTTGCCGATGAAAGCCACAGATCAATTTACAACGTTTACAAAAATATTTTTGACTATTTTGACGCAATAAAGCTTGGTCTTACCGCAACACCGAAAGACGCAGTTGAGCATAACACCTTCGGTCTTTTCGGTTGTGAAGATGGTCTCCCTACTTATGCCTACACTTACGAAGAAGCCATAAACAACAATCCACCTTACCTAAGCGATTACGAGGTATTGAGACTCCAAACCAAATTTCAGAAGGAAGGAATCCGAAAAGACAATATCAGCATCTCAGAGCAAAAAAAACTTATCGCTGATGGTAAGAATCCAGAAGAGCTGAATTACGAAGGCAGCGAGATAGAAAAGAGGGTTACGAACAGAGGAACTAACGCCCTCATAATTCAAGAATTCATGGAGTCCTGCATCAAGGATGAGAGCGGAACTTTGCCCGGAAAAACCATCTTCTTCGCGATGACCATGAAACACGCACGAAGATTGCAGGAAATTTTCGATGAGCTCTACCCAGAGCATAAGGGAAATATAGCCAAAGTAATCGTTTCTGATGATTCTCGAGTGTACGGCAAAGGCGGGCTTCTAGATCAATTCATCAACAAAGATTTTCCACGCATTGCGATCAGCGTTGACATGCTTGATACTGGCATTGATGTCAGAGAATTGGTAAATCTAGTTTTTGCCAAGCCAGTGTTTTCCTACACTAAATTTTGGCAGATGATTGGTCGCGGAACTAGGCTTCTCGAACCAACCAAAATCAAGCCTTGGTGCAAAGAAAAAGGTAAATTTCTAATCATCGATTGTTGGGAAAATTTTGAATTCTTCAAAATGAACCCCGAAGGTAAAACCGATAAACCATCCAAGCCGCTTCCAGTCCGTCTTTTTGAAATAAAATTAGAAAAACTAAATATTGCTGAGGATCAAAAAAGTAATCAGATCGCTCAAAAAACCATTCAGAAACTCAAGGAGGATATTACAAAACTTCCCCAAAACAACGTGGTGATTTTGGATGCCAAAAGCAAAATTGATAAGCTAGATGAGGCCTTTTGGCAAAGGCTTGGTGAAGATAAGAAACTTTTCTTACAAAAAGAAATTGCACCCTTGATGCGTGCTCGCACAGGCGAAGATTACAAGGCGATGAGTTTTGAATTAAGGGTGATCGCCTATTCTATTGCTAAGCTAAAAAACGAAACCCAACAAACTGAGCAAATCAAAAAGTCAGAAACTCTTGAAGAGGTTATTATTGAGATGGTTTCAGACTTGCCGCTATCCGTAAATATTGTTGCTAGAGAAAAAGATCTAATCGAAGAGATTTTGCATGGCGGCTTTTTAGCAAAAGCGAGCGAAGAAGATTTAGAAACCGTGATTCAAAAAATTGCCCCTCTAATGAAATATCGAGAAGAAGGCATCAAGCCCGATCAAGACTCACTAGATCTTCGAGACATAACCAGCCAAAAAGAATTTATTAAATTTGGTCCAGCAAACGAGAGAATCACCATCCAAAAATATCGTGAAAAAGTAGAGGCTCTGATCAAAAAACTAGAAGAAGAAAATGAGATTCTAAAAAAGATCAAAGATGGCGCAAATATCACGCAGGACGAAGTAGAAGATCTTGCCAACAGCTTATTGAAGTTTGACCCATACCCAACCGAAGAAAACCTGCAAAAAGCTTACGATGCCCGCAAAGTTAAATTCTTAGATTTAATCAAATACATCATGGGAATTGGCTGCCTTGTCACTTTCTCGGATAAGGTTTCAGAGGCGTTTTCCGAATTTATCGCAGACAATAACAACCTCGCATCAAACCAGATTCAGTTCTTAATCGTGCTACGCGATTTTATTATTCAAAACGGATCTCTAAGCAAAAGAGATCTTGTGCAAGAACCATTTACCAAGCTTCACAGCAAGGGCTTCCAAGGTATCTTTGATTCCGTAATGCAGACAAAAATCTTATTATTCACCAGCAAAATTTTAAATCATGCTTAACGCAACCCTCAAATCTTCAATCGGTCGTCTCTGGGATAAATTCTGGAGTGGAGGCATTTCAAACCCTCTTACTGCCATCGAGCAAATCTCTTATCTGCTTTTTATGAAGCGTTTAGACGAGCTTGATTTCAAGAAAAAACAAGACGCTGATTTTACTGGCGAGGCCCACAAATCAATTTTCGAAGGCGATAAAAACAACCTACGCTGGAGCCATTTTAAACAGATGGAGGGTGGCGAAATGCTCACCCACATTCAGACAAAAGTTTTTCCTTTTCTTAAAACCCTTGGCACAGAAGAAAGCCCTTTTGCAAAGCACATGGGCAATGCTGTTTTCATTATTTCAAAACCATCTCTTCTGGTTGAAGCGGTTGGCATTATTGATGAAATTTTTGAAGAAATTTCAAAGCAAGAATCAGATGGACAAGGCTTTCAAGATACACAGGGCGATCTTTACGAATTTTTGCTCTCAGAAATAACCAGTGCTGGCAAGCTTGGTCAATTCCGCACCCCAAGACACATCATTCAACTTATTTGTGAACTCGTCGATCCAAAACTTGGTGACACCATTTGCGATCCTGCTTGTGGCACAGGTGGCTTTTTACTTGGCGCATATCAACACATCATCACCGCATTCACTAGTAAGGAGCGTCAAAAAACTGATGAAAATGGCTTAACTCGTGGCGCTTATGGAGACAAGCTAACCAACGAAAAACAGTGGAAGCACTTAAAAGAAAAAACCTTCTACGGCTACGACATGGATGAAAGCATGGTGCGAATTGGCCTGATGAATTTGATGATGCACGACATTCCAACTCCCAACATTGAACAAAAAGACACACTTTCTAAAAAATACGACCAAGACAATTTCTTTGACTGCATCATAGCCAACCCGCCATTCAAAGGCAGCATCGACAAGGGCGACATCAACGAATCTCTCTCACTTGCCACCACCAAAACTGAACTTCTCTTCATCGACAGAATTATCAAATCTCTAAAAATTGGCGGCAGAGCTGGTGTGATCGTGCCAGATGGCGTGCTTTTTGGCTCAAGCAATGCTCACAAACAGGCGCGCAAAATGCTTCTTAATGACTGCGAATTGCAGGGAATAATTTCCATGCCAAGTGGTGTCTTTAAGCCTTATGCAGGAGTCAGCACAGCAATTTTAATTTTTGTAAAAGGTGGCGAGACCAACAAAGTTTGGTTTTATGACATGCAATCAGATGGCTACACCTTAGATGACAAGCGCAGCAAGCTCAATGGTGGCGGTGACTTGCCAGACATTGTGGCCAAATGGAAAGACCGAAAAAATCAAACAGAAAACCAACGAAACAGCAAATTTTTCTACATTGACAAAAAAGAAATTGAGGAAGCGGATTTCGATCTAAGCATCAATCGCTACAAACAAACAGATTATGAAGAAATTCAATATGAAGATCCAAAAATTATTCTAGGTAAAATTGAAATTTTGGAGCAAGAAATTGTTGCTGGTCTTGCTGATTTGAAGGGTTTGTAATTATGAAATATCAATTAGTTAAACTTGGAAAGTTATGCAAAATACAAAGTGGCGGAACTCCTAGGAGAGGAATTGATGGTTTTTATGGCGGAAATATACCTTGGGCAAAAATTGGAGATATCGAAAATGCTGAAAATGGCTATCTTTTTAAGACCGCAGAAACGGTTACGGAAGCTGGATTGAGATCAATTAATAATAAAATTTTTCCTAAAAATACGGTTTTTTTGGCAATGTATGGGTCGGTTGGCAAAACTTCAATTGCTGGATTGGAAATGACAACCAATCAAGCAATTTTAGGGCTACAACCAACCAATCCAGATATTCTGTGTTTTTCCTATTTAAAGTACTGGCTTGATTGCTCCAAAGACACTCTTCTTAAAAAAGCTAGAGGTGTGGCGTTGCAAAATATATCTGCAACTATTGTCAAAGACTTTGAAATTCCACTTCCACCACTTAAGGAGCAAAAGAGCATTGTAAAAATTCTTGATGCAGCCGATGCCTTGCGCCAAAAGAGAAAACAAGCAATCACACTTCTGGACGATTATTTAAAATCAGTTTTTTTAGAGATGTTTGGTGATCCATCTACAAATCCAAAAGGATGGGAGAGAAAGAAAATAGGAGATTATTTTTTAGTTCAGGGTGGGTTTGCGTTTAAGAG
Organism: uncultured Alphaproteobacteria bacterium; assembly: GCA_903879805.1. Taxonomy (GTDB): domain Bacteria; phylum Pseudomonadota; class Alphaproteobacteria; order Rickettsiales; family UBA1997; genus UBA2645. Next base: position 4,461 of record CAIRMX010000147.1, on the reverse strand, counting down.
CTCAGATTACTGCCAAAATGGAATCAAGCTTGTCAAAATCGCAAATGTTCATTTTGAAGATTTGACTTGGAATCCAATCGAATATGTTTCGGAGCAATTACTAGAAAGACAAAGCGAATTTTTACTTAAGGAGAATGACTTTTTAATAGCGTTAACTCGTCCAATTATACAGTCTCTAGGAGTTGTAAAAACCGCAACTGTAAAACAAGAGGATTTACCCTGTCTCTTAAATCAACGAGTAGCTCGATTTAAAGCAAAAAAGATAAGTTTGAATCCAGAATTCTTAAAATATTTTTGTTATAGTCCGTTCTTTAAAAGGATGGTTGAGTATTACTCAGCTTCAGCTCTGCAGCCCAATATCAGTACAAAAGAAGTAGAGGAAATTCTTATTTTTAATCCACCGCAAGAATTGCAAAATCATTTTTCAGCAATCGCAAAAAAGACAGAATCTCTCAAACAAAAAATGCTCATCCAATCCCAACAGCTCGAAACCCAATTCCAAGCCTTAATGCAAAAGGCTTTCAAGGGTGAATTGTAGCTTGATACATGGATGAAATATTTGCCCTTAGGCCAAGAAGTTTGGCTTCTTAGCTTTTACAAAAAGCAGTAAAATAATTTAAAAAAGTAATGAGCTTCAATCCCGTAGAAGAGAAAATTTATCTTCTTTTAAAAGAAATCGCAGAGAAGAAAGAAATCACGCCATCCGATGAGCCGATAAGCATTCCATTTAATGGCAACAATAGATCTTTCGATTTCAGAGAGACGCCAATAATTCTAAAAAAATTAGAAAAAGATCATAAAATTATCTCAATAATTCACATCTCAGACGGCACAATAAAGCATGGACAATCATCGAAATATTATGGACATGTTTTTACTCTTACCGATCAATTTGATCAGTACTACCAAGGGCTAAAAGAAAAGTTGGCAAAATCGCATACTCAAAAATCTGACAATACAAAAAAGATTCTAGAGGGTTTTTCGGCTGACACGATCACGAATTACAAGATTTTGTTGAATGTCATAAAAAATAAGAACGAAGTAACTCCGCGCGGCACAGCCGTTAAAGTAACCTGCGAGACTCATTACCATAATGACAGCCAGATTGATTCTGGCTTGGTAGAGGGGTTGATGAGAAAATTAGAAAGCGATTTTGGCGTGATCAAAATAATTGATTTTAGCAAAGGTGATGTCACCGGATATGGAAATAGACCAGAATTCAAGATTCAGCTCTTGGAAGAGAAATTCTTTAATTTTTTAAAGTTGGTTGAAAACAGATCTGGCGATGGCATTACGAGTGGCATTAGTTTAGAAAAAAGCCTAAGAATAACTTACTCCGAGCATTCTAGAGAGATCTTACTCAATGACTTGTTTCTTATCGCAAAGCCAGACTTCGATTCTGAAAATGAGCAGGTCTTTAATTACCTATACAAAAATCCCAACCGCCCTGTTGGAAGGGGTGAAATAATGGAAGATTTGAAAATAACCCTAACCAAAGATTTCCATAAAATTGTTGAAAATCTGAAATTTAAAAAGGATCTGAGAAAGGCATTTTTCGACATATCTCAAGACTCCATCAAGTTTTTTAATCCAGTTTCAAAAGAAAGATTGCAGGAATTAGGCATTAAAACCATTGCCATTGAGATAAAATAAACCTTTTAAAACCTTTTTAGCCCCAGATAGCCCCCTCACAACGACAGCCTCTAAATGCCCCCATATGGTGTGGGCATGTTTTTCGAAAATACAAAAAACACATCGCTACTAAAAGAGTCTCTCGAAAAGACTTACGAAACTAAACTGACTCAAGACCAAGTGCTTGAGGCGGAACAGAGCTTCGTGGGCTTTTTTGAGCTTTTGTATCGCATCGACCAACGCAATCAAAAACAGGAGCAGGAAAGTAATGACCATAAAAATAAGTGAGGTGCAAATTAGCTTTGTGAAGCCAAGCGAAGGCATTGTTGGCTTTGCAAGCTTGTTGGTTAACGACTCAATTTATCTCAACTCAATTGCCATACATAAAAAACTCAACGGCGCTGATTACCGAATAACCTATCCCACCAAAAAGCTGTCAGTGGAAAATTCGATCAACTTATTCCATCCGATCAATCGACAAACCTCTTCCGCAATAGAACAGGCAATTTTTAGCAAATTAAAAGAAGTAATGAACAAGGTAAATCAACATGATCGATACAGTAGTGATGATCTTAGAAATGGGTAAGTTCACCATCAAAGATCCAAATAGATTTAGTCCGCCCGCAGATCTTGCAAAAAATGCAATTAGGCTTGGTAAGCCCGCTAGGCATAAGTTTATTTACAACATCACCAAGTCAGAAAAAGAAAATTACTATTATCCACGGCTAACTTTGATGCAGCAATGCTTTGGCAATGGATCTCATGTTACCAAACTCAAAATAGAATTTTCGGCACCAAAGCTGGTTTTTAAAAATAATTTTAGCGAGCTGAGCGATGATGATTTTGATTTGGTAGTAAACACTTTGTTCAAAAAGCTTGATGAGATGGCGATAGTGACAAGGAAAGATTTTTTGATAAATGCCTATGTTCAAAAAATAGACTATTCCAAAAACATCATTCTGGATGACTACGTGACTTGTTCGATGGTTATAAGCGAACTGGCAAAAGTTAATCTGAATAAGCGGCTAGACCTTACAAAAACAGACTACAGAAACGAGGGAATGGCGATAGTTTATCACAGCAACTCATTTGAGCTGAAAATCTACGATAAAATTAAAGACCTTGAGCAAAGTAATAAGTTTGGAGAAAAGAGAAGTCTGGAAAAAGAAAACCAACACCACCCAGACCTTTTCAATTACACGGATTACAAAGCTAAAAATTTAGAGGTTTTAAGGCTTGAAGGCCGGTTCATCAGAAGAAAATTAAAAAGCCTTTTCTCAACGCTTAAAATTGAAAATAAGATCACCTTTAAAGAGCTGTTCAACAAAGATATTTCAAGAGCGGTTTTGCTTCATTACTTCGGTCAAATCACTCGCGATCTCTACATAATGCATTTTGATCTAAAAAATATTGATAACTTAATTGCAACGATACGAGGTCAAATTCCCAGAATAACACCAACAAAAATCCTGCAACTAATAGGATTCATTCAAGCGGTTCAATCAATGGGCAACAGAGGGGCCAGAGTTGAATTAAATTTACCAAATCATCAATGGTACCGAATTCAAAAAGAGTTGAAGAAAGTTGAATCTAGTCAGGGAAATTATAAGTTTACAGCAGTCTGCGATTTAGAGAAAAAGATAGAGGCCTTCGAGCCGCTTAATATGAAAAATTTAGGTAAATTTTGTTATGTCTAATCGCTGGGGTATACCAAAAGAAGTTGAAGAATTTGTAAAAAAGCGAGACGCAAATTGCATTTATTGTGGGATTGACTTTGCTGTAAATAAAACTTCAAACAAGCTTAGTTCAAGCTGGGAGCATATAATCAATGATGTCAGGCTTAACGGTTCAGACAACATAGCTCTTTGTTGCCGCTCATGCAACGCCAGCAAAGGAACAAAAAAACTCGAAGATTGGCTCCAAAGCAATTACTGCAGCAACAAAAGCATTAATCGCAACAATGTTGCGTTAGTAGCAAGAAAGTATTTAGAAAAATTATCAAATTAGCCATGAAAGCCATCATCCTTTCCCGAGTATCAACCACCGAGCAGCAGGACGGTCATTCGATCGATGCACAAAAATCTAGATTGAGGGATTACTGCCAAAGAAAAGATCTGCGGGTTATTAAAGAATTTGAGATCATTGAAAGCTCAACGCGTGGCAATCGTAAAGAGTTTTATGAAATGTTGGAATTTGCCAAAAAGCAAAAAGAGGTGATCGCAATAATTGCTGATTCGGTAGATAGGCTACAAAGAAGCTTCAAAGAGTCTGTGGTTCTAGATGATTTGGTAAGACGAGAAAAAATTGAGCTACACTTCTACAGAGAGGGCATGGTTATTGGGAAAAATGCCAAATCACATGATATCACAAGATGGGATTTTGCAGTTATGGGCGCAAAGACATATGTGATGAGTATCTCTGATAATGTAAAAAGAAGCATCGAATACAAAGTTAGAAATGGTGAATGCATAAGAAGGGCGCCAACTGGCTATCTTAATATCAGAAGCGCCGATGGTAAAAGCGATGTTGTGCTTGATCCCGAAAGAGCGTTTTTGGTTAAGAAAATATTTTTAGAATATGCCAAAGGAACAACTTCCATGATGCAATTGGCTAAGAAATGCAGGGAATGGAATTTAACCAGTAGCATTAAGAATGGCAAACCACTCTCTAATAATGTAATTTTAAACAGGTGAGTAGGCCAACGGAACTTCCCCATTAGCCTCTCTCAGAACCGTACGTGACACTCTCGCGTCATACGGCTCCCATCAAGCAAACGCTCCTGTCATTCCTAGTTTCCAGTGGGCAAACAAGTTTGGCTTCTGCTTCATT
>CAIRMX010000146.1 GCA_903879805.1 uncultured Alphaproteobacteria bacterium | reverse complement strand
GCTCAGGAGTTGGCGGAATCGAGCTTGGATTTAAACTCGCAGAGCCAACTTCTCGAACAGTTTGTTATGTCGAGATCGAAGCCTTTGCGTGCGAAATCTTGGCTCGCCGCATGGAAGAAAAAAGATTGGACGTCGCGCCTATTTGGACGAATCTTAAAACCTTCGATGGCAAACCTTGGCGTGGAAAAGTGGATTGCATCACTGGCGGATATCCCTGCCAGCCGTTTAGTGTCGCTGGAAAAAAACTTGGAGATAAAGACCCAAGGCATCTCTGGCCTGACATCAAACGACTCATTCAAGAAATCGAGCCACCAATCTGCTTCTTTGAAAATGTCTCCAACCATTTACGAGTTGGATTTGAAGAAGTCGCAAATGACCTACGACAACTGGGTTATCAAATTAAGGCAGGCTTGTTTACAGCGCAGGAAGTTGGTGCTCCTCACCGAAGAGAAAGACTCTTCATCTTGGCCTACAATAACAGTAACAGATGCCTCGGTGATGAAAGCGAGATCGCCAGAAAAAATGATCAGGAAAGACGGCAGAAATGTTTTGAGGAATCCATCCCTTGCGGAAACGATTTTGCAACCAGCGAATTTTCCGAAGAGCAAAGAGGATTTACAAAACAAAAATCAGAATCTGCCTTATCAAATAAAGCAGGCTTGGCCAACTGTCAGAACTTCTTCTGCAAATGGTGCGAGCGCCAAAGAAGTGGAAGCGGGAAATCCGAAGCAAAGGCTGGAAGTTATGATAACGAACTGGGCGACTCCAACAACAAGAGACTGGAAGGACAGCGCCAATGCCAATGTTCCAACCAACTCCCTGCTTGGCCGCCAAGCCCCTCGGACTATGAAAGATGGGGTAGAATTTCAGATGACCTTAAACCCGCGCTTCACCGAATGGCTGATGGGCTGGCCGATCGGGTGGACAGAATTCGAGCTTGCGGAAACGGAGTGGTTCCGCTGGTTGCAGCGTATGCGTGGCGAACTCTTACAAATGGAATGTCTCTCACAAAAAATAAATTAGAAAATCATGGATGATTTTGCTCCAAAAATGGCAGATCACATCGAGCTAAAATCAGTCGATGAATTGATCCCTTACAACAAAAATGCTAGAACACACTCGGAATCTCAGGTGTCACAAATTGCCGCCAGCATAATCGAGTTTGGTTTTACCAATCCGGTTTTGATTGATGGCGAAAAAGGAATTATTGCTGGTCATGGCAGATTGATGGCAGCAAAAAAACTTGGCTTAAAAGAAGTTCCAGTTGTTGTTCTCGATCACCTAAGTGAAACGCAAAAAAAGGCTTACATCATCGCCGACAATAAGCTCGCTGAAAATGCTGGATGGGATGAAGAAATTTTGGCAAGTGAATTAGCCGATCTCAAAGATGAAAATTTTAATCTCGATCTGATCGGTTTTGAAGATCAGGAATTGGAGAAGATTTTTGCTAATCTTTATGACAAAAACGAAGAGCAAGAAAGCGAAGAAATTCCTGAAGCCACAGAAAAACCAATCTCAAAATCAGGAGATGTTTGGCTGCTTGGAAAGCACAAATTGATTTGCGGCGATTCCACAGATCAAAAGACTTACCAAACACTTCTCGGTGATGAACTTGCCGATATGCTCTTTACTGATCCACCTTACAACGTGGATTACGGCAACACCATGAAAGACAAAGCCAGAGGTAATAACGCCAAAATTCTCAACGACAATCTTGGCGAAAATTTTGGAAAGTTCCTTTTTGATTTCTGCAAAAACGCTTTAGAGGTCACCAAGGGCGCTTGCTATGTTTGCATGAGTTCTTCGGAGCTCCACACTTTGCAAAAATCTTTCATTGATGCTGGCGGCAAATGGTCAACTTTCATCATCTGGGCAAAAAATCATTTCACGCTTGGTCGCTCAGATTATCAGCGGCAATACGAACCAATCCTCTACGGCTGGAAACAAAGCAATGATCATTACTGGTGCGGCGACCGCAATCAAGGTGAT
>CAIRMX010000145.1 GCA_903879805.1 uncultured Alphaproteobacteria bacterium | reverse complement strand
TCGTGCAAGATCGTTTAAATTAAATCCGTCTTTTTCATCGAAGTTCATTGATCATTTTTCTTGGATTTTTTGTTTCCTTTGTCGCTGTTTTTTTCTTCAGAATTTTCTTCAGTTTTTTCCGCTACGACATCATCTTTTTTGCGGTGAATTTTTAACGCTTTTCCGTTAGTTAAAAAGTTGATTGCCTGCTTTTCTTCAAGCTCGACAATCTGTCCTTTTTTGTAGTCTTGATGGTCGGTGATGAATTGAATTTTGATTAAATTTTGCATTAGAAATTTGCGTTAATTTCAGTTGGTATTGTTCCTGAATTGTCAGGCTGTTTGTTACTTGTGTAGTAAGTGATTGAATATGTCAGACGGGCAGCGCCATAGATTTTGCTGCCTTCAATCGACACATCCATTTCCGTTGATTTTAATTGCAAAACATCAGCTTTTCTGTTCGCCATCTCGAAGCCATCGAGCGCGTCTTCAATCTGCTTAGAAATTTTATCGAGCGTATCATCGACTTGCTCATTACCAAGCACCACGGCTTCAATTGCCACTTCAAGATCACGCTTGCTTGCGCCATATCCATCGCTCGCAAATCTCTCTTCAATGATATTTTCATTTCTGGAATAGATCAGAATTGCTGGCAGAAGCTTATCAAATAAAGGCTTTGATCTGCTGCCATAAATTCGATCTAAAGCATCAGTCGGAAAATCATCACCAACTTTGGTTTTTAATTGATCGACCAAAGCCTGTCTAATCGCTGCTCTCGAGTGACTCATGTAAAATTAATTTTTTGCTTCCTGGTATGTGCTGCTGAATGTCGATGATTTGATATCTGATGTTTTCAACTTCGACAAAATCGCCTTGATTTGCTTTGGGATAATCTAGTGGCATCGAAACATCACGGACGAATAAAACGATTTCGTTAGAGCTGATTTCTACCTCAGAAGAATCAGCTTTTACGCCTTTATAATCCTTGTGGAAATCACCCTTAATGGTGAAAGAATCGAAATCGTTATTCGCCGGAATGTAAGTTGCTTCTTGCCCAAAAATTTCAACGCAGGGCTTATTGATAAAATTGTCGAAATCTAACATTGGTCTTCTTTAAGCACCATCATTCGCGCTGTTCTCAGATTGTGTTGTCTCTGAATTTTCTTCGTCTTCGTTGGGGCTACCATCAGATTCAGTTTTCTTCGAAATTTCCGTAAATATTTTTTCAGCTTCATCTTTTTTAATTGGTTTTTGAGTTAATAAATTTTTCTCTGCATCAAATACATTGTATTTACCAAAGCCTGTATGCTGGATGCAGGGATATTCTGTCGGCACTTCAATTTTGTTGCCGTTGCCGTCAGGTTTTTTGTCGGAAATCTCTTTAAGATTTTCCAAAAGAGATTTGGTTAAAGACTCAGGCGAGATAGTAATTCTTTCGCCTTGTTTGAATTGCACTGGATGAACAACTTCAAAGATGTCTTTTCTTTTTAGCTTCAAAGAATCTGTGCGGCTTTCTGCTTGGCTTTCGATAAGTTTTAATTCAGTCCCAATGCCAAAAGTGATATGTCTTCCGATTACTTCATAAGTTTGCATGATTCACCTCTCATTTAAGATTTGATTAGCTTCACTTGGCAGGCATGTTGCCAGAATCCGTAACCAACATTTCGCCATGTATCAACACCATATTCGTGCTTATCATGTCTGAATTCGAGTTCTGAACCTTCGGCAATTGCTTTCATCTTAACGCCCATTTCTTCCTGACGAATAAACGGCTTGATCGAACTATCGGTTCGAAAGATTGCAAACTTGTCAGTCCATGGCAGACGTGGGTTTTGGGCTACAGTGATGTTAAGCTCATTCATTACCTTGAGCGAGTTGGTGCTGCCTCCAACGGTTAGAGGAACGGCAACTGCGGCCTGAGCAATAAACCATAATGGAGTTGGAACTACGATTAAAAAGTTTGTGGCATTTTCATTCATCGGCTCAGCCTGATCATCTTTGAATGACAAGATTTGTTGAATACCTCTAAGTGCCGCTAAACGAAATGCTGCTTCGCTTGGAGAGGTTGTAACACCAACTTTTCCGCCATCAATTTGCTCAACAAATGCGGTTAGATCGACTTGAATTTTATTGCTTTGAGCACCGCTTTTTCCCTCTAAGTGATCGGTGTCGAAGAAATATTGTCCGTCATAGCAAACAGTGCTTTCCGCATTATTCAGCAACTTGGAGAGAATCTGCGCCCAATGAGCATTAGTACGATCAGCAAACTCGTTAATTCTTACCTTAATTTGTCCGGTTTTGTCGCGGCGCAAATCTTTAACGTTAAACTCTAAAGTGCCTTCAAAGTGTTTGTTTTCGATGGTTAAGCCATTGGTTAAGAAACCCTTAGATTGTCTACCGCCAACCCATTCACGCATCACGGGAGATTGACCTAACCATTTGTAGGTTTCGGATTCCTGATCAGATGTGAAGTAATTAGAAATCGCCTCGACCCAATCCATGCCGGTTTTTTGTTCGAGACGCTTGTAGTAAAGGCCAATAATCGCCCTTGATGATAATTCGTTAAGAGACATAAATTTTTTTAATTTGGATTGTTAAAAGCTATTAGCTGACTGGAGGAAGTGCTGCTGCATCAAATTCAACGACTACAACGCCACTTGAATCTATGCGTGAGATTTGCCCGATATAAACTGCGCTTGTTGCTGAAAGCGTGAAAGTGTTGTCGTCAGTTGCGTAAACTGACTTGTTAATGTCGGCTAAAGTGATGCCGGAAATATCGAGAAGAATTGATCCTTTTTTTCGGATGCGCACAGTTTTTGCACCATCGCCACCACTAGAATTGTCAATTTTCTCGTCAGCAAAACCGCAGAATTTATCGCCATTGGCAATTGGTTTGGCGTATCCTGAAGAGTTACTGCCAACCGCAGCACCTTCGTAAATTACCGATCCACCTTTGATTGGAAGTTGGTTGATATCGCCTAGCTCGTAGCTGCGATTTGCGTCATTTGTTAGTCCTGTCATTTTCTACCTCTTTGAAGTTTGTGTTGATAAAATTTTCACCTGATTGGTTTCAGATGCTTTTTTGAAAGCGAAGTAAGCATCATAATCATCGGCAAATTCAGAGCGGAGCTTTGCATCATTTTGCCACTCAGCTTTTGCACGATCTTCAAGAGGTGCATCCTTATCTAATTTTGCTTTTTCAGGGGATGCGCTTTCAAAATTTGGTACAACTTTCGGCATTTCTTTTTCTGCCGTTGCGGTTTGCTCAACATATTTTGTGCCGCGCTGCTTTTCTCTGGCGACAATCTGAAATGCGAGTTTGTCTGCGGTCATGTCGGCATCTTGTTTTGCTTTTGCCACAAGATCTTCGTGACCAGGAAGCGA
>CAIRMX010000144.1 GCA_903879805.1 uncultured Alphaproteobacteria bacterium | reverse complement strand
GTAACAAGGTTAGCTAAAATATTGGCTGATTTTGCGAGAAAATTATGGTAAAAACTGAGGGAATTTTTTTTGGATTTGGAAAATCTAAAAATTCTCAGTTGCGTGGTGAGGAATTTGTGGGTTGTTCAGAGGTTCCTTAGTAACCTTCCTGACTTGCCTGTGAAAACCTTCAACAATATTCGTGGTATAAATCATCTTCCTAATCTCACTAGAATAGTGGAAGTAAGCTGAAAGATTGTGCCAATTATTATTCCAAGACTTAATCACCAGCGCATATTTTTTACCCCATTTTGCTTCAAGATTTTCTAACTCAGATTCTGCCAAATCCTTGCTGTTAGCCTTGTACACAAGCTTGAGATCAGCCATGAATTCTTTCTGATCTTTGCTAGCAATGTATTTGAGGCTATTCCTGATTTGATGGATCACGCAAAGCTGAATTTCCGTTTTTGGAAATATCGCCGCAATCGCTTCTGGTAAGCCTTTTAAGCCATCAACACAACAGATGAGAATATCTTGAACTCCGCGATTGTGTAAGTCAGTTAAGCTGAAATAACCGTAATTCTTTTGTTCTTTCTATTGCCACTTCTATTGTCGTAAAGTCTCTGACCCCTTACTTTCCAGCCACATTCTTTCTTCATGTTTAAATCAAATCCTGACTCATCAAGATAAACGAGATTTTCTTTTGGGATTTGATTTAGAGTTCTTTGATACTCCTCTCTCAAATCTTCCCTTCGCTCCTCGTACAAGAAGCGTTTTTTTATATGTGATGCCAAGCTTCCTAATCACGTAGAGAGCATCTTTTGTGCCGATAGCAGCACCAATTTCTTTCAGAGTTTTATCGGGATTCTTTTCGATAAACTTCTGGGCTTTTTTGTAATTTACCTTTCGTGGCCTGGTCACTGTTGGAACCTTGTGAAGCAATGAGCCAGTGTCTTTATGAAGCTTTATCCACCTTCGTAGAGTTGCTACTCCGACACCGTAGTTATCGGCTATTTGCTGATGACTTTCTTTGTTTTCTTTAACTCTATTAACGACCCTGATTCTCAAATCTTCACTGTAAGCTTTTGCCATAGTTTCTTCCAAAAATCGAAAGGAAACAATGATGATTAAAAAATATCAAGAGATTTATGTTTTGGTATAAACCAAAAAAATGTGCCGCAGAAGATAACTGATTTTACCAACTGGATGAAATCTATTTAATTTCAAAAATCGCATCAACTTCAACAGCAACACCGAAAGGTAGCGAGCCAGACCCAACTGCTGCGCGAGCATGTTTTCCAGCATCGCCCAAAGCTTCAACCATCAAATCCGAAGCACCATTAGCAACTGCAGGATGATCTTTGAAATTGGCATCACCATTAACGAAAATTCCAAGTTTAACGCAACGCACAACACGCTCTAAATCTCCATCGCAAGCAACTTTTAACTGTGCTAAAAGACCAATAGCACAAAGGCGCGCCGCTTTTTTAGCATCTTCTGCCGAAACTTCCGAGCCAACTTTTCCAATGAATTGTAATTTTCCAGCTTCGAATGGCAGTTGCCCAGAAACGAAAACTTGGTT
>CAIRMX010000143.1 GCA_903879805.1 uncultured Alphaproteobacteria bacterium | reverse complement strand
AATTGATAAGTTTATAACGGCTTTTACCTTTGCGAGTTGAGTGTGCTGTCATTTGGGTATCTGATGTATGGGTTTTTGGATCAAATAACGTACAAAACTTGCTTAAATTGGCAATGTTAATTATTCATGCAACAACGCCGATCTACCTAGCTTTTTCTCTAAAAATACGTTTGAGTCACTTTCATTTAGGCCGTTCATCTCTATCAAAATTTCATCAGTGAGATTGATTCCGATAGCCTTTCCAGCTACTTGCATTGATGGTATTGCTAATGCTTCAGTATCCAGCATCAGACCATCCATATCAAAAATAACCGCCTTAAGTTTGGTGTTCATAATTTTTCTTAAAAAATAACCCGTACAAATTTAATAAAAATAAAGATGTAACTAGCTTACAAATCCATTTTGGCGTGAAAACCATTTATCTTTTTATGATCTGTATATCTGGCAGATTCTCATAAACCTCAAGAAACGTTTTGCTGGAAGTAAGAATGTTTGTTACCACTTTTAGTGGTTCATGCCATATTTCTGGCAGATCAATCTCTAACTTATCATTTATCTGAAATGCCAATTGTTCATATGGGGGATTAAAGCCGGCATCAATTGTATTATGAGCCTGTCGCAAATCAAAATTTTCCAAGAATTCTCAACTAACTCAAATTTGACTTCGGTTTTTCTGAGAAGTTAGATTTGCGACGGACCCTACTGGTGTATTTATTTTGTTCGAAACTCTAGTGCACAAAGAATTATGTGTAAGAAATCGACGCGTTGTTTACATTTTTTAGCTATCACACAAGGTTTGCGTGGTGGTGTTTTTGGAGTTTTTGTCAAAATATTCCAGCAATTTTTCGTAAGGTGTTCTGCCGTCAATTCCCTTGTGAGGCTTGACGGTGTTGTAGAAATTAATAAATCTAATTAGCTCCAAATTCCTGTGTTCTCGTGAAGTGAACTCAGTTTTTTGGTGCCACATTTCCAGCAAGGTTCGAATGACTCTCTCCTCTTTACCATTGGTTTGCGGACGTTTTACCTTAGTGAATTTTTGTCCTATTTTGTGATCGCGTAAAAAAGAAACAAAGGCGTGATTACTCGTTCCTTTGTATTCCGTGCCATTGTCAGAGTAAGCGCATTCAATGGTGTAAGGACATTCATCAACAACTTGATGCAAGAAATTTGCAGCAGAGAATTGAGTTTTATCGGGAAGAATTGCGGCGTAAAGTTCTCGAGAAAAATCATCAATGGCGACGAATAAATATTCTCGAGCAGAGAATTTATTTTCTCCTTTGATGAGCGGAAGCCTTTTGGTGTCAAAGTGTACAAGCTCTCCTGGATAGGATTTATTGTATCTCTTGGCCTCTAATTTTTTCTTCCGCTCAATCTCAAATTCAACTTTCTTGAGTCGTTTGAGTCCATATTGTAAACTTCTGAATCGCTTGTTACCACTACTTCGAGGCACAAATTCTCTCCCTCGACATCGCTGAAGAATTTTGGAAATTGTTTGACGTGAAACTCGAAATATCTCAGCTAACTCTTGCTGAGTATGCTTCCGAGCACAGTACAATTTCCAAAGCTCTTCCCGATCGGTTAGAGTTAAGAGCGTTCTTTTGTGAATTTTCATGAGAGGAATTGGTTACATGGTTAATTGAGTTTTGGGTAAAACTATGGTTAATCGTGTAAACAACGCGGTCAAATCTTACAATGAAATAGTGCAGCTGCCGCCTTTGGTAACAACAGGAGCTACCCCTAAAATATTGTTAGGACTAGTTGTGGGAGGAGCTGGAGTAAGAGCCGCTCCTTCCTGCAGCCTCTCTATCTGTGGCGCCGTCGGTAATTGCTTTTCTTGTTCTTCGCATATGTTATCAGATATTTTTGGTGGTATCTCTAGGACTAAATTTTTAGATGCCATGTGTTCAAAATTTTTCAAAGTATCGTAAAGACCATGAAGGTGATGCGAGTCCTCTTTTAGATACTTAAGGGATGAATTAATGATAAAACTCGCTCCAACGCTATTTTTACCAAGATTCATAGCAGCTCCTTTTTCTTCTTCGCTTAATATGCTGAATAACCAACGAGCAGTTTCCGTGTTGTCATCCGTATATTTAATAAACGAATCAAGATTTCCTTTAGTCGCTCTTTTGATAAAGCTTTTATCGGTAAACGGCAGCATAGATTTAAAATGACCCCAGCCATTTTCACTATCTAAGGCAGTTGGAAAGTGCGTTATTTCACTTACTCGCCTCATTAATATCTGATTTTCTGGATTTTCAAAAACACCTTCAGCGCTGTAGCAGCTAGGTTCTTTATCAAGACTAGATTCATCACCAAATATCATTAGTCGATCATCTGTTGGATCGTAAGTGACGTGAAGACTTTTTGGCTCTCCCTGCATAACAAATGGCTCGAGATTAAAAAAAACTTTAGAGGGGATAATTCTGGATGAGTTTATTT
>CAIRMX010000142.1 GCA_903879805.1 uncultured Alphaproteobacteria bacterium | reverse complement strand
ATTTTCCAACATTCGGCAAGCCGACGATTCCGCATTGAAGAGACATTTTTTTCTAGATTGAAAGTTAAGAGTGATGTCATGCTGAGCCTGTCGAAGCATGATTCGAGGCAGGGGCCTGAATCATGCTTCGACAGGCTCAGCATGACACTGAGTAAAATAAATTTGAGAGAGAGAATTTTTTTAATTGAGATCTTTAATCGAACCCTAATTCTTAAATCTTAATTCCTAATTTTTAATTTCTTTATGCTGAAAGTTTTAATTCTTCTGTCGGCCTTACTCCTGCAAAGCTGCCTCTTCTATCACAAAATTACCATTAAGGGCAAAGGCGATTTAAAATTGAAACAAGTTGATTTCTCCTCGCTGGAAAATTGGGAAAATGACGATCACAAAAAAGCGCTACAGTCCTTCATGCACTCTTGCAATAAATTTTCTAAAATGGCGCAAAACCGCGTCATTGGCGGCCAAATTGGTGATGTCACCGCCGGAGATTTTCGTGACGTTTGCGACATTGCTCAAGTTGTAAAAACCATGAGCGGCAAACAAACCAAGAATTTTTTTGAAAATTGGTTCAAACCTTTCTTAGTTGAAAAAAACTACGGAAGCAGCAAGGGCCTGTTTACCGGCTATTACGAAGCATCTCTTAAAGGCAGCAAAATTAAAACTGAAAGATTCAAATATCCGGTTTACGGCAAGCCCAAAGATTTAACTGGAGACCCATATTTTACCCGCACTGAAATCGAAGACGGCGCCTTGAAAAACAAGGGTCTAGAACTTCTTTACGTTGATGATAAAGTTGAGCTTTTCTTCATGCATATTCAAGGATCGGGACGTGTTGAGCTGCCAAATGACATCGAAGTTCGCCTCGCCTACGCCGGAAGAAATAGTCAAAAATTCAACGCCATTGCCAATTACATGGCCGACAAAGGTTATCTCGAACGCAACAATATCAACGCTGCAACCGCCAAAGAATGGTTAAAAAATAATCCCGAAAAAGCTGATGAAGTGATGAATGTAAATCCGGCTTACACTTTTTTCAAAATTTCTGACGGCGAATATGTTGTTGGCGCCCAAGGCGTGCCACTAACGCCCGAGCGCTCTCTTGCTGTTGACAGCGACATCGTGCCTTACGGATTTCCGATTTGGCTTGAAACAAAATTAAAGAAAAAAGACGGCTCAAAAGAAGAATATGACCATCTTTTTGTCACCCAAGACACCGGCTCTGCAATTAAGGGAGTCGTGCGCGGCGACATCTTCTTTGGCTACGGAAAAGAGCAAGAAGAAAAGGCTTATTACATGGCATCCTCCGGCGAATATTATATTTTATTGCCGATCAATGTGGTGGATAAAATTAGGGGGAAATAGCGCGATTTTGAATTTTCTACAGCTGTAGAAAATTAGCTTTTGAGCAGCAAAATCAAGGCTCTAAAAATTCACTTTTGTCAAAAAGCCCTGAAAAAAATTATCCTCTCGCAAGAAAAACTCCCGCGCTTCATCAAGATTTTTACAGAAATTTTTTAGCTGATATTGCTCGTCAAAGGCATTTCCGTGGATTTGCTTAAAGTCAGATTTTTTGTCATTAATTCCAAAAATAATCGCCAGAGAAATTGCTGAAATTGCAAGAAATGGATCGGCGTCAGACGCGGCGATTCTGTATTCCAATCTTTTGCCGATTTTACTTTTTGGAATACGAATGGCGCAGGTTCTGTTATCATAACCGAAGCTTAGATTTACTGGCGCGGTGAACTTTCCCTGTTTGAATAAATTGCGGTTTGTTGCGAAAGAAAATCGCACGTAATCTTCTTCTTTCGGCGCTAAAAAAATCATCATTTCGTTGGTTTTTTTAAGCAAACCGGCAGCGACATTTTTGAGAATTTCTGCGTCAGATTCGAAGATGTTTTCTTCGTCTTGATGTAGCGAAATGTTAAATTGCAAAGCGCTACCGCAATCGTCCCCAAAAGGCTGCGAAGCAAAAGATGCGGTTAGATTTTTTGCTTCAGCGAAATTTTTAACAAGATTTTTAGCCCCCTCAATCTCTTCACAAAGCCTTGTCAAATCTGGAGTGAATGATGTTTTAATTTCAATTTGTGAAGCGCCCTGCTCTTTTTCAACTTGGTAAATTAGTGGAAAGTTTTTAGTTAATTGTTCTTTCAACTCCAAAATCAAATCAGCCAGCAAGCCTTGATCTTCAAGCACCTGCCCGTTTTTTTGCAGCAAAAAAAACTCCAGCTCACATCCGATTTTTAGGATTAATGAACTGGAGTTTAAAAAATCATCTTGTGCTTTTTTTAAAATCTCACGTTTGTTTTCGTAAAGCGATTTCAGCATTTACGAATTGCTTTTTACCCATTCAATCAAAGCTGATTTTGGTAGTGAGCCAACTTTGGTATCAACGACTTTGCCGCCTTTGAAAATCATCAAAGTTGGAATGCCACGCACCATAAATTTTGAAGGAATTTCAGGATTTTCATCGACGTTACATTTTACAACTTCGATTTTTCCTTCCAATTCTTTGGCTAATTCGTCAATGGTTGGAGCCAATTGACGGCAAGGTCCGCACCATGGAGCCCAAAAATCTACAAGCACCGGAAGGCTTGAATCAAGAACGTCTTTTTGAAAATTATTGTCGCTTGTTTCTTTGGTCATATTTCCTCGTTTTATTAAATTGAAGTCGGGATTATTTAAGCATTAAAGATTTTTAAACAACACGCTGATGTTAAAACTTTTTTGCGGTTTGGTTAAACTACTTGGGTTGGTTTCCATCACTGAAAAACCAAAGATGGTGCAGCAGCCGTCACGCGAAATAATTGCCGATCTAGAAAGAGCGCGACCCAGCACCAGATCTTGACTGGTTGCCAAGGTTAAACTCCATTCATTGGATAATTTCATTTTTGAAAAAAGACTCATCTGCTCCATTTTTTGTAAATTTTGCTGGCTCTGTTTAATCAAAAGATAGTCGGTTCCAAACATGATTTTATCAAAAGTAAGCGAGGCGGAAACTTGGTTTACATCATTGCTGTAGTTCGACTCATTTAATTGAAATGAGTAAGTCAGATAAAAATATTTCTTCGCTTTATAAAGCGCCTGACCCACCAAATTTGATTTATTATTGGTACCAAAACCTTTGATGATAGCATCTTGAGCGTTGCCGCTTTTCTTATAACCCTGACCGATAGTTAGGCCAAACTGCCCATATTCTTTGTTAAAGAAGTTGGTTTTCACACCATAATTGACGCGCTTTCCCGACTCGTTGCGATCAAAGCCCGCAATACGATCAGAGACAAATAAGTTACTCACACTCAACTCTGAACTGTTACTATCTTCGTTGGGCAAAGCACTGTAGTTTTTTCTGTAAGAGCTCATCACCACATTCACCATCGGTTCAATCAATAATGTATTGGTTTGGGTTTTTTTAATTAGGGGCAATCTCCAGTTAAAAGAAAATTCGGGCTTAACGTTGGTTTGAGCGGTTTGATATTGGCTTGCTGTACTTGTGTCGGTGCTTGTTTGATTTTTTAGCCAGTAAAAATCATTTTGGAGTTTGCTATTTAGCGTGAATAAATTTCCGCGCATATTGAAGGGAATATTGGCTTCGGGTATCACCGTAGCGCGACGATATTGCAAACCATCCTCTCTTGTAATCATCGCCGTATTTGAAGTGAGGGCAAAAGTTTCTTTGAAAAAAAGCGGTTTAGTTTCGATGTGAGAATCAATCTGCGGCATGATTGTTGGCTCAGATTTTTCTGCAGCCGGATTTTCCAACTCTTGAATTTTAATCATCTTCACCGCGTGGTAATTGCGACCATGAATGTAATCAAAATTCACTTTCGACAAGCTGTAGTTCAAAAAGTTAAAATGGTAATCACGCAAATAGTTACGATCGCTGACGAGATTTGATTTAAAATCCAAACCGACATTTTGAGTAAAATCAAACTTACCCTCACCCATTAAATTCCAGCGATATTGCCTTTCGGTTCTTTTAACTACTGTCGTATTTGAGGTTGATTTGATCTTATTATTAGCCACTTCCGCGTTGATAATATATTCGCCGTAAGAGGCTTTGTGGCGCAATTCGTTATTGATAAGAATTTGATTATTACTGATTCCAATCAATGGAGTTGTGGTCAAATCGATATTGGGCGCGATGTAGAAATAGTAAGGAAGTCTTACACCCAAACCCAAGTTGGTACTTTTGGCGTAGCTTGGATTTAAAAAACCCGACTTCTTCTTTTTCGAAGGCAAAGCCACGCTTAAGTAAGGCGTGTAAAAAAACGGCACATTATAAATACGCATAATCCCACCCTTGCTTCTCATCACATCTTCTTTGCGATCGATGGTGGTTTGCTTAGATTTAATCGAGAAGAAATCTAGCTTTTCACCAGCCAAAGCGTTATTAGCGCTGATTTCGGGATTTGGACAAATTGAAAAAATCGGACGATCCAAAACGGTGGTTAGCGGATCTTTGCGATTAATTTCCTGCGAAGTTAAATAAGAGCCATCCAGAAAAACCATCTTACTGTCGAAGAATTTTCCACTACTAAAATCATCTTTAATGTCAGCCTTAGTGGCGCGAACATTGCCCACTTCAATATCTTTAATTTTTACATCACCAATGGCGTGAACAATTCCGTCATTTCTTTCGTAAACCACTTTGTTGGAATAAACCGTGCTGCCGCCCTTTGAAACTTCAACATTGCCGGTAGCGGTAATAGTGTTGGTAGCTTGATCGCCATCAACTTCGTCAGCTTTTAAAATTGCCGGAGGTGATTCTTTTTGACCTTTTTTAAAAGAAGGAAAGGCCATGGAATTTTTGGCAACAAAAAACGCCGCAAGCAACGAGAGTAGAAATGTGGCTTGGCGGCGCGAATTCATTAGATCAAATTCAATTTTTTTGGTCTGCGTTTTTTGAGCCAGATTGCAATCATCATTCTAGTCAAAACAATCGCTGAAAACATTGAAGCAGTAATACCAATTGAAAGCGTCACGGCGAAACCCTTAACCGGACCATTGCCGAAAGCATAAAGGAAAAATGCCACGATCAGAGCTGTAATGTTAGAGTCGGTAATGGTTCTAAAGGCTTGGCCAAAGCCTTGTTCAACTGCGGCTAAAACCGGTTTTTTCTCACGCAATTCTTCCTTGATTCTTTCAAAAATCAGCACGTTAGCATCAACCGCCATGCCCATTGTAAGCACGATACCAGCGATTCCGGGCAAAGTTAGAGTTGCACCAAGTAAAGACAAAACTGCTAAAATTATTGCGATGTTAATAACCAAAGCGACATCGGCGATGAAGCCAAAAAACCCGTAAAAAACGATCATGAAAATGGCAACAAAGACAAGTCCGGCGAGTGCCGCAAAGCCACCGCTTTTGATTGAGTCATTTCCTAAAGATGGTCCAACGGTTCTTTCTTCAATAACTTTCAAAGGCGCTGGAAGCGCACCAGCTCTAAGCAAAAGAGCAACTTCATTAGCTTCTTTAGTGGTGAAGCTTCCCGAAATCACGCCAGAACCTTGGCTAATTACTGTGTTAATGCGAGGCGCGGTGATAACTCTGCCATCAAGCACAATGGCAAAAACTTTGCCGATATTGTCTTGAGTAATTTGTGCGAATTTTTTTGAACCCAAAGCATTGAAGCGAAAGCCAACTGCGGGCTGCCCTTCGTGATAAGTAGCATTTGCATCAATCAATAAATCACCACTCAAGATAACTTCTTTTTTAATCAAATAAGCACGTCCCTCATAATCAAAAAGGCGCTGGGTATCTGCAGCGTTAAAGGCTGAATTAGATGAGTAAGTTACGTCATCAACAAAGTGGAAAGTCATTTTGGCGGTTTTGCCAAGGATCGATTTTAACTCTGAAGAATTTTCAACTCCGGGAACTTGCAACAATATACGATCTTCTCCTTGAGCCTGAATTGTCGGCTCTTTGGTGCCGCTTTCATCAACCCTGCGACGCACGATTTCAATCGATTGCTTGATAAGATTTTGCTTAATGTCAGCTAGTTCTTGATCAGAAAAATAAACTTCAAAATAGCCTGAGTTCTCGCTGATTTCGATTTTTTTGCTTAATTTTTTAATGATTTTTTTGGCAGTTTCTTGCTGCGCTTCGTCACTTAAAGAAAAGACAATTTTATTGTCGCTAGCCACAGGAATAGTCCGCACAGCTTCGTCGCGGAAAGAATTTTTAATCTCATCTTTCAAATTATTGATCTGCTCTTTGACGTAATAGTCAAAATCCACTTCCAACATTAGTTGCGATCCGCCACGTAAATCGAGACCGAGATTAACTTTGTTATCGGGCAAAAACTTCTCCAATTTTTTTACAATCAAAGAATTTGGATTCTGCGCAACGAATGACGGAGCCGCAAAAATCAAAGCCAAAAGACAGATTGCTGTGATTGAGATTATTTTTGTTTTGGAGAAATTTAGCATGTTTGGTCGGTATTTGTTTTTATTTTTTGTGACGAGATTTTGGTAAAACTTTTGGTTCGTAATTCTTGAATAACCACCCCAACCCCTCCTTGAAAAGGAGGGGCTTTTCCTATCGAGCTCGGATGTGAGCAACTCCCCTCCTTTTCAAGGAGGGGGTTGGGGGTGGTTATTCACAAACTCGATTTTATTTCTTATTCTTTTTATCCGAAATTCTAGTAACGCTGCTTTTTTTAACGTTCACTTTGTCCCCCTCATCATTCTCTTCCTGCACCACGTAATTTTTCAAAAGTTTAATTCTAACATCCGGAGCAATCTCAACTTCAAACTGATTTTTATCATCATAAACCGCAGTAATCACACCAATGATACCGCTGTTTGTTACCACTTTATCACCAGCTTTCAAATTCTTAACCAGAGCTTGATGCTCTTTCATTTTCTTACTTTGCGGACGCACGATCAAAAAATAAAAAATCGCAAAAATTAAAACCAAAGGAATGAAACTGGTAAAAGAATTTTCTGGTGCAGCTGGGTTTGCAGCAACTTCAGAAACTTGAGCGAAAGCATCGCTGATAAAAATTTGTTTTAGCATTTTTGTTAAAAATTATTGGTTGAAAAAAATTATTCGTCGCTTTTCAAAAGCAGCTCTTTCAGCTTGGCAATATTTTCTTCTTTTTGCTCGGCTGTAGGATTTTGCGGGGTTTCGGGTTTGGTTAGATCTGGCATTTCAGCATAATTTGGTGGCAGAATTAGCGGATCATCTTTCTGATTCGAAGAACAAGAAAGTGCTAAAAAAGCCAAAGCTAGGTAAAAAAACTTTTTCATTTTTTGCTAAAAATCAGATCGTCAAAGATTAAAATCATCACTCCGATAAACACGAAAGAATCCGCCAAATTAAAGGCTGGCCAATGATATGATGCAATATGAAAATCTAAAAAATCTGCCACGGCGCCATTTTTGATTCGATCAGATAAATTTCCTAAAGCACCACCAATTATAAAGCCCAAAGCGTAAGAAAAATGCGGCTTCTTGCTGGTGTAAAGCCAGCCCAGCAAAATCAACAAAACCGAGCCCTGCACAATCGACAAAATAATGTGGCTGTTTTCTAACTGGTTAAACATGCCAAAACTCACGCCACGATTCCACACGTAGACCAGGCTGAAAAAATCAAAAACGATAATTTCGGGATTGTTGGTTTGCTCGCTTAAGGCAATGTTTTCTAGGATGGTAAAGATAAACCTCTTGCTGAGCAAATCGCAAAAAGCCACCACAAGGGCAATTGCGACTCCAAGCAAAAATATTTTTTTAGCTTTCACTTCAAGTTTGATTTTAATGTTGGGAATTTTTGAGCGGCTGTTTCTAAATTGCCTTTTCTTAATTCTGAATTTTTAAATTTTTTTTCATGAAAATCATCTTCATGGGCACGCCGCAATTTTCTTGCCCAACTTTAGAAAAACTAATCGCTGATCCTGATTTTGAGATTGTCGCAGTTTACACGCGCGAACCGCAAATTGCCGGTCGCGGACATAAATTAACCAATTCGCCAATCCACCAATTAGCTTTGCAACATGGCTTGAAAGTGGTGACACCAAAAACTTTGCGTAGTGTTGATGCGCAAAAAGAATTAGCCGACCTCAATGCTGAGGCTGCTGTGGTTGTGGCTTACGGCTTGATTTTGCCGCAAGAAATTCTCGATGCGCCAAAATTGGGATGTTTAAATATTCACCCTTCTCTTTTACCAAGGTGGCGTGGAGCCGCGCCAATTCAACGTCCTTTGATGGAAGGAGACGCCGAAACCGGAATCACCATTATTAAAATGGATAAGGGTTTGGATAGCGGCGACATGGTTTTTCAAGAAAAATTTTCTTTGGATGGAACTGAAACTTACAAAAATTTAGCCGAAAAATTATCGCAAATGGGTGCGGATATTTTGCTAAAAACTTTGAAAGATTTACGCGATGGCAAAGTGGTTTCAACCAAGCAGGATGATGCTCTAACAACTTACGCTAAAAAAATTGAAAAAGCCGAATGTGAAATTGATTGGACAAAATCAGCTGCGGAAATTGAAAGAAAAATCCGCGGATTAAACGGCTCGCTGGAAGCTTTTTTTATGCACGCTGAAGAGAAGATAAAAATTTTTGCGGCAGAGATTTTAGATGAAAATTCGAGTGAAAATGCAGCGGGGGAAATTTTAGATGAGAAGCTGTCAATTCAATGTGGCAAAGGAGTGATTCGACCTTTGATTCTACAACGTCCGGGGAAAAAACCGATGGCCTTGAGTGAGTTTTTGTTGGGGTTTAAGGTTTAAAGCAATGCCATTACACCATCGGTGTGCTACGCGCACTCTGTGTCACCCCGTCTTCACGACGGGGTCCATCTCGTCGCAAGTTATGAATTTTATTCTTTATTTCTGAATTCTTGACACTGTGGACCCCGTCGTGAAGACGGGGTGACACGGAGTGCGCGTAGCACACCGAATGTAGCTGTATAAACTTCGAAGATCTAACTCTCCCCACCCTTCTTGCCATCAACCATCCGAATCAAAGTCGCATTAATTTTGTGCCACTTTTTAATCGGCACAGCCGGAATTCCTGCAACAGCCTGCATCGGCTCCACTTCTCGCATCACGCCACTCATGCCAGCAACTTTGGCGCCATCATTTAAAACAATGTGGCCAGAAATATTTGACCCGCCACCAACTTGAACAAAATTTCCAATTCTGGTGCTTCCAGCAACTGCCGTACATCCCGCAATTACCGTGCCTTTGCCGATAATTACATTGTGACCAATTTGCACCAAATTATCGATTTTTGTTCCATCGCCAATTGAGGTATTTTCAATCGCGCCGCGGTCAACGCAGGAATTCGCACCAATCTCAACTGAGTTACCAATTTCAACAAAACCCAGCTGAATAATTTTGTGATTTACCCCCGCGTCGTGAGCAAAACCAAAGCCATCTTGGCCAATTTTGGCACCGTTGTAAATAATACAATTAGCCCCAATCATCGCGAAAGAAATGACCGCTGACGCGTTAATAATCGTGTTATCGCCGATGATGCAGCCATCCATGATGGAAGCGCTTGGGCCAATCACGCAATTTTTACCGATTTCAACATTTTGACCAATGTAAGCATTTGGCGCGATGCGAGTTGCAGCACCGATTTTTGCACTTGGGTGAATTAATTTTCCTTCAACAAATTCGGGCAATTTTTCTTCGTAAAAAGCAGCGGCGATTTTGGAATAAGCAAAATAAGGATTTTTGTGAATTAAGGCGGTCATTCCTTGCGGCACTCGGCTGGCGTATTTTTCTTCAAGCAAACAAAAACCAGCTTTTGAGGCGCTAAATTTTTCTAAATATTGCCCGCCATTTAAGAAAGAAATTTGGCTTTCATTTGCTTTATCGAGAGTTGCAACATCAGAAATTTTTTGTGCTGAATCGCTTTGTGAAAGCAAGCTGGCGCCTGTAATTTCAAGCGCTTGCGCTAATGTTAAAAATTCAAATTTCTTATTAAAAAAACGATTTCGAGACATTTTTGGTAATTTTTAATTGTGATTTTAAGCAGCTTTTTCCCCAGCCGGCTTGTCGTGAATTGCTCTGAAATAAACTTCTGAAATATAACGGCGCCCTTTGCCGCCACGTTTTAACTGCACCACAATATCAACTACGTTTTTAATGTAAGAAACGATCTCGCTTGGTGTCATACCTAGACCCGCTTGCATTACCATCATTTTCAATTGCTCAATCGCCATTTTTGGAGTGTCGGCGTGCAGAGTTGAAATTGATCCAGGGTGACCAGTATTAATCGCCCGCAAGAAACTGAAAGCCTCAGAACCACGCAACTCCCCCACGATAATTCGCTCAGGACGCAAACGCAGACAGGCTTCAATCAAATCTTGTGTAGTAACTTTTGAACGACCTTGACCACCTTTTGAGGCAATTAAATGCACGCGGTTGGGATGCGAAGATAAGTCAACTTCTCGCGCATCTTCCACAGTGATAAGTCTTTCTTCGTGAGGAATTGAGCGGATTACGGCGTTGGTAAATGTAGTTTTACCAGTTGAAGTACCGCCCGAAATAATGATGTTTTTTTTGTAAATAACGGCGCGATGTAAGAAATCTTTAATGCGATTTAGCTTAAGAAGTTTAGCCAAAATCAGGTCATTTTTATCTTCAACCTCACCCACTGAAGTTGAATCAAACATGCCCATTTTATCGTAATCTTCCAAAGTCCATTTCAGGCTTGAAGGCTTACGAATTGAGATAACAACCGAGCCTTGTTCGCAGGCTGGCGGGAAAACAATTTGAATACGATAACCGCTGGGAAGCGTTGCTGAAAGTAGCGGTTCTTCTTCACTTAATCTTTGTTCAGTTGCTTGGGCTACCAGACGTCCCAGAGATTTTAAATGCTCCATGTCGAAAGTTGGCAATTCTTCGCGAATCATGTCGCCCTTGAATTCGATCCAGACTTCGTGAGGTCGGTTGATTGAAACTTCATTCACGCCGTCACGGTCAAGAATTAGCTTCAACGGCAAAAGATAGGAATCTAACGCTGCTACACTCATTTAAAATGAAATTAAAATTCCGGTTAAAAAAACATAACCGTGGTTGTTTTGAACTAGAGCGCCTTGGCTTGAAGCGCCAGACACTGCTGCTTGATGTGATTTAAAATTGAATTTGGTTAATTCAAAATAAGGCATCAAATCTTTGGCAAGCTTATAGTCAAGACCGAGCGAAATTGCAGCGTAATCATTTTTTTGGAATTGGCTTTTTAGACTGGTAATACTCGCCGCAATTGGACCAAAAGCGTAAGCTAAACCGAGAGTATAATAATCAGATTTTGCCGAAATATCGCGTGCACTGTACAAAGAATTTCCCCACGAGCCATAAGATGCACCAAGGCTGAAGCCAAAGTAATCAAGCTTCGCTGCTACATCGTAGGCAGATAAATTTTGTCTGGCTTCAACAGTTTTTCTGGCACGTCCTTCTTCCGCAGTTGCTGAGATTTCAACGCTGAGATTATCAAAATCCTCGGCGTAATTAGCGCCAAAACTTAAAATATCGGCGACGGGCGCAACTGCGCTGTGATAATATTTTGTCGCAGTAAAACCACTATTTCCGCTATTTGGCGTGTAGCTTGCGCCAATTTGCAAACCTTCAATTCTTGGGCTGTAGTAACTAATTTTTGTCGCATCTTCAACGCCGTCAAAGCTGTTATCTTTGAGTGCGCGAAAATTATTTTTTTGTGAAAAATTAGCATTTCCCACCGCATATCCGCCGTGACCAATTGGCGATTGCGCCAGTAAAATAAAGGCGCCAGACGCCAAATTAACATTCTCTAAATATTTGCCGTTAATACCGCCAGCGCCACGTGCAAAACTCGCCGGACCCGTTTTCATTTTTTGGTTCGCGCTTTGAGAATTACCGATTTCAACTTTGCCAGCCGCACTTTCACTAAAGAAAAAAGCCTGATCAAAATTAGGATTTTCTCTGCGACCATCGGTATTTACATTCAATTCGGTTTTTACCACCGCGCCATATTTTATCTTGCTTTGCGTCATCACACCAGCTTTTAAGAATAGCTGCGAATCATTGCCCAAAGCGGCGCGATTTTCAGTATTTTGGTTACGAAAGGCACCAGAAAAATTAGCAAATCCATCAGCTGCAAAAACCAGCGAATTTGCTTTAGTAAATTTTTTATCAGGAATTGTTTGGGCATGAACAACTTGCTGCGAAAGCAACAAAATCAAGGCTAAAATAAAGAAATGCAAAAGTTTTGAAATTAGAAATTAAGAAGTAGAAACACAAAATAGATCCTGAAACAAGTTCAGGATGACGTGATGGGTGGTGCACGGTCTCGTCCCGCGGTAAACGTCATCCTGAACTTGTTTTGGGATCTAGCCAAACACAATTTCTAATTCCTAATTCTTAATTCAAAAATGGTTTATCTCCCGCATTGGCCAATTCCCAGCACTCTTGGCAAGCGACAAATTGATTACGAAACTGTCTTCGAAAGAATGTCGTGCGTTTTAGAAAAATTAGGAAATCCACATAAAAACCTTCCTCCGGTAATTCACGTTACTGGCACTAACGGCAAGGGCTCAGCCACTGCTTTAATGGCGCAGATTTTTTCTTGTGCAGAGTATCGCGCCCACATTTACACATCCCCACACCTGCATGATTGCAATGAGCGAATTGTTTTGGCGGGTGCAAAAATTTCTGATAATTTTTTGTTTGAAGTGATGGAAGAAGTCAGGATTGCAGCGAGCCAAACTGATTTAACTTTCATGGAAGCTTTTACCATCGGTGCCTTTTTAGCTTTTGCTAAAACGCCAGCAGATGTTGTAATCATTGAATGCGGCATGGGTGGCAGAATTGATGCCACTAATATTATCGAAAAAAAATTGGCGACTTTAATCATGCCAATTTCCTTCGATCACACTGAATATTTAGGAAATTCTCTTGAGCGCATTGCACTAGAGAAAGCAATGATTATGCGGCCCAACACACCGTTAATTGTTGCAGCACAACCGAAAAAAGCGCGTGAAATAATTGAGATTTTGGCGCGCGACCAAAATGTTGAAACCTACTTTTACGACGAAGATTTTGCCATTTTGCGTGACGAAGAAAGTGGCGAATTCGATTTAAAATTTGAAAATAAAATCCTGCAAAACCTGCCAAAACCAGCACTTCTTGGCGATCATCAATATATAAATTTCGCCACGGCAATTGCGGCAATTTTGGCAATTGGCGAGAAATTTGAAATTAGCGAAAACGCCATAAAACAAGCAATCTCAACGGTTTTCTGGCCGAGTCGTTTGGAGAAAGTTGAAAATAATCTAAATAAAATTCTGAAAAATCCTGACAGCGAAATTCTCATCGATGGCGCTCACAACGAAGCCGGCACCTTTGCTTTGGCAGAATTTATTGCCGCTAAAAAAGATAAAAAAACTTTCATAATCGCCGGCTTTAGCCGCGGCAAATGCAAAAAAGAATTCTTAGAAAAATTTAAAAATATTGCCGAAGTAATTGCGGTGCGAGTTGATGGCGAACCTTATCCTGAAAGCGCTGAAACTATTTCTAAAATTGGCGAATCAATCGGGATGAAAATTTTTGCTGCTGAAGATTTATTTGAAGCAATTTCTTACGCCGAAAAATCTAGCAACTCCCAATCGTGCAGAATCGTGATTTGCGGCTCGCTACATTTAGCGCGCGACGTTAAAAAATTTGGTGACTATCCCTTTACGACAATCTGTCATCTCGAACAAAGTGAGAGATCTCGTGAGCTTGATTGATGAACTAACGAGATCTCTCACTTTGTTCGAGATGACAGTGTTTTTGTTGTAAAGGGATAGTCACCAAAAATTTTCTAAAATGACAATTAGTTAGGAATACGCACAATCACAATTCCTGATCCGCCAGCGCCACCCGCGCCTTCACAATCACCGCCACCGCCGCCACCACCGGTATTTGCTGTTCCCGCAGTACCAACGCCGTTAGGAGATCTCGCTCCAGCTCCGCCACCACCAGTGGCCAAGCCACCAGATGTGGTATTAACGCTGTTACTATTAACCCCGCCGCCGCCACCGCCGCCGTAAGAAACCGGCAAACCGGTAATTGAATTAGAAGTGCCATTGCCACCATTGCCACCTGCACCTACATCACCAGAAATTGAAGTACCAATTGTACCTGCCGATCCAGAACCGCCGCCTCCACCGCCCGAACCGTAGCCGGCTCTAAAAGATACAGCCCCTATATTTCCTTGAGTTGCACTTGAAACTCCTGCGGTCCAATCGCATCCAGCACCACCACTTGAGGCACCGCTCAAGCCAGATTTATTGGTGCTAAGAGAGCCACCACCACCACCATTTGCGGTAATTGATCCAAGTTGCGAATAAGTTCCATTGGCACCACTACCATTAGTGCCCGATCCCCCAGCTCCGCCGCCGCCAACTGTAACTGTGGTGTTGCCACTGCTTAGAGAATAAGCCGCATTATATTGCACACCGCCACCACCACCACCACCGCTACCGGCGCCACCACCGCCACCAACTACTAACACTTTAGCAGTCACTGTTGCCGCGCAGTTCAGCGTTGAATTGCCAACTACTGTAAATAGGAAATATTTTTCCGAACCGCTCACAATTGGAGTAATCGTTGCCGCACTTGGATTAGTTGCGGTACAAGTTGCTGCAACAGCCACACAAGATCCGGCAGTAAGTGCATATCCGCTGGCACAAGTGCAGGAACCACTTGGATTTAACGAGCCGTTATTGCAGTTGTAGGTAACGCTTCCGGTAAAATGGCTTACCGAATCACAAGTCAGCGATCCAGTTGCCATGTGAGCAACTGATGCCGGAGTTGAAACTCCCGCAACTGATGTGGTAGCGCAAGACGCCCCTAAAACACATGAGCCACCTGATGCTACATATCCACCACCGGTGTTGCATGAGCAAGCTCCACCGTAACTCGCAATACCATTGCTGCAACTGTATGAAACTGTACCGCCGTTGTAGCCCGTAGAGTTGCAGGTCATGCTGCCACTAGCGCCACTAGCAACTGAGCTAGTGTTGGTTGATCCGGTTAAACCAAGAGTACAAGGAGGGGCTGAAAGATCACATCCCGATTCTGTAATAGTGTATCCAATACATGAGCCGCTTGGAGCTGAAGCTCTGTTGATTGAACGAGTCCATTTTTTACCAGCGTAATCTTCAATTGGTTGTCTTTCTTCTGGTTTCAAAGCACGGGCGTAAATCGCAATTTCGCCGATTTCTCCGGTGTAGCCTTTGCCAATTGCAAGTGAAGTAATGCCTGAAAGGTGCGCTGTTTTAGTCGCGTCCGCAGCTGCTAAAATGCCGTTAATGTAAGTTGAGTTTCCTGCCGTTGAACTGTGAACAAAGGTAAATTGACGCGGCTTGTCGGTGGAAGTTGCGTAAGAACTAACCGATGCGCCAGTGGTGTAAGATTGATTTCCTTGAGCGTGAATTACTGTGGAGTCAGAGCTGTAACCTAAAGCCAAACTGTCATTGGGATTAGACGAAGTTTCTCCCAAAAAATAATTGTTGCTGCCGCCACTTTGTCTTTTTTCCAAGACCATGATTGTGTAGTCAGTGCCGTTTAAAAACGAAGCATCAGAGATTTGTAAATAATTGGAGGGGCTGCCAACAAATTTTATCGCGTGAACGTAATTAATGGTGTTGGCGTAAGTTGGACCAGTGCCAACTGCAACAACTAAAGGCTTGCCAGAATTGCTGCTTTGGTCGTACCAAGTAGTTACAAAACTACCGTCATTAGCCTGAGAATTATCAACGCTTCCACTTAAGCTGGTTTCTAGCCAAAGCATATTATCTTTGATTCCGGGAATTGGCGAAGAGCGGGCTAAAGCTTCTGCCGCGGCTAAACGTGACTTGGCGATTATTCGAGTGCCGATGAAAGTTCCGGCAAGCATAATGCCGATAATTAGAATGACGATTGAGACTTAAATTAGAGTGAAAGCTTTAGTTCTAAATCGCTTCTTAAATGTCATTTTAATAGTAAAATTTGAGTGAATTTCAATTGCCTACGGAAGCGCTTGGGATTTGGATCAAAAGCATATTGCTGAATATTGCGCGAGGTCGCGCAATATTGGAGATTTTTCAAACAGAAATTACAAGAAAGCATTGGTAATATTCTTACAATGACACAGCTAAATTTCTGACAAATCTTTTAAATAAATTCCCAACTGCAAACCATTTTCTTCCATCGCGCCGATCTCTTTGAAGCCGAATTTTTCGTGAAAGGAAACTGAGGCTTGGTTGAAAAAAGGTTTGTGCACAATTCGGCAAACCACGTGCAAATAGTTGCGGCGCTTGGCTTCATCGAACATGGCAAATAATAATTTGCTGCCAATATTTTTGGCGTCAGGTTTTTTGACGATTTGTTTGTGGTAAAAAATTTTTTGGTTTTTGAGTTTTTCTAGTTCTGGCGCATGTTTGAAAAAATCGATTTCGGTTTTGCTAACATCACATCCGGTTAAATATCCCAGCACTTCTTCGCCATTTTTTGCGACACAGGCAAAATGATTTTCTTGGTCGGCCAGCATTTCTCTCACATCTTCTTTAGTTAGTTTTCTAATCAAAAATCCTTTGGCCGCAAAATCATTGGCGTCAAATCTACCGCGATTATTTTCGACAAGATTTTGAGCGCAGATATTGATCATTTGAGCAATATCTGCCTGGGTTACAGAGGATATTATCGGCACGTTAATAGTTAGTTCGGATAGCGCACGATTACAATGCCCGAACCACCAGTGTGATTACTAGTACCACCAGCGCCACCGCCCGTATTCGATGTTCCGGCAACGCCAGGACCGCCACCGCCACCCAAACCGCCACTTGATTGACCAAGGCCCCAACCGCCGCCACCGCCACCGCCATAGTAGCTTAAACTACTTAAGCCGGTAAATTCATCGGCGCCACTATTAGAAAATGAAATGCCTATTCCACCATTACCAGATCTTTCTGGCGAACATAAGGATGGAGATCCAACACCTCCAGCGCCGCCTCCACCAGATCCACCAGCACAACTTCCGCCACCACTTCCACCAGTATTTGCATAATATGCCGCGCCTCCTGTTCCGGCACTTGCAGTACCTCCACTACCAGATTTGGTTCTACCAGTACCACCACCAGATCCACCAGCCGTAACAACTAAAGAGTCATATTGCCCCGCACCACCTCCGCCACCTTTTGCAGTTACTGAGTCGAAAGTTGAATTTCCTCCCTTAAGAGCATACCCTCCACCGTTTGCGGTATTGCCGGAAGCCCAAGGATAAAGTCCGCCATCTCCAACTGTTGCGGTATAGGTAGTTGTTGATAGCGAGTGAGATCTTTTTATAACCACACCACCACCACCGCCGCCCCCATAATATCCGCCGCCACCGCCTCCAGCAACTACCAAAATATCAGCCGTTGTAGCTTGAGTGCATATAAGAGATGAATTACCGACTGAGGTAAATTTGTGTACGTGGTAAGAAGTTCCTGCAACCGTGACATTACTTTCAGTTCCACCACTACATTTAGGAAGTGAGCAAGTCCCGCCGCCGGTTTTAGTAAATACTCCGCCCGTGCAAGTCCACCAGATGCGCCAGAGGCATTGCAGGCAAGTGAAGTGCTGCCTGGATTAACTTGGGTTCCATCGGTAATACCAACAACACCAGTGATGCTGCATTTTAAACCGCATCCGCCACTTCCATCAGAAAAGTAACCAGTATCACAAGTCGAACATCCACTTCCGGTATATCCCGTAGCACAAGTGCATTGCGAGATGTAAGTCGGAGTTCCGCTGTTGCAGCTAAATGATGCAGTGCCTGCGTAATGAGCCACATCACATGTGCCACTTCCTGTTGATCCACTTGCCGCAGTAATCGCAGCAGAAACGCCAGTTGGAGTTACAGAACAAGGAGTCGCAGCTGTACAGCTTGTCGTAAGATTGGCAGTGCCATTAATGCAAGT
>CAIRMX010000141.1 GCA_903879805.1 uncultured Alphaproteobacteria bacterium | reverse complement strand
CCTTCGACGACGCACTTCGTGCTTTGCTCAGGGACCTATTCAATTGATTACAAATAACTAAACTTGAGCCAACTCCTTAACCTTGACGTAATCAACTTTTCCGGTGCCAAGCAAAGGCAATTTTTCGACCGCGATAATTTCTCTTGGAACCGCTAATTCACTGATTTGACCCTCTCTAAAGAAAGTTAAAATTTCTGAGCGATTTAGCGTTTGATGAGTTGTAACCAAAACCAATTGCTCACCTTTTTTGGCGTCGGGAATTGCCACAATTGCGTGACCGCTTTGTGGAAAAAATTTGCTCAAATAAATTTCAACTGCGGTGAGTGAAACCATTTCGCCAGCAATTTTGGCAAAGCGTTTCGCCCTGCCCTTGATTGAAATGTAACCTTTCTCGTCAATGGCGACAATGTCTCCCGTGTCGTACCAGCCGTCCTGTGGTGGCGTAATCTTTCCTGGATTTTGTTCAAGCAAATAGCCTTTCATAATATTTGGTCCGGCGACCAAAAGTTTTTTGCCGTCGGTAATTCCGGCAATTTCTTCTAGTTTGAATTTAATGCCGGGCATTAGGCGGCCAACGCTACCGGGCTTGTTATGCATTGGCGTGTTGGTGGCTAGTGCCGGAGAAGTTTCAGTGGCGCCGTAGCCTTCAAAAATTCTGACACCAAATCTTTCTGACCAGATTTTTCTGGTTTCTTCATCCAATTTTTCGGCGCCGGCAAAGACGTAACGCAAGCTGTAAAAATCGTAGGCGTGAGCAAATCGCGCGTAGTTTGAAAGAAATGTATTAGTGCCAAACATGATGGTGGCGTTGGTGTCGTAAACCAACTCGGGCACGATTCGGTAATGAAGTGGCGATGGGTAAAAGAAAGTTTTAATGCCAGATAAAATCGGCAAGATTGTGCCGCCAGTCAGGCCAAATGAATGGAAAATCGGCAAGGCGTTAAAGACTACATCCTTGCTGCCGAAATCAACGCGCGAAGCTAATTGAAAACGATTTGATTGAATATTTTGGTGACTCAAAACCACACCTTTTGGCGTCCCTTCCGAGCCTGATGTAAACAGAATTATCGCCGCATCATCTGCTTTTGCCGCGCTGATTTTTTTACAAAATTTCGCACGCAACCCACCTTTTAATTTGTCGATTAGGGTAATTTTTTTTGCTACTTCTTCGAGGTAAATAATTTTAATGCCATTTTCTTCGGCCGCAGCAACCAAGTGTTGGAGCTTGCCGCCATCGATAAATCTTTGAGAAGTGTAGATGGTTTTGAGTTCTGCAACTTTGCAGGCCGCAATAAAATTTTTGCCGCCAGTAGAAAAATTTAACATTGCCGGCACGCGACCAAAAGCCTGCATCGCAAAAAATGTTACGATGCTTGAAACCATGTTGGGCAACATGAAACCAACATATTCGCCATGTTTAGTTTCTTTGGCGATTTGCTCGCCCAAAATAAAACAGCGCGCGATTAGCTTGCCGTAAGTCAAAGGTTTGCGCTCAATATCAACAATAATTTGATGCTTACTGCCGTGAATTTTTTGGGCATCAAGCAGCGATTGAAACAGAGTTTTTTTGTAATCAGAACTTTCAAACAACATCTCGGTCATGATGTCGTAAAGCTTGTCAGCGTTGGCGGCGCGTCTGGCGCGTCCGGTGATTTCTTTGGTCACTTCGAATTTTTGCGGCGGCAAAATTGTTAGAGTTATTTTTGGAAAAAGATGAATTTTCACGCGTCCCTTCAAACGCGAAAATGGCGTATATTGCGCGCCGTCAAGCCTCACTGGCAAAATCATCGCGTCAGTTTTGTCAGCGATCATTCCCGGCCCTTCGTAGATTTTCATCAGAGAGCCCGTAACCGTGATTCTGCCTTCAGGAAAAATGATGCATTTTTTGTCTTTTTTGATTTCGTTAATCAGACTTTTGGTTGCCATCGGATTGGTTGGATCAAGCGCGTAAGTGTCGGCCAGCGCAAGAAAGGGCTTCATCCACCATTGCTTGGCGATGAAGGTGTTGATGGCAAACATCGGTTTTTCTGGCAGAAAAACTGCCAGTAAAATTGCGTCTAAAAATGATTGGTGATTGGCAACAATTAAAACTCGATTTCCGGCTTTTTGGTAATTTTCTAAACCCTTAATTTCGATCTTGTAGAGCTTGGTGAGAAGTCGTTTTAAAACTGGCTTAATCATTATCCGAGCCTCTTTTTAACAATTTTTTGAATCGAGAGAAACACCAAAATATTCGACATGCCAACTAGCATAAAAATTTGCAACAAATCGAGTTCAAATTTCACCAAGACAATAATTACAAGGCTTGCCAGTACCATAAAAAGGGCATTCATAACATTATTTGCCGCAATAATTCGCGATAAATATTTTACTTCTGAACGATGCTGCATGATGGCGTAAAGTGGCACAATGTAAATACCGCAAGAAACTGCGATTACAAATAATCCCAAGAGGATGTACCAGTTCATGATGTTGTCGGTTAAAAATTCTGACAGGCTCACTAGGTGATCTGGCGCAATTACCGTGCTGTAAAAAACACTCGCCGCACAGAAAATCATAATGCCGATTGTGATGCCGATTGAACCATGCGGCACAAGGCGTCCGTCAATTTTGCCTTTGATTAATTTATTGCACATTACCGAACCAACTCCGATGCCAATTGAGAAAATCGCAAGGAACAAAGTTACGATATATTCATCACCATTAATGATGTCGTGAGTGTAAATTGGAAATTGTGACAAGAAGGTGACACCAATTAACCAGAACCACGAAATGCCCATTATTGAAAGCCAAACCGTTTCTTCTTTTTTGGCATATTTAATAATTTTCAAAGTTTGCGTCACGATGTTAAAACTGATTTTCAACTTGTGATCCGGCGCTGGCGTTATTGGGATGAAGCGGCTGCTTAAATAACCAATTACAGCAAAAACCACCACTGCGCTTGAAACAGTTTCAATGCCATATTGCGAGAGAATAGTGACGCCACCGAAAATGGTGCCAAGTAGAATCGCTAAGAAAGTTCCACCTTCAATCAAGGCATTTCCTTTCACTAATTCATTATCTTTAAGATGCTCTGGAAGCAGGCTATATTTGATTGGGCCAAAGAAGGTTGAATGAACTCCCATCAAAAATATCAAAGTCAAAAGCAGGTAAATATTTTGAAAATAAAATCCGACAAATGAGAAAATCATAATCGCAATTTCAGCGATTTTTATGATCTGCGTCAATTTTGATTTTTCATATTTATCGGCAACTTGTCCGGCGAGAGATGAGAATAAAAAGAAGGGTAAAATGAATAATCCCGATGCCACTGTTGCCATGATCTGCGCGTTCATATCAAGCTTGCGCGCGATGCTGTAGGTGAACCAAATCAGAAAAGCGTTTTTGAAAACATTGTCGTTAAAAGCACCAAAAAACTGGGTGATAAAAAGCGGCAAAAATCTTTTTGATCTAAGTAAGTGAGATTGATTTTTCATAAGCGTTTCAATTTTAGTTTTTACAATTTCTCTCTTTGCGGCTTTGAGGTAATTATTTATTGAGTAAATAAATATGGTAAGTCTCCCCTTACAATAAGTTTAACTGTCACTTCCTCATTAGATAAATCACTAAAATACCGAAAATCGCTGACAAGAAAGAGGCGCTAAGTACGGCGATTTTTACCTCATCAAAAAGCACAGCGTTGCCTGCAAAAGCCAGAGATCCGATGAAAAAGCTCATGGTAAAACCAATACCAGTCAAGATTGTTACACCGTAAAATTCTAGCCAAGATTTGCTGGGAAGTCGCGCCACTCCTGATTTTACCGCAATAAAACTAAAGAGCATTACGCCGATTTGTTTGCCGAAAAATAATCCTAAAATAATTCCTAAAACTAGCGGCTTGGTGAAAACATCTGTCGAAAAATTTTCGATTCTAACGCCGCTGCTGGCGAAGGCGAAAATTGGTAAAATTAAAAAATTTACGGCGGGTGCGATTTTTTTAATCAGCTTTTTAATCGAGTCTTTTTCGTGCGGAATAAACATCGCCAAAGCAATGCCGGCAAGAGTTGGATGGATTCCTGATTTTAGAATCATTAGCCACAACATTGCTCCCAGCAGCAAGTAACAAACTAAGTTGTTAGATTTTTTTAAATTCAAAATCGCCAGCCCCAAAAGCACCACAAAGGCCAAAGTCAAAAAAACAAAATCAATATTTTGCGAGTAGAAAAACGCGATGATTAAAATCGCTACCAGATCGTCAAAAATTGCCAGAGAGATCAAAAAAACTTTCAGCGATTTAGAAATTTTGTTGCCAAAAAGACAAAGCACGCCGTAAGCAAAAGCAATGTCGGTGGCGGTTGGAATGGCAAAGCCGCGCAGGTTTTGCGGCTGATCGAAATTGCAAAAATAAAAAATCAGCGCCGGAAAAATCACCCCGCCGCAAGCTGCAATTAAAGACAAAATTGCTCGCGATTTGCTGGAAAGTTCGCCAACTAAAACTTCTTCTTTGAGCTCCAAACCAATCAGAAAAAAGAACAGAGCCATTAGCGCGTCATTGATCCAATCGCGCAGCGTCAAGCCGAACGGCAAATTGAATGCGAAAATATTTTGGTAAATTGGAAAGGCCGAAGAGTTAGCAATTGCCAAAGCCGCTAGGGTTGCAAGCAGCAATAAAATTCCGGTAACTGCTTCTAATTCGAAAATCTTTTTTACTTGTCGTAGCATTTAAATTTTTCTTATTTTTGAATTTTGAGCACAGTGCGCAAAATTAACTTTTAACCAGTAAAATCAAGGGTTTGACAATTTCATCAGTGAAATAAAATCAGCGCCAAAATTCCTGTCGATGTCAGCGCAATTCCGATAATTTCAGAGGTTTTTAGCGTCTCTTTCAAAATGAAATGCGAAACCACCAATGCCAAAATTAGTTCAGTTTGACCAACCGCTTTAACGTAAACCACTTTGCCCACGCCGTAAGCAACAAACCAGCAAATTGAACCTAAAAAACTGAAAATCGAAGTTTTGAGAAAAGTGTATTTATTTTCGAGCGAAACCAAACTTTTCAAATCTTGCATGAAGCGTTTTTGGTAAAGTTTTACCACCGTAAATAAAATATTTTGGAAGCAAATTACCCAAAGCAAAACAGTAGTTGCAGCCTTGAGATTAGAATATCCGAGAGGAAACAAAATTTCTGAGGCTTCTTTCAAATTGAAGGCAGAAATCGAAAAACAAAAACCGGTTAAAATTCCGTAAAACGTTGATTTATTTTTTAGCGATTCGGTGAATTTTTTTACGCCGCCGTCGAAAACTAATCCCGACATTAAAATTACACCCGACATCGCAACCATGATGGCGACGAATCCCGCAAGCGATACGCTTTCGCCAAAGAAAATTAAACCAATTATCATCGCCTGCAAAGTCTCGGTTTTGTAGAAGGCAATGCCGATGCTAAAGTTTTTTGATTGAAATGTTTTGAGCAAAAAAATATTTCCCGCCACTTGGAAAATCGCCGTAACTAAACAGTAAGAAACGAAACCAACGGTCATTGAGGAAAAAGTGCAAACAGCAACAACAAGTGCAAAAGGCAGCGGAAGTATGTACCTCGACCAAGAAACGGTCAGAACATCTAATTTTTTATTGAGACCTTTTTGCTCGAGATTTCGAAAAGTTTGTAAGGCTGTAGCGGCAATGGTGTAAAGAATCCAAGACATTGAATAAATATTTTAACTTTGCGAACTACTCACAAGATCTCTCGCCTTATTTGCGATGTCTATTCTAATTTATTCTTGCTTGTGATTTTGCAAAAAAATTAAATCGCGCCAGAAATTCCCTCCCAAATTTATAGGAAAAACTATGTCAAATATCGGCAAGCTCATCAGCGGTTTTAGAGTTTTTAAATCTACGACTTTTCATCAGAAACAAGATATGATTCAGCACTTGATTGAGCAGGATCAAAAGCCGACAACCATGGTGATTTCTTGCGCTGATATTCGTCTTGCGCCCGCCGAAATGTTTGCGGCAAATCCCGGTGAACTTTACATTATTAACAATATTGGCGGACTCGTGCCAAAATATGATACTCAAGGCATTCACGGCATTTTAGCAGCCATTGAATATGCGGTCACGATTCTTGAAGTTGAAAATATTATTGTGCTGGGGCATGCCAAATGTTCCGGCATTAAGATGATGATGTCAGAAGAATTCACTGCCAAAAATAGCAAGCTTTCTGAATCGATGAGAACGTGGCTTTCCGTTGCTTCAGAGGCTCGCGATATTGTGAAAAAACAAATGTCCGACAAAAGTGCAGAAGAACAACAAGCCTCATGTGAGCAAGAATCTTTAGTTATTTCGCTGCGTAATTTGATGACCTATCCTTACATCGCTAAACGCATGAGAGAAAATAAACTCAATATTTTCGGCTGGCATTTCAACATCGAAAGCGGCGAGATCATGGCTTTCGATCCTGATACTAAATTTTTTGAACCAATTTCTTAAAAAACATGACTGATTCACCACTACCAAATTGCCCGAAATGCTCCTGCGAGTTTACCTACGAAATGGATGGACTTTATGTTTGCCCAGAATGCGCTCACGAATGGGCGGAAATTGTGGCAGAAGAAGATGATTTAGAGGTGGTGATTAAAGACGCCAACGGCGTGGTTTTAAAAGATGGCGACACTGTCACCGTGATTAAAGATTTGAAAGTGAAGGGGTCGTCTTCAGTGGTGAAAGTTGGAACTAAAGTTAAAAACATTCGTCTTGTTGCGGGCGATCACGACATTGATTGCAAAATTCCCGGTATTGGTGCGATGGGGTTGAAGTCGGAGTTTGTTAAGAAGATTAGTTAGAAACTGAATGTGTGAATAACCACCCCCAACCCCTCCTTGAAAAGGAGGGGCTTTACCATCGAGCTCGGTTTCGAGCACTCCCCTCCTTTTCAAGGAGGGGTT
>CAIRMX010000140.1 GCA_903879805.1 uncultured Alphaproteobacteria bacterium | reverse complement strand
CCTTCGACGACGCTACGCTTTGCTCAGGGACCTATGACTGTGGTTTGTCTTTTAGGAAATGTGAGTTTAAAAATATTTCTAACTTCCCAATCCAAATTCTACTTAAAAACCCAAATAATGCTTCTCGATCCTCAACAAATTCTCGTTGAAAAAAAATTACAGCAACTTGCCGAGGAGCTTGAAAATCAAGCATCCGTTAGTTTTTTCCAAAAAATCATTTCATCAAAAAACCAACTAAAAAGTTTTTACATTCACGGCGATGTTGGTCGGGGAAAGTCGATGTTGATGAAAAGTTTTTTTAATTCTCTAGCCAAAACGCCGAAAGTTTATTTTCACTTTAACAGCTTCATGCGCTTAATTCACGAGGCTTTGCGTGATATTCGTAAGGAAGAGAAAAAATTTAAAGATGAGTTGATTGAAGCGGTGAAAAGAGTGGTCGGCAAAAATAATCTGATTTGTTTTGACGAATTTCAGGTGATGGATATTGCGGATGCGATGTTGCTGTCGCGGATTTTTTCTTTTTTATTTTCACAAAATATTGTGACGATTTTTACTTCTAACTCAAAGCCGCTAGAGCTTTACAAAAACGGCTTGCAGCGTGAAGTTTTTTTGGAATTTGTTGAGAAGGTTTTGCTGCAAAATTGCGAGGTTTTGTATCTCGATTCGCCAATCGATTATCGCAGCAGATACGTTAAAAATTTGACTAAGCGCTATTTTATTTCGAATCAAAAAAATCGTGACGAGGTCAAAAAAATCATCGAAACCATGACTGATGGCGCCAAGCTCAAACCAGCTAAAATCAAGGTTTGGGGGCGTGAAATTAAAATCAAAAAAACTTACAAGAAAGTTGCCGTCTTTAATTTTGATGATTTATGTCGGGTTGAATTTGCTGCGGCGGAATATCAGGCGATCTGCCAAAATTTTGATCTGATTTTCTTGTTGAAAATTCCACAACTCCTGCCAGAAGATGCCAATGAAGCGAGGCGCTTCGTGCTTTTCATCGATGAGGTTTACGAAAAAAAAACTGGCCTCATTGTGTTAGCGAAAACAAAATCTGAAAAAATTTACGAAAGTGGAACTGGTGCTGAGGCTTTTAAGCGCACGGTTTCACGGTTAAATGAAATCAAGTCTGACCAATATTGGACGGCTTTAAGCGAGTAAAAATATTTTTAATTTTTTAAAATAAATTTTTGAATTTATGTCAAAAAGAAAACTGAACGAGAATGAGATAAAGGCTGTTCAAGAGGCTGCTGCTGCAATAATGAACGCCAAGATGGAAAAACTAACTGAGGAGAAGAAAGAAAATGTCAATAGTCTTGTAACAAGGGTAAATAGTCTTGGACGAGGCTTTAACGCTAAAAAAAGGACAAATGCAATTAAGGTATTAATTGCGATAGAAGGTTTCTTGTATGAGGAATCTTCTGCGGAACCTCGTCCCTTTTATGATCAGGATGAGAAGCACCGTATCTATAAGAAAGGGCTTAAAACAGGGCCTGAAACAAGGCTTAAGTATAAGGGCGAAAACGAAGAAAAACTGCATGCAAAGTTGATCGAAGATAGCGGCCTGAATGGTGGAGATGTGGCTATCGCTGTTATGGAATTTCTGAAAACTGAGAAACTACAACCAGAGACGTCAAAAGAGGCGGCAAAAGCATTAGAATTGGAGAACGCCGGAGTAAATACAGAGGCTCTAGGTAGACAGATGATATTGAGAGCGGGGGACATTACGCAAGAAGATGTAACAAGAGCCCTAAAAGGGATTGCTTCGAATATCGATCGCCTCGCGAAGGAAGAGGAGTTGAGGCAAGAGGAAGAGAGGTTGAGGCAAGAAGCTACAAAACTTAAGATTATGAATGAAAGGATAAAAGATGAATGGCTTAGGAAGTTTGGCGCTCTTCTTGGTGTAGAGTTGAATGGGGAGGAAGATAGTGTTTATGGAGATGACGTCGAAAGTTTAAATAGTTGGCACGAAGCAATTCGCAATGAATCGGAGCTTTCTTCAGTCGATGGATCGGGAGGCGCTAGTTCAAAAAGTTCAATACAAAGCACTCAAAGTGCCAGTATTAAATCTGTGAGCACAACTGCTAATAAATCGCGTCTTTCTTCATTCGGTGGAGCAGGAAGCTCTATTTCAGAAGCTTTAATACAACGCACTCCTAGCAATAGTAGTGAATTTGTTGATCAGGATGTTGAGAATGATGATGTCAATAATGAGATCCTGAATAACCTTACTAGGCTAAATGAGGAGCTGCAGTTTCAAATAAATGATTTAAAAGATCGTTATGATGCTCTATCAGCCTTGCAAAAGAAAGAAGCAGATCGGGTCAGTGTGGTGGAAGCAAAACTCGAACAACACCTTGTTGATCCAAATGCTCATCCGAACTTGACTAGAGGGGTAGGTTTTTTAGGTGGAGGAGCTGGAGTTGGAGTGGATTACTCGGGGGATATCGGAGAGATAAAGAAAGAAATGGATAGGATGCTTCAGATTCAGGTAAAAGTAGAGGCATATCTCCTTGCTGCTAAAACTGAGGCCGAGGCAAGAGAGTTACGAGCTAAAAATGAAGCTGAAGAAAGAGAGTTGCAAGCCAAAAAAGATGCTGAAGCAAGAGAGTTACTAGCTAAAACTGAAGCCGAAGAAAGAGAGTTAAAAGCTAAAAATGAAGCTGAAGAAAGACTCAAAACGCTTTCCGAAGATCAAAAAAGAGAATTCGAAGCTCTTCGTAAGCAAGCTGCCGATCATCAAGCGGCAGAAAAAAAAGCTCGTGAAGAAAAAGAGGCGAGAGAGCTTGCAGAAAAGGAAAGAAGAGATAATCGGTCTTGGCCAATTAGAATTAGCAAAGTTGCGCTAAATGCTCTTGGTCATTATAAAAATGATCTAGATGAAGCTGGTAAAGCTCATACGGTGAAGATCCCTGAAATTTCGGGTCGAATCAGAGAAGATGATAAAACGATGGAGCTTCACGAAAGTGGTCTTTCGGTGGCTATTTATGATTTTGGTAAAAGAGGTTTAACCTATCTCGGTCACGATGTAGATGCTGCTGGAAATACTGCGGCAGACAGAGAATCGATGATGACAATTGCTAGAGTCATTGATCCAAAAGGTGATGGCAATTCTGCTGATGTTTACTGTGTAATTTCCTCTTCGCCGGAACGAGGCATGTCCACAACATATATTTCTAAAAATACCTTTGACGATATCGCTCTTAAATCGCTCAAAGAATATGAAAATGCTGCATTGGCTACGGCAAAACTTGTTGAGCTTAACAAGGCGCTTGAAGTTTTAGAGGCTGGAAGAAAAAGAGCTTATAAAGCGATGGGTTTGAAGGATGATCCAATCAGTGCTGATGATAATAATTTCAGTGTTGATGATAATAATTTCAGTGTTGATGATAATAATTTCAGTGCTGATGATAATAATTTCAGTGTTGATGATAATAATTTCAGTGTTGATGATAATAATTTCAGTGTTGATGGTGGTGAGAGAAAATCAGGTAGCTTTTCTGAACATGATGCAAAAGAGCTAAATTATAAAATAAAAGCCCTCAAAAAAGTTATAAAAGATGCTGAGATATCACTAAAGCCTGAATCAACAAAAGCTGAGGCTGATAGAGTTAAAAGAGAAGCGGTGCTTGAGATTTTAAGTGACTATCAGTCTTGGGTAAGAAAGGTTTTTGCAGCGGTCAGAACTTTTGATGGCAGCGATGAAGAGCGGGA
This sequence comes from uncultured Alphaproteobacteria bacterium, assembly GCA_903879805.1. Classification (GTDB taxonomy): domain Bacteria; phylum Pseudomonadota; class Alphaproteobacteria; order Rickettsiales; family UBA1997; genus UBA2645. Next base: position 44,022 of record CAIRMX010000140.1, on the reverse strand, counting down.
AAAGCAACTTGAGGATGGTAAGAATAATCTAAAAAACGATTCAGGTGATGGTTTGCCAGACTTGCATGGAATATACCAAAAAAAGCTCTTAGGTCTTGGTTTGTCGGAAGGTCAAATCGATGAGATTTTAGGTAGTGATGATTTGATCAGTAGTCTCTACTCTATAGAATCATGTATAGAATCAGGAGATTTTGAAACATTCGATAACTTTGGTGAAAATCTACAACGCTCTCAAGAAATTGTAGAGGATCTTTATCCAACAAGATCACATGCTCTGAAGCGCGCAGCTCAATATTCTCTAGAAAGAGAATTCGGTGATTTGACGAACTTCAGCTATCAAGATGCTGCTGGAGAGCAGCAGTCTTTTTTAACAGCTGAACAGGGCGATGCTTTAAAAAGCGCCATGGCTGAATCTTCTAATACGAAGAAATGTCTCGAAAAGTTAACCATAGTTGAAAAAGACAACGCCCGCAGAATCGCCTCAACAGAATTTTCTCGCAATGCCGCCAGAGAAATTGAAATGGCAAATAAAGACAAACTTGATTTTAACGAATTCGAGAAAGAAGCAGCGACAGCGCAACTCGTGCAGCATTGGAAAAGTAATAGATTTTTCACCGGCAGTAATGCTTTGGCCTCCAAAGAAACAGACGTAAAAGAGTTTTTTGAAAAGGCCAAAATGTCGGATGGTCCTTATCCCGGCCCTCAAGTTACTAGGCCAAATCGAAGAAATGATATGGCTACCGTAGTTTTTAATGGTGTAAACAGATTCGATCCTAAATCTGAAGATGGTTACGAAGGTGACGATATCATGTATCTTCACGTTCGCGGCACTCTCGCTCCGAAAGCGCTTTACGTAAAAGTGCAGGTTGCCACTGCGGATAATCAAGAAGTTAAGTTTTACAAGGATGGCAAGGAGACCACGAAGATATTTCAGTACGGCGATCTAATCATTGATGAATCAACCGTATATACCAAAGATAGTTTGGGAAATCACAATCCTCAGGGTGTCTCAAGTCTTGGCAAGGCTGATCAAAGCTTGTGTAAAAACTTCAAAGTAAAAGCCATGTCGGTGATTGACGGCGAGCGCAAAACTGCGATCTTGTTTGAAGGAGTTCCAATCACGCCGCAAAATGGTCTTGCTAAAGCTGCACAAGTACAAGAAGTGCCGGTTATTCCACTGCACGAATGTACGCCTTTGGTTTCTTTGGTTACAAAAAAGACCATAAATAAAAAAGGCAAAGAAATTTCCGATACCGGAATATATCTGCGAGATGCAAGTGATCCTAACAAACCAGCTGTTCTTACTGGTCCGCTTATGAATGATGCGAAGTTAGAAGATGAGCTTAAAAAACATGGTGTGTCTAAAGCGCCATCTTGTGAAGAACTTAAGAAAAAAATCAAACTACCAGAGACGGTGGTAACCTCTCCATCATTAGCTAAAACAAATCTTTATGATATGACAAACTTGCCAGAGCCTCCTCGAGATACGCGGAGAGGAGGGGGAATAACAGGAGGAGGAATAAAAGTAGGAGGAAGATGATAATCGTAATTGGCGCTGGGCATGCCGGAGTTGAAGCGGCATGTGCCTCGGCGCGAATGGGTGTAAAAACTTTATTGGTTACTAAAAAGCCGGAAAATTTGGGCGAGATGTCTTGCAATCCAGCAATTGGCGGTGTGGCTAAAGGCACCATCGTCAAAGAAATTGATGCGCTTGACGGCGTTATGGCCAAAGCAATTGATGAAGCCGGAATTCACTTTCGTATTTTAAATGCGTCTAAAGGCCCAGCAGTACACTCGCCACGGGCTCAAGCAGATCGCGATCTTTACAAAAAAGCGATTAACAAAATTTTAAAAAATTATCCCAATCTCGAAATCGCCTTTGGCTCAGTTGAAGATATCAAAATTGAAAATGGCAAAGTTTGCGGCGTGGTTTTGGATGATGGAAAAACCATTGCAGCCACTTCAGTAATTTTAACTACCGGCACTTTTTTGCGTGGCGTGATTCACATTGGCGATCAACAAACGCCAGCGGGGCGAGTTGGCGAAGCGCCATCTGAGGGAATTTCAAAAACTCTTGAAGCTCACAAATTTGCTTTGGCGCGACTTAAAACCGGAACGCCGCCACGTATTGATCGCAACTCAATTGATTTCAGCAATCTGGAAGAGCAAGCAGGCGACACTCCGCCGCAGCCATTCTCTTATTTAAACGACAAAGTCTCTGCTCCGCAAACTCACTGCTACATCACCTACACCAACGCCAAAACTCATGAAATCATCAAAAATAATTTACAAAAATCCGCAATGTATGGCGGCTACATCGCGGGCGTTGGCCCACGTTACTGCCCATCAATTGAAGATAAAGTTCACCGCTTTTTTGACAAAGAACGTCACCAAATTTTCCTAGAGCCTGAAGGTTTGAATAGTGACCTAATTTACCCAAATGGCATTTCAACTTCACTGCCGCTCGAGGTTCAAATTGAGTTTTTAAAAACAATACCGGGTCTAGAAAATTGCCGCGTCACTCAAGCCGGTTACGCCATTGAATATGATTTTGTTGATCCGCGCGAATTGTTGCCGACGCTTGAAACCAAAAAAATTCGTGGACTTTTTTTTGCCGGACAAATCAACGGCACAACAGGTTACGAAGAAGCCGGAGGGCAGGGTTTAGTTGCCGGAATTAACGCGGCATTAATTGCTCAAGGTTCAAAAGAAGAATTTATTTTAGATCGCGCCAGCAGTTACATCGGCGTGATGATTGATGATTTGACGACACTCGGAACTAACGAGCCTTACCGCATGTTAACCTCGCGCGCCGAATATCGCCTAAGCTTGCGCGCCGACAATGCTGACATGCGTTTGACGGAGAGAGGCGTAAAAATTGGCGTGGTAAAAAGTGAGCGTGAAGAATTTTTTAATCACAAAAAAGCCACAATTGAAGTGGCAACAAAATTGCTCGAAACTTTAAAAATTTCGCCAAATAAAATTGCCGAATTCGGCGCTAATATTAAGCAAGATGGTGTGGTGAGAAATGCCATGCAGTTGCTGTCTTTTCCCGAAATTGATTTTGATTTAATTGCCAAAATTTGGCCCGAAGAAGTTGCTACAATTGATGAAAAAACCAAAAAACAAATTGCCATCAATGCGCTCTACAGCTCGTATTTAAAGCGTCAGGAGCGTGACTTGGAGATTTTTCGTCAAGATGAAAATATTAAAATTCCACTCGAACTTGATTACGCAAAAATTGAAAGTCTGTCGCTTGAGGTGAGGGAAAAATTAAATAAATTTCGTCCTGTAACAATTGCTGCAGCCTTTAAAATTCAAGGAGTTACACCAGCATCAATTATGGCGGTGATGGTTTATGTAAAAAATAATTTTGGAAAAAAATCGGCTTAGAAATTTTCTCAAAAATGAGACAAATTAGTCGCTGAATTTTCAAACACTTTCAGCCCTTTTCTTTTAAAATTTAAAAAAATAGAACAACTAAAATTCGAGTCCCTCACAACCGCTTTTAAAAAATACTAAAATTGTCATGATTAAAACTAACGGCTCCAAGAGCATTGTATTTTTTGTTGCAATAGTTTCCGTGCAGATCCTTTCAGGTAAAGCTTTTGCAACTAATTATGCAACCAATGACGATGTTGTAAAAGAGATCGAAAAAACTCTACTTTTCGACAAGGATTCTCGCGCAAAAATTGATGTTTATAAAAAGAAAAAAGTTTCGAAAAAAAGTGATTTTACGATGACCGCGGGCGATGAAAAAGAGGACAAGCCAAATGAAGATATTGAAATTGTTGTGGTTGATCCAAAAGCCGAAAATTTTGACATGCGTGAGAAAGAAAAGCTCGCTTACAACTCAGCTCTGATTGGCCAATATGAAGTTGCAGTTGAGCTTTACAAACAAGTTATAGCTGCTGAACCGGATAATATTTACAGCAAATTTTCTCTCGCAGTTGTTTACCAAAAACTTGGACAAATTCGCCAAGCTAAAACTTTGTATCGCGATTTGTTAAAAAATAATCCCGACAACCAAGAAGAAATTATCGGAAATTTGCTTTCAATTTTGATTGAAGAATCTCCTAAAGATGCATCTTACTTGTTGTCGCGCCTAACAACTCAAAATCCAGATTCAGCTTACATTATTGCGCAAGCAGCTTTGGCTTACGACAAAACCAAAAACTATGAGCAAGCCCTTTCATTGCTTGAAAGAGCAATCTTAATCGACCCGAAAAATGTTGGTTACAAATATAATCTCGCGGTGATTTACGACAAAACTGCTCAAAATGAAAAAGCGATGGATCTTTATTCCAGCGTGGAAGAGCTCTATTCTGACGACAATCCTGTAGTTCCAATTGAGCAAGTTCAAAAACGTCTTCAATCTCTCAAAAATAAATTATGATCGATAAAATTCTGACCTACGCCAAGAGGCAAAATTGCTCTGACGTACACATCTCAACTGGGTCAGCGCCAATGCTGCGTGTTGACGGTGATATTGTGGCAATTCCTGATGCGCCAATATTGACCGATGCAGTCGTGATGGAGATGCTTAACTCTGTGATGAACGATGTTCAGAAAAAAACCTACGCTGAAAAATGGGAAATGGATTTTTCAATTAAAGTTGTTGGTGATCTACGTTTTCGCGTTAACGCTTTTCGTACTATTTACGGCCCTGCGGCAGTTTTTCGTGAAATTCCAACTGAGATCAAAAGTCTTTCAATACTACACGCGCCAGAAATTATTCGCAGTTTGGCTAGCGCTAAAAAAGGTTTAATCTTAGTTGTTGGACCAACCGGTAGCGGCAAATCAACTACGCTTTCGGCTTTGATTGACCAGATCAACACCAACTACGCCCACCACATTATTACCATTGAAGATCCGGTGGAGTTTGTTCACAAAAATAAAAAATCTCTAATCAACCAACGTGAAGTTGGTAACAGCACTTTATCTTTTGCTAATGCTCTAAAAAGCGCACTTCGCGAAGATCCAGATGTGGTTTTGGTTGGAGAATTGCGTGACGTTGAAACGATTCACTTGGCTCTAACTGCTGCTGAAACGGGTCACTTAGTTTTAGGAACTCTTCATACAAGCTCTTCCGCTCAAACTATTAACAGAATTATTGACGTATTTCCTCCGCAAGACAAGCCGGTTGTGCGCACCATGCTTTCAAGTTCAATCAAAGCCGTGGTTTCGCAACGTCTCTTGAAAAAAGAAGGCGGCGGAAGATGTGCTGCTTACGAAATTATGATTGCGAATTCTTCGATTCGTAACCTGATTCGCGAAGATAAAGTTCCACAAATGAACTCAATTATTGAATTGGGTAAAAAAGTTGGGATGTGCCTGATGAAAGACTCGATTAATGATTTATTAGTGAGAGGTGTCATCAGCCAAGAAGTTGCTGAAGAAGCTTTACTTGCTAACGACTAAACTTTTAAACAATTACATAAAATCATGAAATCAATCTTCAGAACCAAGAGTATTGAAAGCACTTTAGCTAGTGCCAAAAAAAATTCTTTGAAAAAAACTTTAACCGCTTTGGATTTAGTTTTGCTGTCAATTGGATGTATTATTGGTGGCGGGATTTTTGTTTTAACTGGTGTTGCCGCTGCTAAATACGCCGGTCCGGCGATTTCTCTTTCTTACTTTTTTTCTGGGGTTGTTTGTATTTTTGCTGCCTTGGCCTACACCGAGCTCGCCGTGATGATTCCGGTTGCGGGTAGCGCTTACACTTACGCTTATGTTGTTCTTGGTGAGTTTATTGCATGGCTAGTTGCTTGGGCATTAATTTTAGAATATACCTTAATCTCTTCAACCGTTGCTGCAGGCTGGTCTGGCTACTTTGTCGGAATTCTCAAAACTGCTGGCGTAGCTTTCCCCGAATATCTCGCCAAAGGTCCGTTTGAAGGCGGTTTGATTAATCTTCCGGCTGTGTTCATTTGTATTTTTATCGGATCGCTATTGGTACGTGGCACTAAAGAAAGTTTGATCATTAATCGTATTCTAGTTGCGATCAAACTTGGAGTTATTTTTCTATTTTTAGCCTTTGCTGCTCCTCACATTAAAATGGAAAATTATGCTGAATTCATGCCATTTGGTTGGAACGGTGTAATCGTTGGCGCTGCTGCAATTTTCTTCGCCTATCTTGGTTTTGATGCTATCGCTACAACTGCGGAAGAATGTAAAAATCCTAATCGTGATTTGCCGATTGGCATCATTGGCGGGCTGCTAATCTGCGCTGCGCTTTACCTAATCGTGTCTTTGGTTCTTACCGGCATCGTTCATTACAGTGAACTCAACAATGCCGAGCCGATGGCTTACGCCTTGCGCGCTAATGGCAGTAATATTGGTTCAGCCTTGGTTGCTACGGGAACGGTTGCGGGATTAATGGCGGTGCTTCTGGTCTTTATGTATGGCCAATCTCGTATCTTTTTCGTGATGGCTCGTGATGGCTTGATCCCACCAGTTTTCAACAAATTACATAAAAAATTCGGCACTCCTTATTTCGGCTGTCTCTTCGTTGCTTTTGCTACTGCAATGATTTCTGGATTTACCCCAATTCAAATCATGGGTGATCTTTCTAGTCTTGGAACTTTGTTTGCCTTCGTAATGGTTGCAGTTGCTGTGGTGGTTCTGCGTATCAAAAGGCCTGATTTAGAAAGACCATTTAGATGCCCCGCAGTATTTGTAGTTGGGCCTTTGGCGGTTTTGAGCTGTGGTTATTTGCTTTATCAGCTATTCTTAAAAACCGGTCTTTTCTCAATTCTTTGGTTCACGCTGGGCATCGTAGTTTACTTCGTTTACGCCTACAAAAAAAGCCCTTTGAACAAGGTCAAATAAGATTATTACATGCTTGACCTATTCCGTAAAAAAACCATTGAAGATCTCGTTGCCTCTTCTGAAAAAAATTCTTTCAAAAAAACTTTAGGTGCTTTCGACCTAATAATGATCGGTATCGGTTGCACAATCGGTACTGGTGTTTTTGTGGTGACTGGCGTTGCCGCTGCAACTTACGCAGGTCCTGCGATTGCTCTTTCTTATCTTCTAGCTGCAATAGTCTGTGTTTTTGCCGGACTTGCCTACGCTGAACTTGCCTCAATGGTGCCGGTTTCTGGCAGTGCCTACACTTACTCTTACGCAGTTTTGGGTGAATTTATTGGCTGGTTGGTTGGCTGGGGAATGATTCTGGAATATGGGGTAGGGGCTGCAAGCGTAGCGCTAGGTTGGTCGGGATATATTGTCGGTATTCTCAAAAATGGTGGAATCAATTTGCCCACCGCACTTTCTCAATCGCCAGAAGATGGCGGAATTGTCAACCTTCCGGCAATTGGTATTACAGTATTTATCGGTCTGCTTTTAATCCGCGGCACTAAAGAAAGCGTCACACTTAACCGCATTTTAGTTGCCACCAAACTTTCAGTAATTTTCCTATTTCTAATTATTGCCACACCAATGGTGAAGTTAGAAAATTGGTCAAATTTTGCACCATTTGGCATTAGCGGAATTTTCATCGGAGCCGCAACAGTTTTTTACGCCTATATTGGTTTTGACGCTGTGGCAACGGCGGCAGAAGAATGTAAAGATCCCAAAAGAGATTTGCCAATCGGCATTATCGTATCAGCAGTAATTTGTGCTATTCTCTACATTTCAGTGGCTTTGGTTCTTACAGGAATTGCTCACTACACTACTCTAAATAATCCAGAACCTTTGGCGCGAGCACTGCGTGAAAATGGCAATAATATCGGCTCAGCTTTGGTGGCCACCGGCGCGGTTGCAGGCATCACCTCGGTATTGCTAATTTTAATCTACAGCCAATCGCGAGTTTTCTTCGTAATGTCGAGAGATGGTTTAATTCCAAAACCTTTTTCCAAGATTCACAAAAAATTTGGCACACCAAATGTTAGTCTGCTTTTTGTAACTGCTGCAGTTGCAATAGTTTCGGGCTTTTTTCCTTTAAAAACTTTAAGCCACATTACCAGTTTGGGCACTTTGTTTTCTTTCATGGTGGTGGCTTTTGGTGTTTTGGTTTTGCGCATTAAAGATCCAAATCGTCCTAGAACTTTTAAATGCCCAGCAGTTTACGTAACTGTGCCTTTGGCGATTGCGGGATGTGGTTATTTGGTGTACACTTTGCTGATTGAAAATGGCTGGTATTTCGCAATTTGGACATCTCTTGGGCTAGCAGTCTACTTTGGCTATGGCTACAGCCGCAGCGCTCTAAATAAAAAATAGACTAGATTTTTTCTGCGGCAGTTCTTGCCAAAACATCTGCGATCTCGTTGAACTTATTGCCGCTATGCCCCTTAACCCAAACCCATTTAATTTGGTGTTTTGCCACCTCTGTATCTAACTCTTGCCACAAATCAACATTCTTCACCGGCTTTTTGTCAGAGCCTTTCCAGCCGTTTTTTTTCCAGTTAAAAATCCATTTTGTGATCCCATCCATTACATATTTGCTGTCGGTGTAAAGCGTGACTTCCGACAATTTTTTTAGCGTCTTAAGACTTTCAATTACGGCGCGCATTTCCATGCGATTATTGGTGCTTAATTTTTCTCCGCCGGAAATTTCTTTGCGATGTTCTTTGTAAAGCAAAATAGCTCCCCAACCGCCGCGGCCGGGATTTCCCAAGCAAGCGCCGTCAGTGTAGATTTCAATTGATGAGGTCATTTTTGCTTATAATTATTTGTATTGAGGCTGATCGGAGAATTACCAATGGTCTGTAATTTTACCGAAGGGGTTTGTTGAGCCACAAGTAGCTGCTCGTTTTGTGCTGTAAAATTATGCAAGTTCTGCATCAGATCACGAACGAAAGATCGTAAGTTGTGAGGTTGGGCATCTTCAACCCGATCCAAAACTTTAGTTAACTCTCCAAATTGAGTTAAGGTTAGCTCATCTTGTTGAAAAAGAGTTTCTAGTTTTTGATCCCAATGTCTCAGAGACTCTGGATTTACTAAGGATGGATCAAAGATTTTCTTAGTAAGTTGGGCGCCTTTAGCTAATTCAATAGCTGTTTTCTCGCTAATATCGGCAGCTTCTTCGTAATATCTGACAACTGGGGGATGAGTTGGAAAATCTTTTAAGTCACAAGATGTTCTAAGAAGTGGATCTGCTAAAATTACTCTGCCATCTAATTCTAATAGAATTGCAGTGTGATCAAGGCCGCGTCGGAAGCTTTCCTGATTTTTTGGATTTATATCGAATTGGCTAACTTGCATCTCGCCAGTTTGGTAAGCGGTTTCTTTGACTATTTCAGTAAGTAAGCCATTGCTCAAAGTAGCACATTCACCGTAGCGAAGATGTCTGAGCTGAAAATTTCTCATCGCAACCCACTGGGCTGAATTGTGAGGCACAAATTCTTCACTGCGCAAAAGCATATTTTGCACAACTTCAGCGGCGACGATGGGGACTAGTTTTTTGCTGGTATTTTGTAGTTCTTCTAGATTGAGGGTGCTTGATGCAAAACTTAAGAGGAGGGGTGGGGTTTTACCGTAGCTGGAGGCGTATTTTTTTGCAGCTAAAGTTGCCATGCACTTATTGACAATCTGGGCTAATCTCATTTTGCAAGTTTGTTGGATCTTTCTGCAGCAGCATCAATGGCGTCTGCACAAAGCTTTTTTAATGCCGAGTTTTTTTGCAAAATTTGCAGCGCTGCATCAGTGGTGCCGCCTTTTGAAGTGACCGATTCGCGTAGTGCCAAAAAATCTAAATCAGAGTTACAAGACATCAAAGCGCTGCCCAAAAACAATTGTTTAACCAAGGCTGTAGCCGCTTCTTTGCTGATTTTGTGACTAATGGCAATTTCAGTAAAAATTTCTTGTAGCAAAAAAATGTAAGCAGGGCCCGATCCAAAAATTGCAGTTGCTGCGTCAAAAAGTTTTTCATCTTTTAGCTCAAAAGCAGTGCCGAATTTTTCGAAGATTTCTAGCAGTTTTTTTGAATCAGTGGCAGTGACATTTTTATTGGCAAAAAATGTGAAGACACCTTGAGAATCATCAATTGGCAGGTTTGGCATTGAGCGAATTATTTTGGTCTGCGTGCCAAAAATATTTTCGAAAAAGGCGATTTTTTTTCCGGCCAGAATCGAGATGAAAATAGTGTTTTTGGAAAATATTTTTGCTTGAGCAAATTCACTTAAAATTTCTGCGGCATCTTGGGGTTTGATGGCAAGAAAGACTAAATCAGCTTGGTAATTTTTGGGCAGCCCACCGACATTTTTGAAGTAACTTAATCCATCAATTCTGTTGTTCTCCGACTTCTCTAAAATGCTTATTTGACTGGGCTTGGCGCTCTTTTGCTCAAGTAAGTTTTTAACCAAAATCGAGCCCATTTTTCCACAACCAAGGAAGAGGATATTTTTCATTTTTTTGAAAGTTTGTGGGGAGATGGACCCCGTCATTCGACGGGGTGACACTTAGTGTGAATTAAGCCTTACGATCAGCAATCGCCTGTTTAATCGATGCAATTGCTTTCGCTGGATTCAAACCTTTCGGGCAAGTATTGGTACAATTCATAATTGTGTGGCAGCGATAAAGTTTGAACGGATCTTCTAGCGCATCCAACCTTTCATCTGTTGCTTCATCACGAGAATCAACAATCCATCTTTGCGCTTGTAGCAAGGTTGCAGGTCCTAAATATTTATCGCCATTCCACCAATAGCTTGGGCAAGAAGTTGAGCAGCAGGCGCACATGATGCATTCGTAAAGGCCATCAAGTTTTTCGCGATCTTCTGGAGATTGCAGTCTTTCTTTATTTTGATTGTCAGGAACTTCAGCTTGCAGCCAAGGTTTGATTGATTTGTGCTGTTCGTAAAAGTTGGTCAGATCAGGAACCAAATCTTTCACCACCGGCATGTGCGGCAGAGGGTAAATTTTTACATCGCTAGATTTGCAATCAGAAATTGCTTTAGTGCAGGCGAGAGTGTTGGTGCCGTCAATATTCATGGCGCATGAACCGCAAATGCCTTCGCGGCAAGATCTGCGGAAAGTTACCGAAGAATCATGTTCAGATTTAATCTTAATCAAAGCGTCCAAAACCATTGGTCCGCATTCATCAAGATCAAGTTCAAAACGATCAATATGCGGATTTTTCTTTTCGGCATCTTCCGGGTCGTAGCGATAAACGTCAAAAGCTCGCACATTTTTTGCGCCATCTTTTGCTTTAAAAACTTTACCGGCTTTTTTGTCGATTTGTGAATTTTTTGGGAGTGTAAATTCTGCCATTTTCGTTTCGATTTGTTTAAATTTTCAGAGATTTAGTAAACACGTTTTTTCGGTGGAAAAGCCTGAACATCATTGCTCATTGGCTTTAATACTACTTCGCGGTAATCGGCTTTGATATTGGCACTTTGATCGCACCATAAGATTGAGTGCTTCATCCAATTTTCATCGTCGCGATCTTTGTAATCGTCACGAGCTTGCGCGCCGCGACTTTCTTTGCGGTTTAATGCGCCGGCAATCGTCACTAAAGCTTGAGATCTAAGATTATCTAGCTCTAGAGCTTCAACTAAATCACTATTCCAAACCAAGCCGCGATCTTCGATTTTTAAATCTTCAAAACTTTTGAAAATTTCGCGCATTTTTTCGATGCCTTTAGTCAAAATTTCTTCAGTTCTAAACACTGCAGCGTGAGCTTGCATGCAGTTTTGCATGTTGCTTCTGATTTGCGCGGCAGAGGATTTTCCGTTAGCATTTCTGATTTTATCAAAGCGGGCAAGCGACTCGGCACCAGCGTCAGCTGATAATTCAGAGTGAGCTGCATTTGGTTTAACAATTTCAGCAGCGCGAATTGCGGCAGCGCGGCCAAACACAACCAAATCAAGCAATGAGTTTGAGCCCAAACGGTTAGCGCCGTGTACTGAAACACAAGCCGCTTCACCAATTGCCATCAAACCCGGAACCACTTCTGGTTTGCCGTTTTTAACAGTTAGAACTTCAGCTTTTACGTTAGTTGGAATGCCGCCCATGTTGTAGTGAACTGTTGGCAAAACCGGGATTGGCTGTTTAGTAACATCAACTCCGGCAAAAACTTTAGCAGTTTCTGAAATGCCTGGAAGACGCTCGTGTAAAATTTTTGGATCAAGGTGATTGAGGTGCAAATAGATGTGATCTTTTTTCGGGCCAACACCGCGTCCAGCTAAAATTTCCATGGTCATGGCGCGAGAAACTACGTCGCGACTAGCCAAATCTTTAGCGCTTGGAGCGTAGCGTTCCATAAAACGCTCACCTTCCGAGTTTACTAAATATCCACCTTCGCCGCGAGCTCCTTCAGTGATTAAACATCCCGAGCCGTAAACACCAGTTGGGTGAAATTGTACAAATTCCATATCTTGCAAAGGCAGTCCGGCGCGCAGTACCATGGCGTTGCCGTCTCCGGTGCAAGTGTGAGCTGAAGTGGCAGAGAAATAAGCGCGTCCGTAGCCGCCAGTTGCAAGAACCACGAGCTGAGCTTTGAATCTGTGCAAAGTTCCATCAAGCAAAGAAAGGGCAGTGATGCCGCGGCAAATGCCGTTTTCCATGATTAAGTCGAGCGCAAAATATTCGATGAAAAATTGGGCGTTATGTTTGAGTGACTGTTGGTAAAGTGTGTGAAGAATTGCGTGACCAGTTCTATCAGCCGCAGCGCAAGTTCTTTGAGCTGGGCCGCCTTCGCCGAATTCTTTAGTCATGCCACCAAATGGGCGTTGGTAAATTTTGCCTTCTTTAGTGCGTGAAAATGGCACGCCGTAATGCTCAAGTTCAATGATTGCTTCCGGTGCTTCGCGACACATATATTCGATTGCATCTTGGTCGCCCAACCAGTCTGAACCTTTAACGGTGTCAAACATGTGCCAGCGCCAATCATCTTCGCCCATGTTGCCAAGTGCTGCAGAAATACCGCCTTGTGCTGCAACTGTGTGCGAGCGAGTTGGAAAAACTTTTGAAATGCAGGCAGTTGAAAGACCTTTTTGTGCCATGCCGAAAGTGGCGCGAAGTCCGGCGCCACCAGCACCAACAACTACGACATCAAATTCATGGTCGATTACTGAATAATTTCCGATTTTTTTTTCTGACATTTTTTACCCGATTAAATGAAGTCTAATAATTGCAATTACTGCAGCAACGGCGGTTACAGCAGACAAAAAATTCACCAACATGATGTAGAAATGCATTTTGGTTTTATTGGTAATGTAATCTTCAATGACAACGCGAAGGCCAAGAGAGCCATGATACAGCGAGGTAGTAATCAATAAAATTCCCATGATCGCATTAAGCGGGTAGGCGAAAAACACTGGTAAATAGCCTTGCGGATCTTCAGCGATTTGCACGAATGAAAGCACTAGCCAAAGAGTTAAAGGCAAAAGTGCAATTGCTGAAACTCTCTGCATCAACCAATGATGAGAGCCGGTTTTAGTTGAAGGTGCGATTTTGATCTTGTTCATGTTTAGAAAAATTTAAGATAAAGAACGGTGCCGATTGTTACGGCGGTGAAAATTAGCGACAAAGCAATCACCAAGAAGCCATTGGTTTTAGCGGTTTCTTTTTCAAAACCTTTACCGATATCCCAAAATAAATGGCGAATGCCGTTGGTGAAATGGTAGTAAAGACAGAAGGTTACGGCGATCGCAGCGAGAGAGAAAATTCTGTCGAAAATTGCCTGCATTGGGCAATCGCAAACCTCCGAAGACTCTGCTACGTTGATTTGGTAGGTATAATAAACGATGTACCAAGAAATTGCGACGATTGAAATATAAAGAACAATTCCAGTGAGGCGATGCAAAATTGAAGTGAAGGAAGAGATATTCCATCTGTAAATTTGCAAATGGGGAGATGTTGGCCTGCTTGATGCGGCGGTAGATTTTTTTGCTGTCATTTTTTTGGAAAAAACTTGTGAGAAGAAGTGATTTCAAAAACTAAAAAGGCGTGGGGAAGTTTACAAGAATTTATTTTGATTCTTAATGGAGTAGATCCCCTCCTTTTCAAGTAGGGGTCGAGGTGGTTATTCGCAAACTCATTTTTTAGTCTTTTTTGCGCAAATAATTTTTTTCAATCGATTCTGCGAATAACCACCCCAACCCCTCCTTAAAAAGGAGGGGCATAGCTCGAGGACTACTTAATTTTTTTACAAAAGATTACAATTTACTTTGCGCCAACCCTTCTTAGCGTTGCTTCAAATCCCTCCTTTAAAAAATAAAATTCGAAAAATATGTGCGGAATTGTTGGTGTTGTTGGCGGTAAAAATGCTGTCTCAATTATTCTCGAAGGTTTGAAAAAATTAGAATATCGCGGCTACGACTCGGCTGGTATTGCTGTGCTTGAAAAAGGCGAATTTAAAACCGTTAAAGAAGAAGGAAAAATCGCTAATCTGGAAGCGGCTTTGTTGCAAAAAAAACTCGATTCACAAATTGGCATCGGTCACACGCGCTGGGCAACTCATGGCAAGCCGAGCAAGGAAAATGCTCATCCGCACGCATCTTCTAACATTTGCGTAGTTCACAATGGCATCATTGAAAATCATCAAGAGCTTAAAGCAAAATTACAAAAAAGCGGTGCCAAATTTTTGAGCGAAACCGACACCGAAGTTGTGCCGCATTTGATTGAATATCACTTCGAAAAAACTGGCGACATCAAGGAATCGCTGCTTGCAACGGCTAAAGAAATTAAAGGAACTTTTGCGCTCGCCGTAATTTTTAAAAATCACGGCAATGTCATCGCCGTTGCAAAACGCGGCTCGCCATTGGTTTTGGGGCTAGGCAAAAATGAAAATTACATCGCGTCTGATTACTACGCTTTAAGCGACCATACTCACAAAATTATTGCGCTCGAGGATGAAGAGTTCGCAATAATTGCTGCCGATAAAATTGAAGTTTTTGACGCCAAAGGTGCTGAATTGCAAAAATCAGCAAAGGTCATGGAGCCTGAAAAGGCACGCATTTCCAAAGATGGCTTCGACCATTTTATGTTGAAAGAAATTTACGAACAGCCACGTGTTTTAGAAGAAACAATTCAGACTTACGTTGATTTAAGCAGCTCGTCAATTCACTTGCCGAACTTCGCTTTTGATCTGAAAAGCATTAATAAAATCACCATCGTGGCTTGCGGCACTTCTTACTATTCAGGAATGTGCGCCAAATATTTGATTGAAGAAATTTCCGGCGTCGAAGTTGAGGTTGATATTGCCTCGGAATTTCGCTACCGCGCCCATCCGTTTCGCGAAGACAATCTAATGGTTTTCGTTTCGCAATCGGGAGAGACCGCGGACACTTTGGCGGCACTAAAATTTGCCAAACAAAATAATCAAAAAATTCTCTCAATCGTCAATGTGGCGCACAGCACCATGGCGCAGCTTTCGGATGCGGTAATTCGCACTGTTGCGGGCCCTGAAATTGGTGTTGCATCAACCAAAGCTTACACGGCGCAAGTCACTGTTTTAGCGCTTTTGGCGATTCATTTTGGCTGCATTAAAGGTAAAATTTCGGCGTCAGAAAAAGCCAAATTATTGCAAGAACTCGCAGAAAGCGGATCGAAAATGACGCATCTTTTTGACGAGCCACAATTAAAAAATATTAAGAAAATTGCCAAGTCGCTAACTCGCGCAAAACATGTGCTCTACATTGGTCGTGGCATTTCTCAGGTCACTGCTTTTGAAGCGGCATTAAAATTTCGTGAGCTTTCCTACATCAATGCGCAAGGTATCGCGGCAGGCGAATTAAAGCACGGAACCATCGCGCTAATCGATAATAAAATGCCGGTAATCGTGATTGCACCCCACAATAAAAATAATGATCTCTTCGAAAAAACTGCTTCAAACGCTCAAGAAGTAAATGCGCGCGGCGGCAAAATAATTTTCATCAGCAACAAAAAAGGCATCAAACAATTTGGCAAAATGGCCAAGCAAAAAATCGAAATTCCTGAGCTTGCCGGAATTATCCAAGAGGCGATTTTGCCAGTGGTTTCAACTCAATTGCTGGCTTACTATGTGGCGCTTTACAAAGGCAATGATGTTGATCAGCCGCGCAATTTGGCAAAATCTGTAACAGTAGAATAAGTATGAAATATCTAGTAATTCTACTGGCTTTAATTTTTAGCCAAGGTGCTTTGGCTCAGGAACAAGAAGATCCTTTGAAAAGTTATTTGGTTGCAAAAAAGCCCACTAAAGATTTTCAAATCATTAACGAAAATTGCGCCATCATTATTGAAATGAGAGATGAAAATATTGAGGAAAAAAAGAAAGAGGGAGAAGAAAATTTTTACACCGCAGCTGACGATTACATGTTCTACCAAGCCAGCGCCTTGGAATTTTTGGTAAAGAAAAAGACAAAAATAGTTACTCCAAAAGTCAGATATTTAATTTTTGTGATGACCGACGGCAAAGAAATCTATCTCGATACAAAGGCAATGGGCTGGAAATGGATTTTATTCAGCCCAGAAAGCCAGCCCAAGGTTACCTATCCCGCCAACATGGAAAATGATTACAAAGAATATTTCTTTTCCAGTGTCGTAAATTTTAACTAAAAATTATAACCCAAGATCATTTTGTATAAGTTCTGCGCTACCAATTGAGTGCCGTTAACGTTGCGGTAGATTGGAAATTCCACGTCAGCGTAGATTTTAAAACTGGTGAAATTTAATTCGATTGCAGGCGCAAAGAAAGCTTGGCTGTAGCCGCTATTTTTTGAGTCAGATGCAAAACCACTGTCGCGCAGTCTTTTAGCTCCAGTAACTTGCAAAATTGGCGCAACTTTTTTGATGCCAAGAAATGATCCAGTATTGTAATAAATTCCAGTTGCTGCAGAAATTTCATCCCCAGAACGAAATCCTTGATGGCTGTTTAAAGCATGCTGTAAGCCGGTTTGAGCGAACCAGTTAAACTTTCCAACTTTATCAAATTGTCCCATTTTGTAGGCGCCTAAAAGCAAATCAGTAGTGCCGGTGCCGATTTGCATGTTGCGCTCATCCAAGTTGCGGGCTTTGGTTTGGCCGGTTGGAAGTTTCAAACCAAAAGTTAAACCGCTCGACATGTCGGCGGAAAATCCCGAATAAATTGCATTAAGACGAACATCGCCAACTGAGTTAGTTCTTGTATCGTGTGGCTCTAAAGCATGATCGTCACCATGCTCAACTGATTTAATGTAGCGAGTTACGTAAGGTAGCCGTGCAGCCATTCCCCACTCACGATTAAACATATATTGTGCGCCAACAGTGACGGTTTGAGTTTGAATTCTTTTGTCGTGATTGTGACCGCTAGTTTGACTTTCTTTGCTCCAGTTACGGCTTTGCGTCAAATAATCATATTGAACAAACGCCGTGCCACCTTCGCAATTTGGAATTAAAGCGCTAGTTCCAACCGTGAAAACGCCACAGCCACAAGCGCAGGCGAGGGCTTCACTGGCAGAAAAGGCTAACAAAAAAAGTGCTGCCAAAAAATGTTTTGTTGAGATTTTCATGGAAAAAAAAAGATACATTAAAAGAGAATCGGCTTTCTAAAAAGCGCTAAATCCAATCGCAAAATAATTTTTTAATCTGAGACAATTTGTCCAACCTGAATTTTAAAAATGGAAAATAAGATTTCGCAAAACACTAATCGTAAAAATTTGCTACAGCTTCTCTGGCTTAGGCTAATCGCAATTGTTGGACAAGTTCTGGTGATTTTATTTGTTAATTTTTTTCTAAAAATTTCTTTGCCGCTGCCGCAAATGTTTGGGGTTTTGTTGGTTTTGCTAATTGTAAATTTGGTGAGTTTTTTTCGTTACAAATCGCAAAAGCAAATCAGTGACGGAGCCTTGTTTGTTGAGCTTGTGTTTGACGTTGCGGCCTTGACGGCGCAGCTTTATTTTAGTGGAGGAATTTCTAATCCGTTCATTTCTTTGTTTCTGCTTCAGGTAATTATTTCGGCAATTTTGCTACGCCAACTTTACGCTTGGTTTGTTGGCGTTGTAACGGTGGTTTGCTACGTTTGGCTGAGTTTCAATTACCAAGAATTACACTCTTTGCACCATCACGAAGGCGGAGATTTTTTTAATTTGCACTTGCACGGAATGCTCGTGAGCTACGTTTTTGCTGCGGCGTTACTGCTAATTTTCGTGACTAAAATTATTAAAAATCTGCAGGAGAAAGATCGTGATTTTTACTTGTTAAAACAGCTCTCAAATGAAGAAGAAAAGCTGGTTAGAATTGCTTTACTTGCAACCGCGGCAGCTCATGAATTAAGCACGCCGCTTTCAACTATTTCAGTGATTTTGGGAGATTGGAAAAAAGCCGATTTAACAAATTCAAAAGAAGAATTTTTGCAAGATGTTTTGGTGGCAGAAGAGCAGCTTGGTCGCTGTAAAAAAATTCTCTCAAACATTTTGCTTTCTTCAGGAAAAGAGCGTCTTGAGCAGGCAAAAGCAATTTCAGCAAAAGATGCTTTTGACTCGCTAGTTAAAAGCTGGAGCGATTTAAGAAGACCGCAAAATTTGCTCTACGATTTTTGTGGAAATGCTGACAAAAAAATAATTTTAGACGAGGCGCTGACCCAAGTTTTTTTCAATATTTTTGACAATGCTTTTGAAGAATCTGTGGAGTGGGTTTCGGTTAAAGCTGAGGCAAATGAAGGCGAAATGGTTGTGACAATTCAAGATCGCGGTCGCGGATTCGCTGCAGAAATTTTGCAAGAAATCGGCAAGCCAAATCTTACAACAAAAAATGGTAACGGCCTTGGGTTGTTTTTAGCTTTTAGCGTTTTGCGCAGAATTGGCGGCAGTTTGCAGGTTAAAAATTTAGAAAATGGCGCTTTGGTAACGGTAAAATTTCCGATTTAAAACAAATTGGTAAGAGATCCTGAAACAAGTTCAGGATGACGCGGTGGGTGCGACTAGATCTCATTGTCTATCTTCTAAGTCATCCCGAACTTGTTTCAGGATCTCTTGCTTGGCTTCTTGAATCAAATTCATTTTTTTTATGAAAAATCTTAAAACAGTTTTGATTGTAGAAGACGACCAGGCTTTGGCGACAAGCCTTGGCAAGTCTTTTGCTCGCCGCGATTTTGAAGTAAAAATTGCGCAGAGCAGCAAAGAAGCGATTGCCGCTTTAAAAATTTTTCATCCGCGTTTTGCAGTAGTTGATTTAAAAATGCCCGGCGATTCAGGCTTAGAGTGCATTCGTCAGCTTCACGAATTTGACGCTTCAATCAAAATTGTAATGCTTACAGGTTACGCTAGCATCACCACAACAATTGAGGCGATTAAGTTGGGAGCTTGCTACTACCTAGCAAAACCCGCCAATGTTGATGCGATAATTGCGGCTTTTGACGGGGTTGTTGAGGATAAGGTTGGTAAAAAAACTTCGATTAAAAATATCGAATGGGAGTACATACATCAAACTTTAATCGAGTCTGATTTTAACATTTCAGAAGCGGCTAGAATTCTGGGAATGCATCGCAGAACTCTGGCGCGAAAGCTAGAGAAGAGAAGGGTGAATTAAGATTATCGCTGTAAAATTTTTTTCAATTTTTAAAAATTATTTAAAGCGGCTTTGTAATTTTAAAATAAAATTTGGTTGAAGCTGACAAAAGCCCTCAATATCTTTAGCCTCCCTTTTTTTAAAACGATTTCTCCCCAGATGACAACTCAAACTCGCAAAGAACTTTTTAACATCGAAGCAGAGCAGGCGGTGCTTGGCACTATTATTTTGAACAACGAATATTTAAATCGTGTTTCAGAATTTTTGCGTGAAGAGCATTTCTACGAGCCGGCGCATCGCAATATTTTTTCGCAGATTTTGCACAATGTTGAGAAGGTGCAAATCGTTGCCAACCAAGTTACTCTTAAACAATTTTTCGAATCAGACGAAGCCGTAAAAGCAACTGGCGGCGCGCTTTATCTTTCAACGCTTTTGGGCGCGGCTTCTTCAATTATTGATATTGCAGATTACGGGCGTTTGATTCACGACTTGGCTTTGAAGCGTGAATTATCAATGGTTGGCGAAGATATCGTGAATCGCGTTTTTAAGGCGGAAGAAAAAACTTCAGCAAGCGACCAAATCGAACTCGCTGAATCTAGTCTTTTCAAGCTTTCAGAGCATGGAAATGGTCGCAGCGATTTTCGCAGCATTTCGGTTTCGCTAAAAGAAACGCTCGATAAAACTTTAATTGCAAAACAACGCGGCGCCCACATTAGTGGCGTTTCAAGCGGACTTACCGATCTAGATAAAATTCTTGGCGGCATGCAGCAATCTGATTTAATCATTTTGGCGGGACGTCCTTCAATGGGAAAAACGGCGCTCGGCGTAAATATCGCGGTTAACGCCTGCAAATTTATGAACAAAGATGTTACTGAACAAAAAGACAAAAAAGCGGTAGGATTTTTCTCGCTGGAAATGTCTTCCGACCAATTGGCATCAAGAATCTTGTCGATGGAAACGAGTATCAATGCCGGCAAATTCAGAACCGGACAATTAAACGATCACGAGTGGGAAGCTGTTGCCATGCGCTCTGCCGAGATTTCTAAAATGCCGCTTTTTATTGATGACACTCCGGCACTTTCAATTTCAGCAATTCGCACCCGTGCGCGCCGCATGGTTCGTAAGCATAATTTATCACTTTTGATTGTGGATTATTTGCAGCTAATTCGTGGCGTTTCAGCGCGAGGTCAAGATAATCGCGTGCAGGAAGTTTCTGAAATCACTCAAGGTTTAAAGGCGATTGCCAAAGAATTTAATATTCCGGTGATGGCTTTGTCGCAATTATCGCGTGCGGTTGAGCAGCGTGAAGATAAGCGCCCACAACTTTCAGATTTGCGTGAATCGGGTTCGATCGAGCAAGATGCTGACGTGGTGGCCTTTGTTTATCGCGACAGTTATTATCATGAAAGAAAGAAGCCGCCAGAAACCGATCCGAAATTTGGCGAGTGGAATCAGAAAATGAATGAGTTGCGCCATTTGGCCGAGGTCATCATCGCCAAACAGCGTAATGGCCCAGTTGGCAGCGTGAATTTATTTTTTGACGGCGAGTTTACGCGCTTTGGAAATTTGGATGTTTATCATCATTAGGAACTAATTTTCGTCTTTTTTAATTTGTCACCCCGTCGAATGACGGGGTCCATCTCGTCACACAAAAGATCAAATATCTTGGACTGTGGACCCCGTCATTCGACGGGGTGACAATGGGGGGTCGTGATATTATTTAAAAAACCACAAAATGAAAATTCTCGGCATTGAAACCTCCTGCGATGAAACTGCTGTCGCAATAATCGACGAGCAAAAAAACATTCTCGCTCACGTTTTAAACTCACAAATTGAGCTGCATAAAAAATTTGGTGGAGTGGTGCCAGAACTTGCGGCGCGCGGTCACGTTGAAGTTTTAGATGATTTGATTTTGCAGGCTTTATCTGACGCTAATTTAAAGTTTGAAGATATTGATGGCTTCGCTGCAACTTCCGGCCCTGGTCTAATCGGCGGCGTGATTGTTGGCATGATGGCGGCGAAAACTTTAGCCTCGGTTTTTCAAAAACCTTTTATTGCGGTAAATCACCTTGAGGCTCACGCCTTGACAGCGCGACTTACTTCTGATTTAGAATTTCCTTATTTGCTTTTGTTAATTTCTGGCGGCCATTGCCAAATTTTGTTGGCGCGTGGAATTGGCGATTACGAAAAGATTGGTGAGACGATTGATGACGCTTTGGGTGAGGCTTTTGATAAGGTGGCGCAAATGTTGGGGCTTTCTTATCCCGGTGGTCCAGCAGTTGAGAAAATGGCTAAAAGCGGCGATGAAAATCGTTTTAAATTTTCGCGTCCTTTGATCGATGGATTTTTGAAGAAAGAGCATCTTTGCAATTTTTCATTTTCAGGACTTAAAACCGCAGTGCGTCGTGAAATTGAAAAATTAATTAATGAAGATTTTTCGCACCTGACGTCACCCCAAAAAATTCTTGAACAAGATAAAGCAGATATCTGCGCCTCATTTCAGCGAGTGGTTTGCGAGATTATCGTTAATAGATTAGAGAATGTTGATCTAAGAGAAAGGCTAGTGAAAAAGCTGGTGATTGCTGGCGGAGTTGCGGCTAATCGCTGCATTTTTTCAGCACTGCAAAACTGGTCAAAGAAACATGATTTAGAAGTTGTAGCGCCTCCAATTGCGCTTTGTACAGATAATGCTGCGATGGTTGCGTGGGCTGGGTTAGAAAAGCTCAGACTCGGGATGAAAGATGATCTAAATTTTAAGCCGCGCGCTAGATGGGAGCTTGGTCTTCTCTAATTTTTAAGTTGTTACCCCGGGGTCCATGGCGCCTCAAGCTCAGAAGAAACTCATAAACCGTGACGAGATGGACCCCGTCATTCGACGGGGTGACATCAAGGGTGGGTTAGTTTTCCTTCAGACATAAAAAAACCGGATTGCTGCTTTTGCAACAATCCGGTTTTTAAAAAGAAGAGTTAGTTAAGAACTAGCTAACTTTAATGCCGTATTTTTTACCTAAGTAAGCTTCGATAGCTTTACGATCATCGTCTCTTAGAGCGCTGTCGAAGATAACGATTTCAGAGATGTATCCCAAGAAAGCGCCAGTTGTTGTAGCGTCTTTTGATCCGATATACATTCCGGTTGTTGCAGTAGCAACTGCAGCAGTAGCTGCAGTTAGAGTATCAGCTGCACCGTTTGTGAAAAGTTCGATGTTGGTTCCATCAAAAGTTCCAGAAGAAATTGTAGCGTTAGTTCCGTATAGTGTAGTTGCAGCAACATGGTTAGTTGTACCAGTTTGAACGTTTCTAATAGATGCGCCATTATTCATGAATCCCCAACCGTTAGTAGTCGCACTTCCGTTATAAAACACAGAGTGAGCAGCGTTGCTGTCTTCTTTGTAAACTGTGAAGAAAGTGAATCCCGCACTTACAATTGGACTAGCAACTGTAGAAGCGCTAGTAGTAGAAAGAGTCATACCAGTAGTGTTGGCAGCGAAATATAGAGAAGGAAGTCCGCCGATTGGAGAAGCAGCTTTGTAAGTTACAAGTCCTGCAGCGTTGGTTCTGGCGAAAAGTTTTGAAGTGCTTTGAGAGTTAATGTCATTCCAAACTGTAACTGCAGCGCCGTTTGAAGATTCAGATGATGCAAAACTAGCTTCAGATGAAGTTTCTAACCACAACATCAAACCTTTATTAGAGCTGATAGGAGAGCTTTGAGTTAAAGTTTGGGCAGTAGCTATTTTTGAAGATGAAATAAGTCTGCTAGATTGCGTGATGCCGGCAACTAGGATACCTATAATAAGTACCACTATCGAAATTTCGATTAGCGAAAATGCGCTCTTTTTGTTTCTCATATTTTTGTGATTTATGTTTTAGAAATTAGTTAAGTGGAAGATCTTTTTATCGAGGTTTGCACGAATTAGAGTGCGTAATTTTTCCAGTCAAGGTTCTGTTTAAATAAATTTCTTTATGAGACAGATGATGCTTCTTCAAGCTCCAACCATCTTTCTTCAGACTCATCTAATTCCTTCTGAAATTTAGCAATTTCCATTGCGATGTGCGCTAGATTTGCGGGGTTGCGATCCTCTGTCTCGCTAAGCTCTTCGCTTAATTCGCGAATTTTATTTTCGAGTTTTTCGATTTTTTGCGGCAGTTTTTCGAGCTCGTGTTTGTATTTGTAAGAAAGTTTTTTTGAGGAGTTTTGTTTTTCCTGCACAAAAGTTGATTCACTTTCGACACGCTTAATAACAGGTGATTCTGCAGCTTTTAAATTGCGATTTTTATATTCGAGATAGTCTGAATATCCGCCAACATGCGTGGTAATTTCACCGTTTTCTTCAAAAGCTAAAATGCTGGTTGCGACGTTGTCTAAAAAATCACGATCGTGCGAAACCACGATTAGCGTGCCTTGATACTTCATCAGATAATCTTGCAGCATGTCCAAACTATCCATGTCGAGATCATTTGTTGGCTCATCGAGAATCATAAAATTACCGGGATTGGCTAAAGTTTTTGCCAAGAGTAAACGGTTTTGTTGCCCGCCAGACAAGGTTCCGGCCAGAGTATGTACATCTTTTGGATCAAACAAAAAATCTTTTAAATAGCCGCAAATGTGACTGGTTTTGCCATTGGCAAGTTGCACATAATCTGAGCCACTATCGCATAAAATTTCCTGCATGGTTGAGTCGGGTTGAATTTTACTGCGTGATTGATCGAAGTAGGAAACGTTTAGATCGCGGGCAGGTTTTACTGTGCCAGAATCTGGGTTTAATTCACCAATCATCATCTTTAAAAGCGTTGATTTTCCTGAGCCGTTTTTGCCGATAATTCCGATTTTTTCGCCGCGCAAAATTTTTAGAGAAAATTTATTAATTAGCGGTTTTATTTCTGAGGTTTTTGGATCAATAAAACCTTTACTCACATTATTAAAACTAATGATTACTTGCGGCGCATCTTCTTCAATTTTTTGTGATTCAATTTTGATGTAACTCTGATTTGCTTTCACCAATCTTTTCTGCGCTTCAAGCTTGGTTCTAAGCTCCATCAAATAATGCAGACGGCCGATATTTCTCTTTCTTCGACCAGTCACACCAGTTTGTAACCAACCACTTTCCAAGCCAACTTTCTTCTGCAAATTAATTAATTCACGTTGCTCGTGATCGATAATTTGCTGCGACCATTCGTCAAAATCTTTGTAGCCTTGTTGATTAACTTTTAGCTTATTTGCACGCAGCCAAAAAACTTTATTAGAAACTTTTTCTAAAAATTTGCGATCGTGCGAAATCACGAGTAGTGCACCTTGGTAGTTTTGCAGATAATTTTCTAACCACTGAATAATATGCAAATCGAGGTGATTTGTTGGCTCATCAAGCAGCAAAATATCCGGCTCTAAAACCAAAGCTCGCGCCAAATTTACTCGACGTTTTTGACCACCCGAAAGATTGTGAGTAAGCGCCGCTTTATCGATTTGCAAATGATCGCAAACGATGTCCACAACGTAAGATTTATGCTCGTCAATTTTTAAGCCTTCCAAAATAAATTCAGCAACCGTGCGGTTTGGCGGTAGTTTTTCACTTTGCGAAAGATAGCCAATAACGCAGTGCGGCGATATCCAGCGCTCGCCACAATCAAGATCAAATTGCCCGACAATGGCATTCATCAAACTGGTTTTTCCCACACCATTTTTGCCAATTAAACAAATGCGATCGCGCGGAAAAAGATTGAGATGTAAATTTTCAAAAAGCGTTTTTTTGGCGAAAGAAATTGTCGCGTCGCGAATCGAGAGAATAGGGTGGTTACGCATGAAAATGAGAAGAGGACTTGCCTTGTTGAGTGGATGGTTCTGAGGTTTGGATTTCGGTAACTGGTGTTTTCGATCTTAAGTTAACCAGTCCAGCGAATAAATCGCAATCGATTGCAAGAGGTTCGCGAATATAAAATATCGGCGTTTGGTGCAGCTGATTTAGCTCAATAAATTTTACCAAAAGAGCCTGATTCCATTTGATAAAATCTTGAGCTTTTTCGACAGGAATTTCTGGCGAAAGATTGTGTCCGATAATAACGAAAGGTAGATCCAAAGCTCCTGTGGAGATATTACTTTTTCCCATTCGGCCTCGCATTGTCGCATCTTGAATTTGCAAAAAAGCGCCATTTCTTCCGTAAGCGCCATGCACCAAAAATAACCCTTTTTCCAAATTTAAATCGAGTTCAATTGCGTTGTACATTTTACCTCCAACCACTTCATGCGTGATTGCACCGCCTTGTAACATTTCATGAGCTTCTGAATTCATTGCGATAACTTCTAAATCAAAATTGCGAGTAGTTGGAGTCGGATCGCAATGTGGATTATAGCTTTCTTCTGATAAAAATTTTGGACGCTCTGTTGAATCAAGCTGCCATCGCGGTTTGATAGATAAATTATTCATTGGCTTTTTATCACTCGGCTTTTGTGGAGTGCTTAAATTAAACAAATTTGTGCGCTGAGTTAGTCGCAATGCACCATCTTCGGCTATGCTGGAAAATATGGAACAAGGCATATCAGAAGGATCAAGATCGACATGTGAACCATGTCCAGTTCTAGTGCCTTCTTTGGCCACCAAAGCAACTCCGTAATGATCGCAAATAGCTTTTATTGCTGCTTGTTCGGCGAGAATTTCTGCATTTAGCTCTTCATTTGGGCTAACTAACTGCCCGTCAATTTGCGCCATTCCAATTGATTTCAAAGTTACTATTTCTCCCAACTCAATATGCTGAATTTGATCTGGGGGATATTTTGCTAAAAATTTTTCCAAAGCTTCGTGAGGTGAAAATCCTGTAGCACCAGAAATTCCCTCAATAGATAAAATAAATTTCTCACCTAAAGGTGGAGACCATTCTTCTTCGCTGTCCAAATTGTGTAACAAGGCTTCGGCATTGACGGCGTAGAATTTTATCGACTCGCCAATTGCTTGGGAAGAATATTTTATTTTGGCAAAATCATTGAGCGGTAGAAGAGTTTTTTCGACAAAATCTTCGGCTCTATTTTCTTCAATCATTTTTGAGATTACAAAATCTCTGTCGGCACTTTCGTCCATAAAAAGATCAGAAGCAGATCTCGACTGAATTGCTTGCAAGACATCTCCTAAATAAAGCATTGGCGCTGAACCATTGCTAAATCCCCAAAATCTACTTCTTTTTTCGGGAAGTGCGGCGCTTCTAAAATAATCTTTTACCAAAATTAATTTTTGGTCGATGCCGATTCCGCCACAAAAATCAATGATGTCAAAACCATGCTCGAGGGCACTGATAGCTTGTGACGCACCTTCAGAGGGAGAGGTGGGAAATAAATTTGTCGGGCAGGGGCCGGTTGCAAATTTTAGATCGCAAGTTGATGTTTTGTATCGCGCTTCAGATAAAAATTGATCGATGTTTTCTTCGTCAAAACTGCCAACAAGACCTTCAGAGGTTTCATCACAAGGTACGCAAACGCAAAAACCACGACTCATCATTTTTTGCAAAACTTTGATGTAAGCTTGATTTGGCGCATCTCGACTAAGCAGCAATGGTGCCAGCATTCTCATGCCTTCTGGTGCTTCGAAGCTGCACTGATTTTGGTAAAAAAATTTCCATTTAATCTTTTGTGGCACAAACATGTTTTCTCGAATTTTCTTTTAGATTAAGAGAGTTAGAAACTTCGCGACAAGCCTTCCAATAATTTTTTCAATTTTTCTCTCATGCCTAAAAAAGAAATAACTACTTTGCCAAACGGCCTGCGTATTGCCACCGACGAAATGAAAGATGTTGAGACAGTTTCAGTTGGAGTTTTTGTAAATACCGGAAGTCGCAATGAAAGCACGGAAATCAACGGTATTTCGCACTTTCTTGAGCATATGGCTTTTAAGGGAACTGCCAAAAGAAGTGCGCGACAAATTGCCGAAGAATTTGAAGGAATTGGTGGCCGCATCAATGCTTACACCTCAAAAGATAAAACAGTTTATTATGCCAAAGTGTTGAAGAAACATGCCGAATTTGCCGTCGAATTTTTGGCTGATATTTTGCAAAACTCCACTTTCGATTCAGTTGAATTAGAAAAAGAACGTGGCGTGATTTTGCAAGAAATCGCCATGACTAACGACACTCCCGACGATATTGTTTTCGATTATTTTCAAGAAACCGCTTACCCAAAACAGGCAATCGGGCGCTCAATTTTAGGGCCGGTAAAAAATATTAAAAAATTTGGGCGTGATCATTTTGTTAACTACATCGCTAGCCAATATAATTATAAAAATATCGCGGTAGTTGCGGCGGGAAATATTAAAGAAGCTGATTTAGTTAAATGGTCGAAAAAATATTTCACCAACCTTGGCACCAATGAAATCAAAGATGTAGAGCCTGCGAAATATGTTGGTGGAGATTTCAGAAAAGAAAAAAAACTCGAGCAAATTAATCTAACAATCGGCTTTAAAGGCGTGTCGCATTTGCATGAAGATTACTACGCTTCGCAAATTTTGGCGATGATTTTGGGCGGCGGAATGTCGTCACGTTTATTTCAAGAAGTACGCGAGAACCGCGGCTTGGCTTACTCGATTTATGCTTTCAATTTTGCTAGTCACGATTCGGGATTGTTTGGAATTTACGCAGGAACTACTCCTGAAAAAACTAATGAGTTAATTTCGGCAACATGCACTGAGGTGAAAAAAATCTGTGAAAAAGTTACGGATAAAGAAATGACTCGAGTTCACACCCAGTTTGAAGCAGGTTTGTTGATGGCTAAAGAAAGCACCAGCACTAGGATGCAGAGATTGGGTGGAGATATTTTTTCTTACGGGCGCTTGGTTGGTGATGAAGAGATTTTGAAGAAAGTTGCGGCGGTGAGAAAGTCGGATGTGGCGAGAGTTGCGTCAGAAATTTTTAGTGGTTCGAAGCCAACTTTTGCTGCGATTGGAAAGGTGGGGAAGGTGATGGAGATTGGAAAGATTAAGAAGGGGTTTGCTTAGTAATTAGGTTGATCGAGTGCGTGAATAACCACCCCCAACCCCTCCTTGAAAAGGAGGGGAGTGCTCGAAACCGAATTCGATCTAAAGCCCGAGGGGTTGGGGTGGTTACTCGCAAATTCGAATTAACAAAAGTAGTTCTAACTAAAAATCAATCGCCCGACCATTAACCTGCCAGTCACCAAAACGAGTTGGATCTTGCTCAATTTTTTCTTTAGAAATTTCTACGTTAGAAACCTGATCATCTTTTTTCATCTCTTGCGAAGTGTTGCATCCACAAGACTCACCACATTTTTTTTCTTCGTAATTAGTCATAAATTAATGCTCTGCGCCTCCCTGCTGGCTTGTGGCGCTAAAATCTTTAATTTGTAAATCACCCCGAACGCTCGCAATTCCATGCGAAGTAATTTCGCTGGGACCAAGATCCTTAATAGCGAGATTATCACCTTTGAGTTCATCGGTACCCAAAAAAGTTGCCATCTTGCCAAAACATTCAGAAATACTGGATCCGAGTGCGCCACCAGCTTTAGTAAAATAATTAAACAATTCTGCCATACTTCCACCAAGCTTTAACGCACTATCCATTCCCGGACCACCAATATTAGGTGCCCCTTCTTTACCAACCGGAAGCATAGAATGTGCTTCAGGAGCCTCAAGTGAACTCGTCCCCTCAGATGATCGAACCTCGGGCGCTTTATCTCCCGCTGCCACGCCAGTGAAGGCTCCGGCGTGGTGTAATTCTCCCGCACTTAGTCCTTGGCTCTTACTCATAATTTAAAAAACTATTTTGAAGATGATCCAACCGCAGCAATTGCAGCTAGGTTTAAAATATCACTAATCGAAGAGTTCATGGTGACAATTTGAACTGATTTTTCAAAGCCATCCATGATTGGTCCAATCACAGTA
The DNA here is from genome assembly GCA_903879805.1 of uncultured Alphaproteobacteria bacterium. Taxonomy (GTDB): domain Bacteria; phylum Pseudomonadota; class Alphaproteobacteria; order Rickettsiales; family UBA1997; genus UBA2645. Next base: position 14,743 of record CAIRMX010000140.1, on the reverse strand, counting down.
CAATTTCCGACTTCTTCCAAAAGCTTAGTTGCAATTGAAGCTGAGTGAAGTCCTGGGCAAATCAAAATATTAGCGGGTGCTGTCAATCTGCAAAATGGGTAGCGCGCCATTTTATCCATGTTCAAAGCCACGTCAGCCGTCATTTCGCCGTCATATTCGAAATCAACTTTTTGGCTGTCTAGAATTTCAACCGCATGTTTGATGCGGCTTGATTCAGTTTTAAGAGCCGAGCCGAAATTCGAAAATGACAAGAAAGCAACGCGTGGTTCATAACCCATGTCGCGCACTTTTTTGGCAGTTTGAATGGCGATATCAGCCAAATGTTCTGACGAAGAAAGTTCTGAACAAGCAGTGTCTGAAATGAAAATGGTTTTGCCTTTTGAGATCACCATTGAAATGCCAAGAACGATTTTATCTTTCTTGTTTTTGATCACTTTCCAAACATCGGTTAGCGATTGACGATAACCACGAGTAAGGCCGGTAACCAAAGCATCACCATGTCCGCAGGCAAGCATTGAGGCAGCAAAAATATTGCGGTCATTTTTGATCATGCGTGAACAGTCAGAGCGAAGCACGCCGTCACGTTGCAATTTTTTGTAAAGGTAGTCGGTAAATTTGCTGTTCTCGTCAGAGATTGAAGCGTTGAAAATTTCAATGCCTTCAGGGCTGACATTGGCTTCTTTCATATTTTCTAAAATACGTTTTTCTTTGCCGATCAAGATTGGTTTGCCATAGCCAGAATCGCGCCACATTGCAGCAACGCGGATGATTTCCGGTTGTTCGCCTTCAGCAAAAATAACTTTTTTAGGTTTTCTTTCAAGCTGATCAAAAATCATGCTCAAGCTGTTCATTGAAGGATCGCGACGAGCTTGTAATTGTTTTTTGTAAGCATCCCAATCTTTGATTGGTTTTCTAGCAACACCACTTGCAACCGCGGCTTTAGCAACTGCAAGAGGAACTACAGCAATCAAACGTGCGTCAAATGGAGTTGGGATGATGTAGTGCTTACCAAATTTCATGTCGCGATTGCCGTAGGCTTTCACAACTTCTTCAGGCACATGTTCGCGAGCAAGTTCAGCAATTGCGTGAGCCGCAGCGATTTTCATTTCTTCGTTAATGGTTGAAGCGCGAACGTCCAATGCACCACGGAAAATGTAAGGGAAGCCCATTACGTTATTAACTTGGTTTTCGTAGTCAGAGCGGCCAGTTGCAACAATTGCGTCATCGCGAGTAGCGTGAACTTCTTCTGGAGTAATTTCCGGATCAGGATTTGCCATGGCAAAAATCACCGGATTTTTCGCCATTGATTTAACCATGTCGCGAGTCACAGCACCTTTAACTGAAAGACCTAAGAAAACGTCAGCACCTTTCATGGCTTCAGCCAAAGTACGAGTTTTGGTGTTTGCGGCGTGAGCTGATTTCCATTGGTTCATGCCTTCAGTTCTGCCTTTGTAGATGGTGCCTTTAGTGTCGCAAAGAATGGCGTTGTCGTGAGGCAAGCCCATTGCTTTTAAAAGTTCTAAACAAGCAATACCAGCTGCGCCGGCGCCGTTTACGACAACTTTAAGATCTTTAAATTTTTTGCCTGAAATGTGTAAAGCATTGATAATGCCCGCTGCAGAAACGATTGCAGTGCCATGTTGGTCATCGTGAAAAACTGGAATATCCATTAATTCACGCAACTTGCTTTCAATGATGAAGCATTCTGGAGCCTTAATGTCTTCAAGGTTAATACCACCCCAAGTTGGTCCTAAATATTTAACGGCATTGATGAATTCATCAGCATCTTCAGTTGCAACTTCGATATCAACCGAGTCAATGTCGGCGAAGCGTTTGAACAAAACTGATTTACCTTCCATTACTGGTTTTCCGGCTAAAGCGCCAAGATTTCCAAGGCCTAAAACTGCAGTACCGTTTGAAATTACGGCAACGTAATTTCCTTTTGCGGTGTAGTCGTAAGCGGCGTCAGGATTTTTTTGAATTTCTAAACAAGGCACCGCAACACCAGGTGAGTAAGCCAAAGCCAAATCACGTTGAGTGTTAAGTGGCTTGGTTGCTTGCATTGAAACTTTGCCGGGTTGGCCCATCATGTGAAATTGCAACGCTTCAAGATCTCTAGAGTTTTTGGTTGCTGATTTAGTGTTAGGAGTGTTTTTTACCGCGTCTTTTTTGCTGGCCATATTCTGAAATGAAAAATGATTAAAGAATTGTAATTCGATATAGGTGAATCAAGGAAGGGCGGGCAAGGTAGTTTTCAAGAATTTTAATGTCAAAAAATATGCAAATCGATCGCAGTAAAAAATTTCTAGAATTTTTTGATCCGCAAAATGCACCGAGAAAAATTGATTTTTTGGTGTTGCATCACGTTGAGGCAAACTCGGCAGAGCACGCAATTGAGCAGTTTCTTGAACATAAAGTTAGCGCTCATTTTTTAATCGATGAAAGTGGCAAAATTTTTGAGCTAGTTGACGAAAACGACATTGCCTATCACGCCGGAGTTAGTTTTTGGAAAGGCTTTGAAGGCTTAAATAAAAACTCAATTGGCATTGAATTTATTAATTCTTCACCTTTTAGCAAAAAATTTGAAGAGGCGCAGATGGTTGCCGGAGTTGGGCTCTGCAAATATTTAATCGCAAAATATCAACTAGAAGTAGTTGGCCATTCCGACATTGGCTATGAAAAAGAAACTGGTTTTTTGGATCGCAAACAAGATCCGTCGCATCTTTTTGATTGGCAGTTTTTAGCTGAAAATGGCGTGGGAATTTTTCCCAAAATTAGCAGCGATGAGACAAAAATATTCGAGATCAAAAACAAAGATGCGCGCATTAAAGAAATAAAACAGAATCTCAAAAAATTTGGTTATCGCGTTATAAATCTAAATGATGAATTTGACCTTGAAATGCAAGGCTTGGTGCGAGTTTTTAATCGTCGATTTCTGGGCAAGGATTTAGATTTTTGGTGCAATAATTCTAACTTAATTTTGCAAAAACTTTAGCTAAAAGCTCAGAGCTGTTTTGGCAATTGCCAGCACCACAACTTTTTTAACGCCGTGTTTTTTTAGAATTTTTGCACAATTCTCAAACGTGGCGCCAGTTGTGGTGACGTCGTCAATTAGCAGAATTTTTTTGCCACGCACGTCTTTGAGATATTTCGCGTTTACCGCAAAAGCGTTTTTCAAATTATTTTCGCGCTCTTTCTTTTTCAGCTCAACTTGCGGTTTGGTGTCTTTGATTCGCACTAGAAAATCGGCAATAAAATTTTTATCCGGTGCGAAATTTAATAAGTTTTTTGCCAGCAAAATTGCCTGATTAAATTTTCTTTTGCGCAATCTTTTTACATGCAGCGGCACTGGAATTATCAGGTCGCAATCAGCAATTTCACTTTTGGCTTTGTCAAATAAAAGCCGCGCAAATTTCTTGGCCAAAAAAGTTTGATCGCGATATTTTAACGAGCTGATGATTTTGCGTAAAATGTGATTGTAGCGAAAAAGCACCACGGCTTTGTCAAAAGAAGGTCTCTTCGTTAAACATTTCGCGCACAGCAAACTCAAGCCTTGAAACTCAAACGGATAGGCGCAAATTTGGCATTTCGGTTCACAGATGAATTGCAGTTTCGGCCAGCATTCTGAGCAAAAAAGGCCGTCGCGATTAACGATTTTCTCGCAAGCGAGGCAGTGACTTGGAAAAATAATTTCCAAAAAATTCTTTAAAATTTTCATTTTCTAACGTGATGACTCAAGAGGTTCTATTTGATCGAGATTTGCTGCGGCAAAACCGCAAACGCGCTGCCAAGGGTTTCGTGCAGCATAATTTTTTACATCACGAAGTTGCAAATAGAATTGCTGAGAATGTTGGGTTATTGAATCGTGAGTTTGTGAATATTTTGGAGATTGGGGCTTTAGATGACCATCTTCACGATGTCACCCTGAGCTTGTCGAAGCATGATTCAAGCCCGCGCCCTGAATCACCCTTCGACAAGCTCAGGGTGACTTGGGAGGAGTGTGATGATGAAGAGGGCTTGCCACAAGCTCCCGAATCCTTTGACCTAATTCTAAGCAATCTCAACTTCCACTTCATCAACGAAATTCCGCAATTTTTACTCCAAATCAAAAACCTATTAAAACCAAACGGCGTCTTCATCGCCAGCTTTTTTGGTGAAGAAAATCTCAGCCAACTGGCTCACGTTTTATACGAAACTGAAAATGAAATTTACGGCGGAATTTCGCCGAGAATGCCGCCGACAATTGATGTAAAAACCGCTGCCAATCTTTTTGCCAAAGCCGGTTTTCAAAATCCGATTTCTGATTTTGCTAAAATTGAAGTTGAGTATGGCGAGCCTTTGAATCTGTTAAAAGACTTGAAAAACATGGGGCAGGGCAACATTTTAACTAAACGCTCGCGGAAGTTTTTTACTAAAGAATTTTTACAAAAAATTTCTGAAAATTACCGTAAAATTTACGCAACAAGTGAAGGTGGCGTAGCTGCAACTTTTGAAATCGTGACTGTAACCGGTTGGAAAAATTAAAATAAAAATGACTAAAAAATTACACATAAAAACCTACGGCTGCCAAATGAACGTTTATGATTCAGACCGCATGCAAGACCTAATGACCGCAGTTGGTTACGAAACCACCGACAGTCCCGAAGGCGCCGACATGGTAATTATCAACACTTGTCACATTCGCGAAAAAGCTTCGGAAAAATTATTTTCTGATCTCGGCAGAATTCGCCCGCACAAAGATAAAATGAAAAATGATGGCAGCCAAATGATCGTTGCAGTTGCTGGTTGCGTGGCCCAAGCCGAAGGTGAAGAAATTTTCCGCCGTTCCAATGTGGTTGATATTATTGTGGGGCCTGAAAGTTACCAAACCTTGCCAGATCTGGTTGGAAAGGTGATTCGCGAAAAGAAAAAACAAATTAATTTAGAATTTACGCCCAACGATAAATTTGATGCCTTGCCGCAAAGCACTGCGGGCGTTGGCACCAGCGCTTTTGTGACAGTGCAAGAAGGCTGCGATAAATTCTGCACTTTTTGCGTCGTGCCTTACACTCGTGGCGCTGAATATTCGCGCGAAGTTTCTAAAATTGTTGCCGATGCTAAAAGGCTGGCCGAGCAGGGCGTCAGCGAAATTTATTTGCTGGGGCAAAATGTTAATGCTTACCACGGTTTGGATGAAAAAGGTGAGTCGGCGAGCCTAGCAAAATTGGTCGCCGAAATTGCGGCAATTCCCGAAGTAAAACGCGTGCGCTACACCACTTCTCATCCGCGCGACATGACTGATGATTTGATCGCAGCCCACGGAGCAATTGATAAATTAATGCCATTTTTGCATCTGCCGATTCAGTCGGGATCAAACAATGTTTTAAAAGGCATGAACCGCAAACATACCCGCCAAGATTATTTTAAAATTATTGAAAAGATTCGTGCCGCAAGGCCAGACATTGGTTTGTCGTCAGATTTTATTGTCGGATTTCCCGGTGAAAGCGATCAAGATTTTGAAGACACACTTGATCTAATTAAGAAAATCGGCTTCTCGCAATGCTACTCTTTTAAATATTCTCCGCGTCCGGGAACGCCCGCCGCAGACGCAAAAATTCAAGTGCCAGAAGAAATAAAAACCGAGCGCCTTGCGCGTTTGCAAGAACTTTTAACGCAGCAGCAGATTATTTTTAACAAAGGTTTTGAAGGCAAAGTCATGGACGTGCTTTTCGAAAAAGAAGCTCCAAAAAGCAAAGCCAACAGCCCAAAAACCCCACGTCCCGGAACGCAGCTTTGGGGTAAAAGCCCGTGGCTGCAGTCGGTTATTGTTGACGTGTCTAGCGAGGAAGAGGCAAAAAAATATTTTGGAAAAATCGCTCAGGTCAAAATTTTAAAAAGTAGACCGAGTAGCTTGGTTGGAGAGTTGGCATAGTTTTATGAGAGATGCAGCCAATGTCCTTTTAGAGAAGTTAGAAAAACTTAAGCACTTCAATAAATTTTACGATGAAGGTCAGGAATCTTTTGCCGTAGATATAGCAACTGCCATCAGAACTATCTGCAAAGATAGCAAAACTACGCAATCCTTGCTGGAGCAAACAAATTATAAATCAAAAATCATCTTTCGAATGTATTCCGACTTAAGGGTGAATGAAGAAAATTTACTCACCTCTAGTCCTTTATGTATTATGAAACTGACAACTGGAGTAGGTGCTTCGTTTGAACCCAAATTAGATGATGCGAAGCAAATCGGAGGCAATGAATATATGGCAGAATTTAATCTATGGTGGGAGCAGATTGTGATTAAGGATGCTGTTGGTAACAAGTTCACAAGAAAAGATCTCATTGAAACTTTATGTGATAAGGAAGGTGGAGCCCACTACGACTCAAAACTAGACCAAAAAAGCAAAAATCTTTTTTACGAAAATAGTATCGCATGGAACGTTGTAAGTTCAAATCATCCAACTCCCAAACCTTTTAATAACAAAGTTCACTATGCTTCAATAAGGCATATCAGTTATGAGTTAGTGGGCGCCTTAAGCGATCTTCTTCCTTAACGACTTATGGTTGGTAACCACTGCAGGTTGGCATTTGCAATGCCGACCTCACGTTCATTCCAACTTTTAGCAGACATGAACAAAAAGCAAATCATTTTTAACCAGGGTTTTGAAGACCAGACAATGTCGGTGCTTTTCGAAAAAGAAGCGCCGAAAAGCAAAGCCAACAGCCCAAAAACCCCGAGACCCGGAACTCAGCTTTGGGGTAAAAGCCCGTGGCTGCAGTCGGTTATTGTTGACGTGTCTAGCGAGGAAGAGGCAAAAAAATATTTTGGAAAAATTGCCTCGGTCAAAATTCTAAAAAGCCGCCCGAGTAGTTTGGTTGGGGTTTTGGTTTAATAATTCGTCTTCAGATTTTTCTTAGGACAGGTTCTTAGACAGGTTTTAAGAAACAACGCAAACAGAAGGGCAGCAAATTGAGGGACACCAAGTACTGCCGCGTCCATCATCAATTTTAAGCGCTTTTATTTCTCTTTCGCTTTTTGAAGTTGGAAAACCCGCGCTAACTATTTTTTTAAAAATCTCTTTTCTCATTTTAGACTCTTCTTCGTTAGAAGATTTAGCCAACTCAAAAGCCATGTCAGCATATTTTACATCAACTTGCTCGTCGCTTAATTTTTTAGCACTTGCTGCGGGAATTTTAAAAATTGTTTTCGGCGTCTCTTCTTCTGATGCGCCGTAACCATTGATACTTGAAACACTTAAAAGCGCATCTCGTTCTGAGGTTTCTGTCGGACCTTTTGTTCTTCTTGCATGACTTAAAAACATCTTTCTGACCTCAAGTTTTTCAATCATTGCAGATACTACTTTGATATTTCCTTCCTCAATTTTTTTGCAAAAAAGATCTTCGATGAAGAACTCAAGGTCAGTGCCTTTTGCAGAATCTCTCATTTTGTAAATACAAGGTCCGCGATCAGATTCTAAACTTCTTTGCAGCATTATTTGCTTAACCTCCAGAGGAAGTTGCCTAATTTCTCCAGTATCCACATGATTTACAAAGGCCTCGGTTAAAACGATTTCATTATTTTCTGGCCTTATTAATTCAGCAGCGGCACCGCGAATTGAGTTTGAATTTAGCTTTCGAGAATTCAGTAAAAGACTTAATGTTGTGGGTTCGCAATTTCTAATTGCGAGAGTGGCGGCATCTAAATGAGTGGAGCCATGAGACTCAGCGGCAATTTGATTGGGATTGGCGCCGCGATCTAGCAGAAACTGAACTAACCCATTGTAGGCATTGTCGTTAATTGCGTAGTAAAGAGCAGTTTTTCCTTCGCCGTCAAAATCATTTATATGCTCTTGTAGATTGTAATCTGGGCGGGCATCTAGGTAAGATTGCAGAGTCTTTTCGCCACTAAGTTGACAGATTCGAAATAGATCTTGGTGAGTTAGCCGCTCTTTCTTTTCACTAAGGGCAGATTTTAATTCTTGAGATTTTGCATCTTGACCCCCCGCGCTTTTTAAATACTCCACAAATATGCTTGCAATGACGTAGTCGCCGTTAGTTTTTACTTCGTTAAAAACATCTTCTAGTTGCCCATCTTCTAAAGATCCTCTTTCTAATAAAAGTTCAAAAGCTCTGGCTTGACCACGATTGGCAGCCGTTTGTAAATTTTCAGACAGTTTTGTTTCTACTAAAGCGCCATTATCCAGCAAAAAATTAATGGTGCTAATATAGGCTCTACCATTGATTGCATGAAACATGGCGGTTTCGCCTTCACGAAGAATTTCCGTCACCGCTTCGTCACCAAATTTTTCTCTAATTGATTCTAAGTAGAGTTCCAAAGTACCGCTTCCTTGGGTTTTGCAAGCCTCGGCAAAGCAGTTTGTTAGACTTGCTGGATGTTTAAGAGGGTCAAAGCCGGCATTAATTAAAATTCTGAAAGTTTCGGCAAATTTGTGTTCAGCGGCTAAATTAAGTGCTAAGCTGTGATCGGTTGATTCGGTTAATAATTTTTGACTTTTTTTATTACTCAGAGCTTTTTGAAGTAGGGAGTCGTCATTAATCAAAACTAAATCGCCAACGCATTTGTGAAAATGCTCTAAGCCACCTTCAAAAATTCTTCGCTCTAAAAGAGCTTTAAGATTCAACTTTTCTCGTGTGTTCTCTCTTGTTGATGCAGCGCTGTTAATTTTTTGCAGCAAAGAATGATCTTGGCGGTAATTTAAAAAACTAAAAGCCAATTTTGTGGCATTAAAGCCGCTGCTAGATCGCGAGCTTCTCAACAAAGCTGCTATTTCTTTATCTGTTGGTCTAGGCAAGTTTTTCTGCGCAAGAAGATCAAATGTTTCCGACATGTCAGGATTTGAGGAAATCGTGTTGTCACTAATCATAATTTCCAACAGATCTGGTCTGTGTTCAAAGGTTTCGTAGTGGCTGATTAAATGGTGAATAATTTGAATAGTGTAATCATTGGGCACTCCAGCAAAAAGCTTGTGAAGCAATGTTTCCGTAGCATTTAATGCGCTATTTTCGTGGGCAATAATTTCTGGGGATTTTCTAATAAAATCGTTAATTTGTCTAATCTCCAATAAGGCTTCTGCTGGCAAAGATCTGGCGTCTTGTGAAAAAATTTTAACTCTTTCGCCAATTACTTTTGCGAGATCTTCTGTTATTTCAGAGATAGAGGCGTTGCTTTTTTTCAGGCTTTCCAATCTTGTTTTCATGATTTGTGAAAAATTTAATTCAAAAATTTAGGTAACTTTCAAGCTTCTTTTCTAAATAAACTTTAATTAACAAGGCTAAATTCGCCTTAAGGTTGAACTAATTTCAAATATTGCGCTTAACCAATCCTTTTAAATCTGAGCAAAAACCTACTCGCAAAAATGAAAAACCATCTCTTAAAATTAATAACTTTTTTTACGCTAATGTTAAATTTTTTATCCAACGCCAACGCCGCAAAATATGAAAAAGCTATTTTGGCGGGGGGATGTTTTTGGGGAATGCAGGAGCTTTTTAGTGGTTTAAAAGGTGTGGTAAAAAGTGAGGTTGGTTACAGCGGTGGCAATCTGGCAAATCCAACTTACGAGCTGATTTCAACCGGCGCGACAGGGCACGCCGAAAGCGTGGAAGTAACCTTCGATCCGCAAAAAATCTCTTACGAAAAATTGCTCAAATTTTATTTTACAATTCACAACCCAACAACTTTGGATCGCCAAGAAAACGACATTGGCAGCCAATATCGCTCAGAGATTTTTTATTTTAACGACGAGCAAAAAAATATTGCCTTCAATGTAATCGCTGCGGGAAATCAATCAGGAGTGTTCAAGAAGCCAATAGTGACAAGGGTTTCAAAGGCTTCGGTTTTTTATCCGGCGGAAGAATATCACCAAAATTATCTGAAGAAAAATCCCTTTGGTTACACTTGTCATCACGCAAGAGCGGAGTGGAAATTTTAATTAGCGGCAATTTTTTTTGCTAAACCAATCGCGGCTAACCAAACATCTTCAAGCTGAGAATTGCTAACCCAATCGCTAGTTGCGGCAAGACCCAAATCTGCATCAAAAAATGGTGCAGATTTTTTTTCATCCAAAACCACCGAGTAGCGCCAGCGGTGAGTTGCAATGTAGTTAGCAGAGCTGCAATCAATTTTAGTTAGCAACTCAAACTCATTAATCAGCTTTTTTTGCACTTCCAAAATATCATCTTCCAAATGATCTGCGGCCCAAGCGTTGGTTGAATGAGCGACAAAACAACTAACCGCTTTGTTGCGATTTGGTTTGCTAGAATTTACCGCAATTGACTTGATTGGATTATTTTCAACTTCCGCAAAAATCCATTTTGTCAGCAGGTTTGGTTGGCTAAATCCAAGCATCAAAGCAAAGCAGGGCAACGCTTTTTCTGATTTAATTTCTTTGCCAAAAAGCTTCTGAGTTTGCGCCAGAGGAGCGGTTGAAATGACCAAATCAAAAACTCCAAGAGCGTTAGAATTTTTGTCAAATAAATGCCAACCATCAATTTTTTTTGCGGCAAAAGGCACAACTTCTGCGCCAAATTGAATCTCAAAATTTTGCGCCAATTTTTTGCACAACCCATTCATGTTTGGAGTTGCAACCAAATAGCTTTCAAAACGCGACTTTTCACTGGTTAAATTAGCCACTTCACCTTGCCAAATGGCGGCGCCGCAGCTTGTAACAAATTCTAAAAAATCAGAATTTTGCGCCGTAAAATATTGCAAACCGTGATCGAAGGAAAAATTTTCTACGTAACGCGCCGACATTCTGCCGCCAACTCCCCGAGCTTTTTCAAAAATTTTTACATTGGCGATTTTTTGCAACTGGTTAGCCAAAACCATTCCCGAAAATCCAGCGCCGATTATTGCGACTCTAAGCATTATTTAATCTCTTGAATTATTTCGTTGCGACGATTCCACGGAAAAGTCAAAGGATCATCGTAATAAAAAATCGCTGCAGGTGAGGTGGCGCTTAAGTTTTTTTGCTCGATGAAATTTTTTAATAACAGCTTCTTTTCTTCAAAAAGTTGGTCCGACCAGCTGCCTGAAAAGCGTATTGCTACTACAGTTTTTTCTTTGGTGATTTTAAATTTTATTTTTTCATCCAGCGGCTTCGGCAGGCTTTCTAGAGTGTATTGCTTGGGCATTGCAAATTGAATGCGCCATGTTTTTTTGCTGTCAGAAATTTGCGTAACTGGTGAAGTCATGGCAATTTTTTCAGAAATATTTTCCTGCAAAACCGGCGAGGTCATTGCCACTTTTTGCTGAGAAATATTTTTGCCAAAGATGTAGCGCGCCAAAATAATGAATCCTTTTTTTGCCGCTTCTTTTCTGTCGCCTTCAACCTCAACTTCAGCAATTAAAGTTGCCGGATATTTACGAATTTCGATATTTTCAACTTGCTCCACAACTTGGTAAGTCGAAGTTTCGTAACCTCTGTAAAAGCCTGATTTATCTGAAGGCGAGCAAGAAAAAAACAGAAAAGATGTTGTAAGAAAAATTAGTGATTGTCGCATATTTAAAAAGTTAAAGTTGCCCCAAAAGTTGTCCAATCTTGGAGATTACCGTTGATGTTATGTCCGTAGATTAAGTCGAAAATGAAGAAGTCGGAAGCAAAATAGCGCAAACCAAATTGTGTGGCAGGGCGAGTTGGGCCGTTTTTGCTAGCGCCGTTAGATTGAAATAATTCAGGAATGAAAGACAAGGTTTTCGTCAAATGCATTTGCGAACCAATGCCGTAATTCAAAAAATCGACACTCTTGTTGTTGTGCCATGAATGGCGCCAATTTTGCCAGCCGACATAAAAATGCACATCGGCTAATTCACTAACATTTACTGTTGTAGAGCTGTAGGCGTAGGAGCCGTAATTTTTTTGATCGGTGGTTGAATAGTTGGTGCCAATTGTTGTTGAGCTCAAAATATTTTCACTTTTATGCCAAAGATATTTCACCTGTGGCCAAACTGTGTTAACAGTTTTTGAGTCTTCGCTGTAACTTTCTTGCATGGCAAATTCGGCGTTAGGCAAAAGTTGGTAGCCAGGATTTGTCACTAAAATAGTTTCACCGGTGTTGCTTTGGCTGTACCAATTTTCAACTTGCAATTTGTTAGCTTCAGTAATTCCACCATCATCCACCAAGTAAGCGCCTGCTGCGAAGGCGAGAGATGGCATCAAAGACCAAAGGAAAATGAAGATTGGCAGTTGCGATTTTTTCAATTTTTGAACTTAAAAAGATCAATCTCAAAATCAGTCAATTTTGAGCGGATCAGCATTTTGGAGGGGATGAAATTTCTGAATTAAAAACCGCAATTCTAGAAAGTCATTTTTTAATCACCTATCTTTGACTCCTTACAAATAAATGTTTCCCAACTTTCTCACTCAAGATCCAGCAATTTTCGAACAGGAAATTAGGGATAAAATAAATAGTTTAAGCGACCTAAAAATTAGGGTTATTCTGAGCGAAATTTTTGACGAGCAAAAATCAGTTCGAAGCAGTGATGATTTAGATACAGAGCTTGTTGAAATAAGAGATTCATGGCTTGCCGCCACTGATCCAAAAACGCAATTGCGCGAAACCATGCGGGTTGCTTACGAATATTTTGCTAAGCGTGGTTTAGAAAAAGATTCGCTAAAAAGCGGCTCAGAATTTGAAATCTACATCGCCGGATTTCTTACAGAGCGCAGCGCTCACTGCGCAAAAATTATGTATAAATTTTGCGATTATCTTTGTCAGCTCAGCTTGAAGCCAGAAGATCAATGGGAGATTTTCTTACAATCATTTCCACCCGAAGGTGAATTTTTAAACTGCTTGGATGGCACTGAAGAAAGAATCGAAAAGCTGCATCAAGCCTTAATCACCGATGAAAAATACAAACCATTATTACGCGCGCATGACGTTGTGATGGCTAATGCGGTAGATGATTTAAAAGATCACGTTTTCTCCAGCAATGAAGTTCATATTCCGAGCTATTTGGAATATAGTTTGGGGCTTAAAGCAGAAAGAGTTTTTCATCCACAATCACAAATACCGCTTTTTTTAGCTCACAAAATTCACACCTCTTATTCGAGAAAAGTTAAAGATCGGTTAATCACCGAAATTATTGACGAAGTCAGGCAGCGCAGAGCTAAAGTTGAAGAGATCGTTTCAGATTTGAGAGAGATGTTTCCCACTTTCGATCCGGTAAATTTTCAATATGATAAAACTTTAAATGAAGCCCTGATTTCAAAGTTAAAACATGCCAAAATTTACAATGAAAAACAGGTTGTAGTTCGGAAAGATTTTAGCATGAGGCTCAGCAGATCTGCTTTAAGCGCCTCAGCAGAAAATATTTTAGCATTGGATTTTTTAGATGAATTTTTCGATCAGCCAAAAACCCCTCCCAGAAAACCCACCTCCTTTGCTCAAATAGTTGGGGGTGATGCAAGCGCCTTATTTAAATCAGAAATCTATGGCAGCACTTTAGGATTACTCGAACCAGCAGAGTATTTAAAACACAATCCCAGCAGTGACGAAGAGTTGCTCGCCGGATTTGAGGCTTTGTGGTTAATGGGCGAAGATCTTGCCGGAAATGCTCCGATTACATTTCTTGAAATCATGAAAGGCATTCAAGAAGTTCGCCCACAATACCATGAAGACGTAAGCTATCTCAGAGATCTGGCGCGAATACAAATCAATAAATTTTTGCCCCATCAGGCGGAAAAGGTAGAGCGCATCATCAACCTTTACAACATCCACAAAGCTAATCCGAATTTTCAGCAAGTAGATCTTCATAGCGCATCAATTGGAACTCTACTTCTAGGAAATGCTCCAATTGAGTTCATAACCCGCAAAATAAAAAGCTCGGCAAGCGACTTTGATTTGGTCAGTGAATTAGAATCAAGTCTGCAAAGTTTGCATCCTCAGGACGCTGCTTATTACTTGGCTTGCGAGCAATTGATGTTGCGCCCCGATTACACAGAAATTTTCGCCAGCCTGCATGCTAAAATAGTGCAAGATCCAGAGCATCGCGCAGAATTGCCAACAGGTTTTCAGCGTCATTGTCTAGAAGCTGCAGCTAGTCACAACAACGCTGACGCTTGCGTGATGCTATTGGATAATTTTTTCACCACTGCGGAGATTTTTCTCAGCAGCAACGCGCTCCATTCAGCGTCCCTGCACAATAATTGCGAGTTGATGGAACTGCTTTTGCAAAAGATCAAAAGCCAAATTACAGCTCAAGATTTAGTCACCGAGCTCTGCGTCCAAATTGATGGCGATGGAAATACGCCGCTCATTGTTGCCGCCACAAAGGACAATGTTGAAATTGTTAAACTGCTGCTAAGTCACAGCCCTGACATTCTTACTAACCCAACAAATGCACATCTAATGTGCGAAACATGTAGTCATGGCAGCCTCAAAACACTGAAATTTCTTGGCGCATTAAAGCCCGAACTTCTGACCGCAAAAATTGAAGAAGATTTTACGCCAGCGCATTTCGCCGCTTATCACGGACAAGATGATGCCATCAGAGCTTTGAGAGAAGCCGGAGTGACATTTGCAGATTTTTACTCAAACAGTGGCGAAGGTTTCTCGCCGCTATATTACGCAGTTGCGCAAAATAAAAAAAAGGCTGTGGAGGCTTTTGCAGAAATGGGCCCAAATCCTGCGGCAACTCAAGGATTGTTACAAATTGCTTTCGACAATAATTTTGCAACTCTCGTCGCGCCCCTAGCCAGACTTGGCGCCAATCTTGATGAAACCATTCCACTCGGCAGCAGCTTTT